>JBHGWS010000019.1:0-4107 GCA_041936745.1 Candidatus Darwinibacter acetoxidans
CGATGTAGTGAAAAATATGGGACCAGTCAAAAGCGAGTGTCTGTTCACGGCTGGACAGCCACAAAAACTGGCCCGGCGGCAGGCCGATCAGCGTAGGCAGCACATTAATACCCCCGCGGGCCTGGAGCATCCAGCGCCAAATAGTTCCTGTCACAACCATGGAAAGGGACATGGGATAGAGAAAAACAGTCCGGAAAAACGTCTCCCCGAAAATGAGCTGATCGATTAAAGTAGCTAAAAGAAGGCCCATTAAAAGCGATAAGCCCACAAAAAGCAGGATGAAAAAGAACATATTAACTAAATCCTGCCGGAAGCGGATGTTTAAAAACCCAATGAATAAATCGCGGTAGTTCGCTAAACCAATGTTTTCTAGCTTGGGATGCAGGCTCATAGCGGCTTCCTGCCCCCAATCAGTTGTGGACATTTTTATCGAGTGGCCGATGAAACCGTAGACAAAGATCCCCAACAGCACAATTGACGGTAAGAGAATCAGGCCCGCCACCAGCCTGTCCCGGCGTGACTGCATAGCTTTAACACTCCTTTTCCGCTCCGGGTAGGACAAACCCGCCGCCATCGGGCAGCGGGCTTGCAAGTTTAGCTATATCTTTTATCTGCCCAAGCCGGCTTGGATAGCTACTGCCTGAGCAGCGTTCGCCGCCGCCTGAGCATCCTTGCTGGCCAGGAAAATGTCCATAACCGTTGCGAAGTCGTTCATAAATCTTTCGTTGGCCACAACTCCGTGAGCTAAAGAGCCGACAATTCTGTCTGTCTGCCAGTCATTGGCTGCACTCTGCAGATAAACATCGTATTTTGACAAGTCGGAGTCAATTCTGGCACTGATAGAACCTTTTAACGGATTAAAGGTATCTTGGCCTTGGCGGCTGGCGATGGTTTTCAGCCAAGCAATGGTGTTTTCCTCATTGCGGCAGCCCACCGGCAGGCCGAAAGAGTCTGAGAGAGCCATAAAGATGCCCTCGGTACCCGGTGATGCTTTCCAGCCATAACCCGTTACCGGCTCTACCTTGAGAGTTGTCGACAAATAGCCGGAGGCCCAGTCGCCCATGATGTTAAAGGCAGCCTGACCTTCAACCAACATATCCGTGGCCTGCTGCCACGATAGAGAAGGAGCATCCGGGTTGGTGTAGGCTAAAATTTTACCAAACAATTCCCACACCTCGATAACTTCCGGGCTGGTCCAAGCAAGTTTGCCATCCCACAAGTCACCGTACTTATCAGGGCCCAGTACATCTAAGGCTACACTTTCCCAAAGATGTGTCGCGGTCCAGTTCTCGCCCACGGACATGGGGATAACGCCTTGTTCTTCTAAGATTGGAGCAATTTCTAAGAATTCATCCCACGTATCGGGGGCTTCCACTCCCCATTTTTCCAGGTTAGCCGGGATAAAATAGAGGACGTTGGAACGGTGGATATTAACCGGAACGGACCAAATTCCCTCGTCCGTGCTGAGCAGGTCGAAAAGATCATCGGGAAATACATCGTACCAGCCTTCCTCTTCGAAAAGCCAGGTTAAATCCTGCATCCTTTCAGCTACGACCCACGTGCCAATCAATTCTTGCCCCGCATGGACTTGGAAAGAATCCGGCGGATCGCCGCCAAGCATTCTCGTTTTAAGTACCGCTTTGGCGTGTATTCCCGCACCGCCGGTCACGGTAGCATTGATTACCTTGACTCCCGGATAAGTTTCTTCATACAACTCGATTAGAGCCTCCAAGGCGGGCCCTTCGTCTCCTGCCCACCAAGAGAAGATCTCCAGTTCCCCTTCCACCGCCGCACCGGCAAAACCGGCCAGCGCAAGGACAAGCACGGTGCAAAGGGCGGTAACTCTAAGCCATCTCTTCATTTATTTCCCTCCATTTCTTTTTTCAGAGCTATCAAACCCTCGTTCCTAGACCCAGGTCTTTCACCACCCCCATTTATTTTCAACGACGGTGCAATGTTCCGGCTGCTTGTTGCAAGAAACTTCGGAATGACTTTATGTTATTTTATAAATTCTATGTTAGGGGACATAGATCTTCTGTAAATGGGTGGTTAATTCCTGCTTTGTTTTTGAGAAACAGCGGGAAAACAATCTTTTAATTTAGATCTGTTTCAATTCTTCGGCAGCAGCCTTTTGGTAAAAAGGCCGTCTAGAGCAGCAAAGTATTCTTCTTTTGTTTTGAAAATCGGTTTATAATTCGCAAGGAGCCGCGTAGCAAGTTTTGCGTTTTCAGCCAGCAATTCTACTGCGGCCGCCGCTAAAAACTTGGCACCGAGCACGACCATCGCCGGGTCTTCTACCCTGTAATCGCTGCCGTGCATTGTACCCGCCGCGCCGCCCAGGCTTGGCTGTAAAACAGGCATTAGAGCAGACAAATCACCCATATCGGTGGAACCGGTGCCGTGGGAAGTGTCTCGGAGAATCTCTTCTTCGCCTACGAGCTCAGTCATTATTCTTTCGCCCAGGTCGCGGAACTCACCACAGATCTCCAAAGGCAGGTAACCGCCGAAATCTTCTATCTCCACTTGGGCCCCTAAAGCAATTGCCCCTCCCAAAAAAGCCCGATCGACCCTTTCGTTGGCCTTAAGGATCGCTTCCAAGGTTTTACCCCGCACAAAGGTTTCTATGAGTACTTCGCTGGGAATTACGTTAACGCTGTCGCCCCCCTTTGTTATAATGGGGTGGACTCTGATAAAGTCCTCCTCCCGGAAGGTTTCTCGGATAGAATTAATGGCCATTAAACCAAGGTTGGCCGCATACAAAGCGTTGACGCCTTTATGGGGGCCGCCGCCTGCATGTGCAGCCCTGCCGATGTATTTGACTCTTTTGACGATGCAGCCGTTACTGCTTTGGGGCAGCCCGAATTTGTAATCCTCGGTAAAAGAGTGTAAAAGCATGGCCAGATCCACATCATCAAAAAGCCCTCTGTATAAAAGTTCCGCTTTGCCGCTGAAATATTTAATAACGCCTTTTTCCCTCAGTTGTTTTCTGTAACCGAGTTCGATACATTCTTCCGCCGGCACCGCGATGAAGTGAATTTTACCGCTGAGCCCGCTCAAATCCCCTGCGGCTGCTATGCCAAGGTAAGCCCCCAGCATTGAAGCCACTTGGTGATTATGGCCGCAGGCGTGGACCGCTCCCGTTACGGGATCGCTGTGGGGATGCTCGGGGCAGACCAGTGCATCCAACTCGCCTAAAATTGCGACTCCCGGGCCGGGGCGCCCCGTATCCAAAGTTACTTTTACGCCGGGAATATCCTGCAGAACCGTGATCTCTTCGGTATACTTTTTAAATTCGTTGACCACTATTGCCGCTGTCTTCCATTCCTTATAACCGGTTTCGGGAGTATCGTAGATTTTTTGTGATAACTCCGTAATTTCCGCCGCTTTCGCATCAATCCGCCGTTCAATTGCTTTTTTCAAACCGTGCAAGCCCATGTCTTCCCCTCCGTTTTCCTTTTGTTTACAATAACTTCACCTAACTGCCGAAAATACCTGCTGGGGAGGGGATTGGTTTTATTGTTTTTCAAAAAGGAAAGGGCGTGTCCGAAAACCGGAAACGCCCTTTCTTACTCCGCCTCTAATTTAATTATAAAATCCCGTCTTGGACCGCCCGCCCCAAAATCAAAAGGCCCCACAGCTGCCTATAAGCGCTGAGGTAATCTTCCCCGCTGATTTCAATCGTGTTCGAGTCTATCTGTTTAACCTGGGGAAAAAGCGTGCACATATTGGCGGAACTGGTTGACCTAAAGGTAACTGTAAATGTGACAGGCCCTTCCACTGCATACGGCTCAGCCTCAGCCGCTTCTTCGATCGCCAGCTTTGCCTGCTCACCCGCTAACCGCCAGGCCGCCTTAAGGCTTAGGCTGTTGACAGCAACCCGATCGATGGCCTCTTTGACTTGAGCGGTTTTAACACCGACGAAGTTTTTCCGGGCGAAGTCGCAAACCACGTTATCGCCCACCAAAAGAAGCACGGGAACGTTGAAATGCCCGGCCAGGCCCGCATTCAAGGCTGCCTCATCTACTATCTTGCCGTTGCATTTAATCTCAAAAACAGTGGCACTTAAAACTGTGTGGTTTAAGGTCCCGTTGCCAAAGCCATCGCCGG
>JBHGWS010000020.1:0-65276 GCA_041936745.1 Candidatus Darwinibacter acetoxidans
GATGCAAAAGGCCGCCTCATCATTCCGATCAAATTTCGGGAAGAACTGGGCGAAGGAGCGGTTTTGACCCGTGGTTTGGACAACTGCCTTTTCTTATTTCCCGCACAGGAGTGGGGAATACTTGAAGGCAAACTGAAAGAACTGCCCTTAACGAAAGGCGCTGCCCGGCAATTTGTCCGTTTCCTTTTTTCCGGCGCCACAGAAATCGAAGTTGATAAGCAGGGCCGTATCGGTGTCCCCCAAAACCTGAGAGACTTTGCTGCAATTGAAAAAGATGCTGTTATTATCGGCGTTTCCAGCCGGATAGAAATCTGGAGCCGCGAGAAATGGCAGAGTTATGTGGCTGACGCGGAGGCATCCTTTGAAGAAATTGCAGAGAACATAGTAGATCTGGGAATCTAGGGGTGATCGAGTTGCAGTTTGCCCACGAGCCTGTTTTGCTGGAAGAAAGCTTGGAGGCCTTGAAACTGAAACCCAAGGGTGTTTATGTAGACTGCACCTTGGGCGGGGCGGGCCACAGTTTGGCAATGCTGGCCACGGAGCCATCTATCAGGCTGATCGGTATAGACCAGGACCCGCAGGCAATCGCCAGGGCTAAATACCGGCTGGTGAATTATACGGGCCAGGTCAGCTTAGTCCACGATAATTTCCGTAATTTAAAAGCCATTTTGACTGCTTTGGGAATTGAGAAAGTGCACGGCATCCTAATGGATATCGGGGTTTCTTCACCTCAATTAGGTGAGGGGGCACGGGGCTTCAGCTACCAAAAAGAAGGCCGGCTCGATATGAGGATGGATCCGAATAACCCTGTAGATGCCTGGGCCTTAGTGAATACATACAGTGAAAAGGAACTGACCAAAATTATAAGTGACTACGGGGAAGAAAGATGGGCGGCCAGAATCAGCGAGTTCATCGTTAAAAGGCGCCAGAGAGAACCGATTGACACGACTTTCGATTTAGTGGAGGTAATTAAAAACGCAATCCCCGCGGGCGCCAGGGGAGGGGAAGGGCATCCGGCCCGGCGGACCTTCCAAGCACTAAGGATTGCTGTTAACGATGAACTGGGTGCTCTGAAAGAAGCCTTGGAGCAAGCGGTGGAAGTGCTTTATCCTGCGGGGAGATTGGCCGTAATTTCGTTTCACTCTCTGGAGGACCGCCTGGTAAAGAACCACTTTCAAAACTTGTTAGGCAGATGCACGTGCCCACCGGGGCTGCCTGTTTGTGCCTGTGATCAAACACCTGTTCTTCGCTTAGTTACCCGCAGGCCTATCGAGGCTTCTCCATCCGAAGTGAGTGTTAACCCGCGGGCACGCAGTGCCAAACTGCGTGTGGCGGAAAAAATATAGAAAGGGCGTAACTGCCATGACTGCAGCCAGAAAACTTGTGGAGCGGCCGGCGGCAGCCGAGTTTGAAAGTACGGCATTTTCGCCGCAGGGGAAGCGCCGCAAAAAGCGCCGCCGCCTGCCGGCAACCTTAAAGATTTGCCTACTAGCCGCGATTTTCGTTGCTGTCTGCATTTTGTATTTAGACCTGCAAATTACATCTTTCAATTTAAACCTGCAGTTAGCCAAGCTGCAGGAAGAAGTTGCAGCTTTGGAAAGCCGCAATGATTACTTATTGGTCAATCTTGAACAAGAAAGATCGCTTAATAAAATTGATTATTTAGCCCGCACAGAGTTGGGTATGGTCGATCCTGATATGAGCACCAGTGTTGTGGTAAACACTGCCCCGCCAAAAGATCCTCCCTCAGGCCGCTGGGCCGAAAAGAACCAAGACCCGAGCGAGGGAGGCCTCTTTGCCGCTCTAGCATATTGGCTGAACAAAGCATTTCCGTTAGGAGGAGTGGAAGCTGGCACGTTACAACGCTAAAAGGTCTGTAATCAGGCGCACGATTTTCGTTTTCACCCTGTTTGTCATCTGTTTGGGTTCTTTGGCCGGCCGCCTGGCCTACCTGCAGCTGTATAAAGGAGGCGAATATTCGGACCGGGCTTGGGCCCAAAGGATGCGGCCGCAGACAATTGATGCCCAGAGGGGCAAAATCATGGATCGGAATTACAAAACATTAGCTATCAGTATAGGAGCTGACGCAGTTTATGCTGTGCCGGAAAGCATAGAAGATGCAGCGGAAACTGCCCGTCAATTGGCTCCTTATTTGTCTCTGCCGGAAAAAGAGTTAGCGGCGAATTTAACCTCGGATAAAAGGAGTGTGTGGCTGAAAAGAGGTTTGAGCCCGGAAGTTTCCAAGGCAATCAGGGATTTGGGTCTGCCGGGAATTCGCCTAATTAAGCGGCCGCAGCGCTACTACCCGCACGGTTCTTTAGCCGCCCATATCTTAGGTATTGCCGGTATTGATAACCAGGGCTTAGAAGGAATAGAATATTTCTATGAGGAGATCCTCAGCGGTACGGACGGCCGTTTAGCCTTGGAAAAAGATGCGGCCCAGCGCAGTATCCCCGGGGGGGCCGTGGAGTTTATTCCGCCGCAAAATGGCTTTGATGTAGTGCTTACCATCGATGCGGTCCTGCAGTATATTGCAGAAAACAAGATTAAGGAAGCGGTTTTGCAAAGCGGAAGCGAGCGGGGCTTGGTTTTGATGCTGGCGCCTAAAACAGGTGAGATTTTAGCTAACGCCATCTTCCCTACTTTTGATCCGAATGACTATCAAAAGGTAAGCCACGATCAACGCCGCAACGTGGCCATCACTGATCAATACGAGCCCGGATCCACCTTTAAGTTCATCACGGCCGCTGCCGCATTGGATCTGGGGTTAACTACCACTGAGAGGCGCTTTGACGGCGGTTCCACCTGGCAGGTGGGGGGCGGGCAGATCCGATCGGACGGTAGGACGGGCGAGGCCGTAACCTTTTTGGAAGCCTTCGAAAGATCCGATAATATTACGTTTGCCCAGTTATCCGTGGAGATGGGGCCGGAGCGTTTCGCTCCCTATATTCAAAGTTTTGGCTTCGGCAGCCGCCTGGGGGTTGATTTCCCCGGCGAAATCAGCGGAGTTGTCAGTTCCGCCGAAAAAAGGCAGGGGCAGACCCTCCAGTGGGCCAATATCGGTTTTGGCCAAGGTATTGCCGTGACTCCCTTGCAGTTGGCAAGCGCCATGGGGGCCATCGCCAATAACGGCGTAGTTATGCGGCCTTTCTTCCTGAAAGAAATCAGGGATGGGCAGGGTAAATTAATCCAGGAATTTACGCCCCAAAGCAGGGGTGCCGCCGTCAAAAGTGGCACTGCCGCCCAAGTCAGTACACTTTTACGCTCCGCTGTCGTCAACGGCAGCGGGACCAGAGCCGATATCCCCGGCTACTACGTAGCGGGAAAAACGGGAACGGCGGAAGTGCCTGAGGAAGGCGGTTACAGCGATAAAAGGATTGCCTCTTTTGTAGGTTTTGGGCCCGTAGATGACCCTGTACTGGTCACTTTGGTCATTCTTTTCAATCCGGCGGCGGAATCAAGTTACGGCGGAGTATTGGCGGCTCCTGTTTTTAAAGAAGTAATGGCGGACAGCCTGGAATATTTAGGTATTAAACGGCGCCAGCCGGGCGCTCAAGCTTCAACTTTAGTGATGGTGCCTAACGTTATTAATTTTTCTAAAGCAGATGCGTTAAATAAATTGGCTGCAGCCAACCTGCAGGGAGCTGCTGCGGGCCAGGGCGATATTGTTGCGGATCAAAGCCCCAAGCCCGGCCAGAGGGTTTCGCCTTATTCAACAGTCCACTTATATTTTTACGGCGGGGAGAAAAAAGCGGAAGTAACGGTTCCTTCGGTAATCGGCCTCAGCATGCGCGACGCTTCTTTAAAATTATCTGAAGCCGGCTTGCAAATTAGGATCTTAGGCAGTGGCTTGGCAGTTAAACAATCACCTGCCGCAGGCGGCAAGATTTCTGCCGGCGCTACCGTGGAGGTGAATTTTGAGCTTTAAACCTATGCTAATTTAGGAGGGCTTGGTTTGGAATTATCAAAACTGCTCAAGGGCATCAAACACGAAGTTAAGGGTGAACCCCAAAACATAACAGGGTTAAGCTATGATTCCCGGGATATTAAACCTGGGGATCTTTTTATCGCCATTAAGGGATTGCAAGCGGACGGCCACGATTATGCCGAAGAAGCGGCAGCCCAAGGTGCCGCGGCAGTTTTAACGGAAAGGCCTTTGGACGTGGGCGTACCGCAGATAATCGTTGCGAATACCAGGCGTACTTTAGGTTTGATCAGTGCCAGGTTTTACGGTGAACCGGGAAAAAAATTGAAACTGCTGGGCATCACGGGCACTAACGGCAAAACAACCAGTGCTTATTGGGCAAAATCAATTTTGGAAAATGCCGGTTTTAAGGTGGGCTTAATCGGGACGATTGAAATAATTATAGGTGATGTTCGGCTGGAAACGGCGCGCACCACACCGGAATCTTTAGATCTGCAGAAAATCTTGGCGAAAATGCAGGCAGCGGGGATGGAATATGTAGTTATGGAAATATCGTCGCACGCTCTTGCACTGCACCGCACCGTCGGCCTGCAGTTTGCGGGGGCGCTTTTCACTAATTTATCGCAAGACCATTTGGATTTTCACGCGGGGCTGACGGAGTATTTTCAAGCCAAGGCAAAATTATTTGCCAAGGCCGCAAGCGCCGCAGTCAATATTGATGATGTTTGGGGTTTGAAACTGCAAAGTCTCTGCACCTGCCCAGTGGCAGCTTATGGCATTAAAAATGCCGCGGATTTCAGGGCTGAAAAGATAACATTGGAAAGCAGTGGCGTTTCCTATATACTTACAAGTGGGGTTGATCAGATTCCCGTTGCCTTGAAATTAAGCGGCGGTTTCAACGTCTACAATTCTTTAGGGGCCGCGGCCCTTTGTGCCGGCCAGGGTGTTTCGCTGCCCACCATAAGACAAGGGTTGGAGGCGTTGGCCGGTGTGCCCGGCCGTTTTGAGAGGATTCAAAACGACCGCGGGCTCAATGTTGTCGTCGACTACGCTCACACGCCGGAAGGTTTGGCAAACCTCCTGGCCGCCGGGCGCCAGCTCACTCGAGGCCGGGTGATCCTCGTTTTTGGCGCCGGCGGTGATCGGGATAAAAGCAAGCGGCCTTTAATGGGAAAGGCCGCGGCCCAAGGGGCAGATTACGTAATCATCACTTCTGACAACCCTCGTTCTGAAGATCCCGGGGAAATATGCTCGCATATCGTGGCGGGTTTTCCGGCCGGTTTCTCACAGGGCGATTATGAAATCATAGCTGATCGCAGAGCGGCTATCCGCAGGGCGGTGGCTCTTGCCGGCCCGGCGGACCTGGTCTTGATTGCAGGCAAGGGCCATGAGTCCGTGCAGGAGTCTGCCGGCAGGCGGATCCACTTTGATGATCGAGAAGAAGCTAGGATTGCCATCAAGGAGTTGAAGGATTAATGGAGGCATTGACTTTATCTGAAATTGCAAAGCTTACGGGAGGTGAAGCAAACGGGGCGGGAACAGTCGGGCATGTGACGATTGACAGCCGCTTAGCCAAACCGGGCAGCTTGTTTGTGGCCCTGCCGGGAGAGAAAGTTGACGGCCATCAATTCGTTGGGGAAGTTTTAAGCCAAGGGGGCTTTGCTTTGGTAAAAAAGGGAGCCCACCCAGGGCCCGGGATTGTGGAGGTTGAAGATCCACTTGTGGGCCTGCAAAAATTAGCCAAGGCCTATTTAAAGCGCTTTAACATACCTGTGATCGCGGTTACGGGCAGCAACGGCAAAACCTCAACTAAGGATATGATCGCCCAGGTTTTGCGGGCCCGTTATGTTGTGCACAGCACCTTGGGCAACTATAATAATGAGATCGGGGTTCCTTTAACGGTGCTCAGCCTTAAAGACCATCACGAGGTTTTAGTTGTGGAAATGGGCATGCGCGGTTTGGGCGAAATTGAGCATTTGACTAAAATCTGCCCGCCCGATCTGGGCGTGATTACGAATATTGGGCCGGTTCATCTAGAACTCCTGGGCAGTATGGGTAATATAGCTCAGGCGAAAGGCGAATTGCTGGAAGCTTTGGGCCCGGAGGGGACAGCTGTACTAAACGGAGATGACCCGTCAGTGCGCGGCCAAGCTCGCTCTTTCCGCGGCAAAACGATTTACTACGGCTTAGATGTAGCAAATCACCTAATTGCCAGCAGTATCAACCCTGATGCAGCGGGGCACGCTTCGTTTCAAGTCAGCTTTGAGGAAGGCCAGGCGGTTCAACTGCGTTTGGCGGTCCCGGGGGTGCATAATGTCTGGAATGCCTGTGCCGCTTTGGCGGTTGGCTTGGAGTTGGGGATCCCCTTGGAAAAAGGTGCCCAAGCCCTGGAAGAGCTGGCTTTAAGCGCCATGCGTTTGGAGGTGCAGCGCAACAGCGCCGGGGTCACGATAATCAATGACAGCTACAATGCGAGCCCTGCTTCTTCTGAAGCCGCTTTGGACACGCTCTCCCACATGTATTGTTCCGGCAGGCGTATCGCTATTTTAGGCGATATGCTGGAGCTGGGCGAAATGGCTCAGCAGGCTCATCTGGATGTGGGGGCTTATGCGCGGGAGAAGGCCGATCATTTAATCTTTATCGGCAAATATGCCTCTTTTATGCAGGAGGGAGCGGGCTTGGGAGAAGTATATTTAACAGTGGAAGAATTTCTCGGATCGCACTTTTCGGTTGAGGCGGGCGATCTCGTTTTAGTGAAAGCATCGCGCAGCTTGCAGTTTGAGCGCATTGTGGAAAAGCTGATGGGAGGCGGGGTGGATTAATGTCCCCAAAGTTTGCGCCTTTGTGGAGCGCTTTGATATCTTTTGCTGCGGCACTGGCCCTGGGGCCCGGGCTCATCCGCTTTCTGGGCCGCATTAATTTTGGCCAGCAGGTTAGGGATGATGGGCCGCGGACCCATCTTAAAAAGGCCGGCACACCGACGATGGGCGGCGTATTAATCATTTTTGCTTTGGTTTTAGGCGTGGTTTTCATAACTCCCCTAAGCCACAATTTGATTATACTGCTTTTTGCAACTTTGGGCTTTGCCGCCATCGGCTTTATCGATGATTATATTCAAGTTGTCCTGCGCCGTTCTTTAGGCCTGCGGGCCAGGGAAAAACTCGTGGGCCAGCTGGGGGTGGCTCTTTTAACAAGCCTCTATGCCCAAGCCCGGGTGGGTACGGATCTTTTGATCCCTTTTTCCGCCGAGATACTCGTTTTACCGCCCGTTTTGTATGTGCTTTTCACCGTTTTTGTTATTGTGGGTACGGCAAATGCGGTTAATTTAACGGACGGTTTAGACGGCTTGGCCGCGGGAAGCACAGCCATTGCGGGCACAGCTTTTGGTCTGATTGCCGTTTTTTTAGGCTATCCGGACCTGGCGATCTTTGCCGGGGCCTTAAGCGGGGCCTGTTTGGGATTTTCTTGGTTTAACGCGCCGCCCGCCCAGATATTTATGGGCGATATCGGTTCTTTGGGTTTGGGTGCGGCGTTGGCGGCTTTTGCTGTGTTGAGCAAAACATCGTTGTTTTTGCTGATTATCGGCGGGTTGTTTGTTCTGGAAACAATTTCCGTGATTGTGCAGGTACTCTACTTCAGGGCAACAAAAGGGCGGCGTTTTTTCAAGATGGCCCCGCTCCACCACCACTTTGAACTAGTCGGTTGGGCGGAGCCGAAAATAATGATTAGGTTTTGGCTGATCGCACTTATTTTTGCATTAGTGGGGTTGTTAGCCATCCTCTAAAAGCATATAGTTTAGGGAGGAGGCGTTAAATATGGCCACAAGAGGTGGCAAACCGGATATTATTATTTTCAGTGCTGTCATAATTCTGCTCAGCATAGGCCTGGTTATGGTTTTTAGCGCCTCGTTTGTTTTGGGTTTAGCGGATTTTGGCGAACCTTATCACTATGTGCAGCGCCAGACTATACTAGCTTTAGTGGGCCTGGTCATTATGTTTCTTTTAATGAAAATCGACTACCGCCTTTTTAAGCATTTAGCACTGCCGGGCTTACTCCTTTCCTTTGTACTTTTAATCGCGGTGCTTTTTGTGGGCAGAGGAACAGGCGGCGCCGCCCGCTGGATTCGCATCGGAGGGTTTAATTTACAGCCTTCGGAGTTTGCTAAATTAGCCATGGTTAATTACGTTGCCGTTTATTTGGCGAATAAGAAGGAAAAAGCCCGCAAGTTTTTCACAGGCCTGCTGCCTATCTTGATATTTGCCGGCCTCCAGTTTGTTTTAATAATGTTGGAACCGGATTTTGGGACCGGGGTCAGCTTGGTATTTACAGTTTTGGTCCTCTTGTTTGCCGGCGGAATCCATTTGGGCCAGCTTTTTTTAACCGGGATCTTTATGTCTCCCGCCTTATATTATCTGGTGGCCATGAAAGAGTACCGGCTGCGCCGGATTTTTGCGTTTTTAGATCCTTGGGCCGATCCCACTGATACCGGTTGGAACGTGATCCAATCGCTGTTGGCCATTGGTTCCGGCGGCTTGTTCGGCTTAGGCCTTGGCAAAAGCAGGCAGAAATTCTCCTACCTGCCTGAGCACCACACCGACTTTATTTTCGCAATTTTATGTGAAGAATTGGGCTTTTTAGGCGGCTTTATTGTCATAGCCCTCTTTTTTATTATCGCTTGGCGGGGGCTTAGAATTGCTTTAAGGGCACCGGATTTATACGGCACCTTATTGGCAATCGGGCTCACGTCCCTGATCGCTTTTCAAGCAATTTTAAACATTGGGGTTGTGACGGGCTCGCTGCCTGTCACCGGCATCCCCTTACCTTTTATCAGCCACGGCGGTTCTTCGCTGTTGATGAGTTTGGCCGGGATCGGCATTTTATTAAATATTTCCCGCCAATGCCGAGATTAGACTTTTTCACCGAACACCCTGCCCCGCATACTATAAACGGTAGAAACGGGGCAGAGGTGATAAGATGTGTAGGTTTGAGGTGGAAGGGAAGCGGCAGTTAAACGGAGAGGTTTGGATTAACGGGGCTAAAAATTCAGCCTTAAAAATAATGGCGGCTTCTTTATTAGGGCACGGTACTTTTAAAATTACTGACGTACCGAAAATTCGTGACGTCATTACAATGTGCGGCGTCCTTAACTCTTTAGGGGTGCACTGCAAACTGGAGCCCAATTGTTTAGAATTAAAAGTGAATTCCCTGCACGGCCGGCCGCCCCAAGAATTGGCAAAATCGATGCGTGCTTCCGTGCAGATTATGGGCCCCATGTTGGCTAAATTGGGCCGGGTGGAGGTGGCAAGGCCGGGCGGCTGTGCCATTGGGAGCCGCCCCCTGGATCTTCATTTGGCCGGTTTTCAAAGGATGGGCGCGGTTATTGACGTGAGTGATGAGTTAATCTCCGCCCGGGCAAAACGCCTGCGGGGCGCGGATTTAACTTTAAGGTTTCCCAGTGTGGGCGCGACTGAGAACATAATGATGGCGGCAACTTTGGCTCAGGGGGAGACGATCATTAGAAATGCCGCCCGGGAACCGGAAATAGTGGACATCCAGAGCTTTCTCAATAAAATGGGCGCTCGGGTGACGGGCGCCGGGACACCCGTAATTAGAATTAAAGGGGTCCGGGAATTGGGGGCGGTTGATTTTCGCCTAATTCCCGACCGCATTGAAGCGGGGACTTATCTGCTAGCCGGCTTAATTACCGGTGGATCTGTAACTTTGCGGAATGTGGTTTCGGCGCACCTGGCCGCTTTATTGCGGGTAGTGGAGGGCATGGGCGCGGAAATTGAAGAAGGGGAAAGAAGCTTAACGGCCCATCCGCCGGCCCGCCTTGCCCCATTCAATGTCGTTACTTCGCCTTATCCGGGATTCCCCACTGACCTGCAGCCCCAGCTGGCCGCCTTGGCCACGCAGGCTGCCGGCACCAGCCTTCTAACCGAATCGATTTTTGACAGCCGTTTCGGCTATCTTAAGGAATTGGCTAAACTTGGTGCCAAGCTCAAGGTGGAAGGAAGAACGGCTGCCATCAGCGGCGGTTTGCCTCTGGAAGGAGCGGCAATGACCGGCTGTGATTTGAGGGCCGGAGCAGCTTTGGTGTTGGCGGCTCTGGCGGCAGAGGGGCTTTCCGTCATTGATGGTGTGGGGCATATTGAGCGGGGCTATGAAGCCATGGAAGTGAAATTGGCCAAGCTTGGCGCCAAAATTAAACGGGTCTGTCCGAGGGAGGGGTTAGATGAAGAATGAGGTTCCCAGTGGGAAAAATGCGCTTTACGTTTTGGTACTGGCCGTTGTTATAGCTTTTTACCTCTACACAAACTCGTCTTTTTTTGAAACCGACCACTTAGAGTGGACAGGCTTAGTTTATCTTGAACCACAGCAGTTGGACCTTTATTTGGAATTTCCCTCCGTAAATGTGTGGCGCCTGGATGTACGGGATTTGGCAGCGGCATTAAAGGAGCATCCCTGGGTGGCAGAAGCAAAAGTTCGCTGGAGATGGCCGAACAAAATTGAGGTGATCATCCAAGAAAGGGAACCGTTAGCACAAATTCCCGCCGCAGACGGTTGGTATCTTTTGGATAAAGAAGGCAACCTGCTGCCGCCAACTTTAGGCTCCGTAGTTTATTCCCTGCCCATAGTTACCGGTTTGGATCCCAAATCGTCAAAGCAGCGCACGGCCACGGCCCGCCTGCTGGCTGCGATGCCGGAAAGCCTTAAAGAGTATGTCTCGGAATGGAATGTTACCAGCCGCTCTTTTGTCAGCCGCTCAGGGACCGTGATCTTAATGGGCCAGCAGGCGGATCTGGAGGAGAAGTTCCTGCTTTTAGAAACAATTTTAGATGATTTAGCCCTGCAAAATGTGCATGCAGAGCGCATTGATCTTAGGGTGCCGAAAAATCCCGTTGTCAGCGTTATGTAGTTTTTAGCTGCGCTTAAAGGGAAACGGGTACTAAATGTGGAATTTATGGCAAACTGCTTTTTATAACTTGATTGCTGAAGAAGGGGGATCCCATGTTCGAATTTGATCTGGAAAATGTTCAGTTTGCGGACATAAAAGTAATTGGTTGTGGTGGCGGTGGCAGTAATGCAGTTAACCGCATGATTGCCGCCGAATTAAAAGGCATCCAATTTATCGCTCTTAACACGGATGTCCAGGCTTTGCAGATGTCTGAGGCCCATCACAAAATTCAGGTGGGTGAGAAACTTACCAAAGGATTGGGCGCCGGATCCGACCCGAGCATTGGGCAGCGTTCGGCGGAAGAATCCCGCGAAGAGATCCGCCAAGTTTTAGATGGGGCGGATATGGTTTTTATCACGGCGGGGATGGGCGGCGGCACCGGCACAGGCGCGGCACCCATTGTTGCGGAGATAGCCGGTGAAGTAGACGCCCTGACGGTTGGGGTGGTTACCAAGCCGTTTACCTTCGAAGGGCGCCGGCGGAAAGAGCAGGCTGAAAAGGGTATCGAAATTTTAAAAACAAAAGTTGATACTTTGATCACCATTCCTAACGACCGCCTTTTGCAGGTTGTGGAAAGGCGCACATCTATGCTGGAAGCCTTTAAGATAGCAGATGATGTGCTGCGCCAAGGAGTGCAGGGCATTTCGGATTTGATCACGGTCCCGGGGTTAATTAATTTAGACTTCGCCGATGTGCGCACCATTATGACTAATGCCGGTTCAGCTCTGATGGGTATCGGGCAGGCCTCGGGAGAAGATCGGGCAGTGAAAGCAGCCCAGCAGGCTATTTCCAGTCCTCTTTTGGAAGCATCCATCGAAGGAGCCAAAGGCATTTTACTTAGTTTGACGGGCAGTTCCAATTTAGGCCTCTTTGAGGTAAATGAGGCCGCGGAGATCATCTCTGAGGCCGCGGATGCAGATGCCAACATCATCTTTGGCGCCGTTATAGATGAGAGTTTAGGCGAGGAGCTGCGGGTTACCGTTATTGCCACAGGCTTTGATGCACCGCGCAAAGATGTACGGATCACGAAAGAACTTGACCTGCGCCCCTTTACAGATGATGAATTAGATATACCGGCTTTTTTGCGCCGCAAATAAAAAGAGCGTTAAAAAAAGGGAATGGGCCGCAGCCCATTCCCTTTTTAGATCTTTACTCCATCTTTTTGATTTCCTTGCGCAGCTTCTGCAGTATTTTCTTTTCCAAACGAGATATATAAGATTGGGAGATGCCCAGCATTTCCGCAACTTCCCGCTGGGTCCGCTCCTTTTCGCTGTTTAAACCAAACCTAAGTTCCATGATTTTCTTCTCCCGCCCCGTCAGCCGCTGCATAGCGGCTGCCAAAAGGGCTTTATCCACTTCTTTTTCGATGTGTTTAATGACATCGCTTTCACTGCCCACCACATCCGCCAAGACCAACTCATTACCGTCCCAGTCCACGTTTAAAGGTTCATCGAAAGAGACTTCCGCTTTGAGTTTACTGGTGCGGCGCAGATACATCAAAATTTCGTTTTCAATGCAGCGCGAAGCATAGGTGGCCAGCTTAATATTCTTGCTGGGATCAAAGGTGTTGACCGCCTTAATCAAGCCAATTGTTCCAATTGAGACAAGATCTTCAATAAAAATTCCTGTGTTTTCAAATTTACGGGCGATGTAGACGACGAGGCGCAAATTCCGCTCAATTAAAGGCGTCCTAACTTCTAAATCCCCATCCTGCAGGCGGTTTAAAAGTTTGCGTTCTTCTTCCGGGCTTAAAGGAGGCGGTAAAACCTCGCTGCTTCCCACGTAATGAATTTCCGGGCGCAGGCCTAATTTGTTGAGGAGGTTAATTAATCGCAGTCTTAATTTGAGATTATAAATTCTAAGTCGATTTACCGGCATGCGACTTCCCTCCTTCAGCTAATTTTGGGGCGGCACTGCCCAGGCCCTCAGCCACTAATGAGGGGGGAATCAGCGCCGCGTACTCGCCGTTGGGATCCAAAGCGTGGGGATGGATAGCAACAGTGGGGTTAAAATCCAAGGCGGCAAGATGCTTACCGATGCGTATTTTATCGGGCCGAAACCCAATCATCAGCCCGTTTTTTTTCCCCACTGAGCTGAAGGGAATCAACCTCAGCCTTGTCTGCCAGGCAGGCAAGCCCGCTAATTCATCCGTTGTGTTTAAGCCGCCCTGTTCCAAAGCTTTAACTAAAGAGTTGATTTCCGCGGGGATAAGCGGCCCCAGGGCTTTTTGTTCTACAATAATAACCGGTTGGCGGTTAAAGGGATCGTGGAGGTTGTTGCCCGTATCGACCAAGGCTGAAACGTTGACAACCTGCTCTTCGCAGCTGATCTCCAAAGGGATGCGGTAAACGCTCTTCACTACCTGCTTGTGGACTACGCCCCAGCCGATTTCGGCGGTGATCAAAATGGTTAAAACGGCTGCCAGTGTACCCAAGCCAAAGCGCGGCACTGCCGGATCCCCTAAAATGTAGGCCGCGGCCATACCTGCACCGGCCGCGAAAAAGCCGATGCCGTAAAAATAAGCGGCGACGCCAAGGAGCCTTTTCAGCGGGGCAGGATAAAAAGCAACGGCCAGCATGGCGAAGGAAAGGAGAATTAAAACAGGTAAAAATCTTAAAAAGCCGTAAAAAGGGATTAAGCCCAAACCTGCCATTAAGTAAAGCAGGTAGTGTAAAGTTCCCACTAAGGCGGCCAAACTTAAGCGAGTGGGCTTAGTGGGCGTCCTTGTTACGGTGGCGGCCGCCCAAAGCAGTAAATATTCGAAGATAAAATTGCAGGCCAGCCTGATAAGCCAGGCATCAACATAAAAAGTATATTCCAGCATACGCCATCCTCCCCATAACGGGCTTTATTCCAGAATATTAAAGGCGTGCGGGAAGAATTCCTCCTTTAATTGAGAAAATTAAGATGATTTGCAAGACGGAATAGTTAGCCGCAAAGGTGGCAATACTGAAAACTGTAACCGCAAATTTGGGGGGGACGAAATGAATAAGGTGGAAATCTGCGGTGTAAATACAGCTAAACTGCCTGTGCTGCCCAATAAAAAAATGCGTAAACTGTTGGCCCGGATCCAAGAGGGTGACATGGGTGCCCGGGAAGAAATGGTGCAGGGTAATTTACGTTTGGTGCTCAGCGTCATTCAGCGCTTTAACAACCGCGGCGAATATGTGGATGATCTTTTCCAAGTCGGCTGCATCGGTTTAATGAAGGCCATTGACAATTTTGATTTAAGCCAGAACGTCAAGTTCTCTACCTATGCAGTGCCCATGATCATCGGCGAGATCAGGCGTTATCTGCGGGACAACAATCCGATTCGGGTCAGCCGCTCCCTGCGGGACACCGCTTATAAAGCGCTGCAGACCAGGGATTCTTTAGCCAACAAATACTCTGAAGAGCCGACGATTGGGCAGATTGCGGAAAAATTGAAAATCCCCAGGGAAGAAATTGTTTTCGCCTTGGATGCCATCCAAGATCCCATTTCCCTTTTTGAACCGATTTACAACGATGGGGGCGATCCCATCTTTGTACTCGATCAGATCAGCGATGAGAAAAACACGGACGGCCGGCTCATAGAAAGTGTCAGTATAAAAGAAGGTATGACTCATTTAGAAAAAAGAGAACAGCTGATCTTGACTATGCGTTTTTATGAAGGCCGTACCCAAATGGAAGTAGCAGAAGAGATCGGTATTTCACAAGCCCAAGTTTCTCGCCTGGAAAAAGCCGCTTTAAAACGTCTGCGCAAACATATGGCCATATCTTAAGGGGGGCTTTAAATGGATACAGAGATTCTAAAGGTTCGATTCCTGGTGAGTTTTTGCCTGCTTGTCGCAGCCGTGCTGCTCGGTTTTACGATCTTTGCTTTGACCTCTTATCTGCCTAATGATACGGCATTTGCTAAAGATTTGATCCGCCTGCACGTTTTAGCAAACAGCAACCTGCCGAAAGACCAGGATTTGAAATTATTGGTACGAGATGCAATTCTTTTGGAAGCGGGCCGGCTTTTGGCAGCAGCCGACAATAAAGTTGACGCCCACACTATTTTAGAGCAGAACAAGGACAGAATAAAGGCAGCGGCCCAAGAAACCGTGTTGGCCCACGGGTTCGATTACCCCGTCAGAGTAGAAACGGGCAGTTTCGCCTTTCCGGAGCGGGCTTATGGCCGCTTGATCTTACCCGCGGGCTCTTATGATGCCCTGCGGGTTGAAATAGGCCGGGCAGCCGGGGAAAATTGGTGGTGTGTTTTGTTTCCCCCGCTCTGCTTGGCCGATCTCAAAATCGGCGAGTATCATAAGCCACCGCTCAACCAGGCGGCGGGGAAACGCATCGTTTTTCGGCTTAAGTTTTTGGATCAGCTTGCCCAAACACGCTACGCCCAAACAATCCAGCGCTGGTGGCAGGCTTCCGCGGCCGGCTATTTACTCTTAGCAAAATGACGGGTTATTAAACAAGCAGCCGAAACAGCAGCATCAAAAGCAACCGGGGATCAATCTTCGGTTGCCTTTCTTTTGCTGTAAAGCGGGCTCGCCTTGTTTCTTTTTGACTGAGGCGGCATACATTAATAACATAAAGGAGGCGGGGCGCATGTTTATTAAGACCTCCGAGTTAAGGCAGCTCGATGTGATTAACATCGAAGAAGGCAGTTATTTGGGTAACGTCTGCGATGTTGATTTGGATCCAGAAAACGGGCGCATTAAGTTCCTCATAGTCGATCGGCCGGGTTTTTTCTTTTGGCGGCTGAAGCGGGATGATTTAGAGATTCCCTGGTCAGATGTGGTTTTAATCGGCACGGATGTGGTTTTAGTCAGAAACCGAACATGGCGCCGCTAGCTACTTTACTGTATAATATTTCTAGGGAGGTTGAAACAATGCGCTGTCCGTTTTGTAGGCATTTAGATAGCAAAGTTTTAGATTCCAGGCAGACTGAAGAAGGGGCTTCCATTAGGCGGCGAAGGGAGTGCATGGCCTGCCAAAAACGCTTTACAACATATGAGCGGCTCGATGAAATACCCTTTTTGGTCGTCAAGAAAGACGGCAGGCGGGAGCCTTTTTCCCGCACGAAAATTCTCAACGGTGTCATGCGCGCTTGTGAGAAACGGCCTATTTCCATGGAGGTTTTGGAAAAAACCGTGGAAGAAATTGAACGGGAGGTCCGATCCGGCTTGGAACGGGAAATTTCCTCCGAGGCAATCGGCGAACTTGTCATGGACAAACTCAGGGATTTAGACGATGTTGCCTATGTTCGTTTTGCCTCCGTCTATCGCCAGTTTAAAGATATTGATCGCTTTATTGAAGAACTGCAGCAGTTGCGGCAAGAAAGCAGCGAACAGAATTCCACCTAAAGGACATTTATTGTCTGATGTAGAAGGTAAGTGGGAGAGGGGTGAAAACAGGTGGGCAAGCAGAAATCCCAAGAAGGCGGCGTGAAGACCAGGGAAATAGTGGGGATCCTTTTACTGGCCTTTTCTATCTTTGCCGTCTTAGCATTGTATGTTGATACAGCAGGCTTAGTCGGGCGGCAGCTGCGCAGGATCCTGCGGGTTTTGTTCGGCGATATAGCCGTGGTGTTTACCGTGACGCTTTTTTTCCTCTCTTTACATGTGTTTCGGGGTAAAAAATGGCCCCCAACGCTCCGTAAAACGCTGGGGCTGACTTTACTTTTGCTGTCTACGGCCCTGATCTTTCACATGCTTTATTACCGCGGCTATCAATTTCCGCCCAAACTTCAGGAAGAGGTAGCCTATGCCAGAAGGGGTGAAGGGGCCGGCGTTGTGGGTGCGGTCCTATTGGTTTTAGGCTACAATGCCTTTGGTATCCCCGGCTCTTATGTCTTCGTGGGTGCGGCGGTTTTAATAGGTATAATTTTCTTTTTTGAAATCTCTTTGATTTTCCTTATGAGACAAATTGCCCAGGCTGCTTGGCGCGCCGTTACAGGCTTTTTTTCGGAGTTGAAGGAGCGCTGGCGCATCTTTTGGGAGGCCCGCATTGTAAAGCGCTTGGAAAAAAAGCAGGCGGCCGCGGCGCAAGAAAGCGCCGTTAAAATCGAAGAAACCCCGGTGAGGGAAAGCCCCGAAACACCGGTGCCCGAGAAAACAAAACCCAAAACGGCGGTGGTTGAAAGGAAAGCGGCTGAGAGCGGCGGGCCAAAAGCCCTAGATTTGAATCAAAGCTCTGTTGCGGGAGAGTTTGTCCTGCCGCCAACCTACCTTTTAAAAAAAGGGGGCTCAAAGGTACGCCGCAGGGGCGGGCCGCAAAAGGATCTTTTAGAAGAGACGTTTGCCAGCTTTGGGATTGAAGCGAAAGTCGTCCATGTTTCCGAAGGGCCGGTAGTCACGCGTTATGAACTGCAGCCGGCACCGGGAATTAAAGTATCCCGCATTACCGCCTTGGCAGATGATTTGGCTTTAGCCTTGGCTGCAGAAAACGTGCGGATAGAAGCACCCGTACCGGGTAAGCCGGTTGTGGGCATTGAGGTTCCCAACCGCTCCATAGAACCCGTTCTTTTGCGCGATGTGTTGGAAAGCGCTGAGTTTAAAGAACACACTTCCCCCTTAGCTTTGGCTTTGGGCAAGGACATTGCGGGCAAACCGGTTATCGCCGATTTAAAAAAATGGCTTCATGTTTTAGTGGCCGGCGCGACCGGCTCGGGTAAAAGTGTTTGTTTGAACGCGATGATCGCAAGCGTTTTATATAGGGCGGGGCCCGAAGAAGTTAAGTTTTTAATGATTGACCCCAAGCGCGTGGAGCTGACTTCTTACGATGGGATTCCCCATTTGATTTCGCCTGTCGTAACTGATGCCAGAAAGGCGGCTGTGGCATTAAGGTGGGCTGTGGCCGAAATGGAGAGGCGCTACGAGCTGTTCGCCCAGACAGGGGCGCGCAACCTCACAATGTATGCAGAGCTGGCCGCAAGGGAGGCAGAGGGTAAGGAAGAGTGGGAACACCTGCCGCTGATTGTAATTGTCGTCGACGAGCTGTCAGACTTAATGATGGTCGCCTCGGCTGAGGTGGAAGATGCGATCTGCCGCTTGGCCCAAATGGCCAGGGCCGCGGGTATGTATTTAATTATTGCGACGCAGCGGCCTTCAGTCGACGTAATTACCGGAGTGATTAAGGCTAACGTACCCTCCCGGATATCATTTGCTGTTTCCAGCCAAGTTGATTCCCGGACCATTTTAGATATGGGCGGCGCCGAGAGGCTGATCGGCAAGGGCGATATGCTTTATTACCCGATTGGCGCCACGAAACCGATTAGGGCCCAGGGTTCTTGGATTTCCGACGGGGAAGTCGAAAAGCTGGTTAAGTTTTGGCAGCGGCAGGGCGATCCGGAATACGTGAAAGAAGTGCAGGATAACAGCATTGAAATAGGGCGGCCGGCAGAAGAAGAAGATGAACTGTTAGAAGATGCTATCCGCCTGGTTATCGAAAACGGCCAAGCCTCCATCTCCATGCTGCAGAGGCGTTTCCGCATCGGTTATGCCCGGGCGGCCAGGCTAATTGATGTGATGGAGGTCAGGGGAATTGTCGGCTCCTTCCAGGGAAGTAAGCCTCGTGACGTTCTAGTAGACGATTCAATCTTAAAGGAGAGGTGAAGAAAGTGACTGGTTTGGGGACACTGTTACAAGAAGCGCGGCTGGAGCGAGGGTTGACGATTGAAGAAATTGCTGAGCAAACTAAAATCAGGACCCAATTCCTAGTCGCAATAGAAGAGGGCAGGCTTGAGGACCTGCCGGACCGGGCTTATGTGCGGGCCTTTTTGCGAACCTATGCCCGGGCTTTAGGTGTGGAGCCGGCAAGTATTATGTTGGAATATGAAGCGCGGTACGTCCCCAGCCCTGATGATGATATATTAACCATTCGCCAACGCAGGCTGGAAGCCAGGGCGAAAAAGCGCACCAGGTTTCTCATTACCCTGCTGGTGATTTTAGGTGTGGGGCTGCTTACATATTTTCTCTATAAGTCATTTGTGGTTTAGGGGGAACAATTTTTGCTAAAACAAGACTATTTGGTACGGGCGTTTTTAGGCAGTGATCAAGCCAGGATTTTTGCCCTGCGCACCACAGAAGTTGTGAAAGAGGCGCAGGCGCGCCATTTCACCAGCCCTACGGCAACTGCTGCTTTGGGGCGGACACTGACAGCGGGGTTGGTTTTGGGTGCCATGCTGAAGGGCGAAGAAACAGTTACGGTCCAAGTTAAAGGGGACGGCCCTTTAAAGGGTATTGTAGTATCCGCTAATTCCAAAGGCGATGTTAAAGGTTATGTGGGCAACCCCTCGGTTGAGCTGCCCTTAAACGCGGAGGGCAAATTAGCGGTGGGGGAGGCGGTTGGCGCGGGCAATCTCCATGTCATCCATGATTTAGGCCTTAAAGATCCCTATCAGGGCACAGTCCCGCTGCAGACCGGCGAGATCGGTGATGATTTTGCTTACTATTTCAGCTACTCGGAACAGACACCTTCCGCTGTGGTCTTAGGAGTGCTCGTCGATAGAGACGGCACCCCTTTAGGTGCCGGGGGGATTATCGTGCAGCTTTTGCCCGGGGAGACTCCGGATGAAGAGTTTATTAGCCGGTTGGAAGCGGCTCTGGGCGATATCCCTTCCATAAGTTCTTTGTTTGCAGAAAAAACACCTGAGGAGATCCTGGCGGCGGTTTTTCAAGGTTTTAAATTAAAGATAATTGATGCTATGCCGGTGAGATTTCACTGCGATTGTTCCAGTGAACGCTTCGAGAGGGGCTTGATTGCTCTGGGCAGCGAAGAGCTCCGGGAGTTAATCGACCTTGCCGAGCCCATTGAAACCGTCTGCAGCTTCTGCGGTGAAACTTATTCTTTTTCCAATAAGAGGCTTCAAGAGATTGTGGCGGAAATGGAAGCGCCGCGGGAATAAATCGAAGATCCTTCCGCATATATTTAGATGTGGAAGGAGGAATAGTAATGGCAAGAATGGGAAGAAGCGAACGCAACGGCCCGGGCTTATTGTTTATCATCGTAACTCTAGTGGTGGTAGCGGTAGTGGGCGCCAGATTTTTTGGTTTTTACCCGGAAAGCGAGCCGGCTGAGCCGCCGCGGGTCAAAACGGAAGATCCGAAACCGCCCCAGGGGGAAATCGTGGATCCTACGCCAAAGGTGCTGATTTTCCACAGTCATGCCTCCGAAAACTTTAAACCGAAAGACAGCCACGAACGGGGGGGCCCGGGAGACATCGTCAAAGTCGGGGAAGCCCTGGTTGAGGAACTGGCTTCTTTAGGGGTTACGGCACTGCATGACAAGACTATCCATGATCAACCGCGCTACAGCGATGCTTTCATTAATTCAGAAAAGAAAGTTAACGAGCTTTTAGCTTCTAATCAGGAACTTCAAATGATTTTTGACATCCATCGCGATGGTTTACAGGATAAGCCGGACGACTATACAAAAGTGCGGGCGAATGGTGTAGATGCTGCTAAAATTTTGTTTGTCGTGGGTGACAAAGACAACGATCTTTTAGAAGAAAACATCAAGTTTGCTCAAAAGGTCAGTGACGCTTTAGACCAACAGTATCCCGGTGTGAGCCGGGGAGTGCGGGTTTTCAAGTCGGATTACAGCGGCGAACTCCACCCCAACAGCATCATGGTTTTAATAGGTGATTGGCGGGGTAACACTATTGGAGAAGCTCAAGCGTCCGCAAGGTTTTTGGCGAGAGTACTGCTGCCTCTGCTGAAGTGAGGAATTGGGAGTGAAGTGAATGAACCAGCATATACATTTAGTTGGCATCGGTGGGACGGGCATGGGCCCCTTAGCCAAGATATTCTTGGAGATGGGACATACCGTCAGCGGTTCCGATCTGCAGTCTTCGACTACGACCGATTATCTAATTGATCTCGGTGCAACTATTTATTTCAGGCATGCTGCCGCTAATGTGAACGGGGCGACCAGTGTAGTATATTCCAGTGCTATTCCTCCGGAAAATCCCGAAGTTTTAGCCGCACGCCAAAAGGGGGTTAAAGTGCTGCACCGCTCAGAGGTGTTAGCTGAACTTCTGAATTCTAACCGCGGTATTGCCGTGGCGGGGGCCCACGGTAAGACCACTATAACTTCGATGCTGGCTTTATGCCTGGAAAAAGCGGGTTTGGATCCCACTGTTTTGATTGGGGCTCACTTCACTCCCTTTGGGCCCGGGGCAAAGCACGGGAAAGGGCAGTTTGTCGTTGCGGAAGCGGATGAAAGCGACGGCAGTTTTCTCCGCTATCGGCCGGAAGTGGCCGTTGTTACGAGTATAGAGCCTGATCATTTGGAAAACTACAACGGGACGTTCGAGGCCTTGGTGGCAAGTTACCGGCAGTTTTTGGATAACTGCCCGCCAAAAAGTTTTCTTCTGCTGGGGATAGATGATAAGATCGTGGCTGATTTCAGCCGCGAATACGAATGTACTACCTATGGTTTTTCCCGCGCCGCCGATTGGCGGGCCCAAGTAGTGAAGCTTTGGGAAAATAAATCCCGCTTTAAGGTGTATTACAGGAATGAATTTTTCGGTGACTTTGAATTAATTGTGCCCGGCAGGCACAATATTTCCAATGCCTTGGCCTGTATTGCAGCAGGCCATTACGCCGGGTTATCCGCGCCTGAAATGCGAGCCGCCTTGGCCTCTTTCAGCGGGGCCAAGCGGCGCTTTGAAATCCTCGGTAAGAGGCAAGGCGCCGTAGTCGTCGACGACTACGCCCACCATCCCACAGAGGTGGCCGCCACCATCAAAGCCGCGCAAGAGGGCTGGGATCGGCGGGTTATCGCCATCTTCCAACCCCATCGCTATTCCCGGACAAAGCTCCTTTTGGAAGATTTTGCCCGCTCATTTCAAGGGGCTGATGTGGTAATTTTAACTAATATCTATGCCCCGCCGCCTGAACAGCCGATCCCCAATGTCAGTTCGGCGATTTTGGCGGAAAAAATACGGGGCCAAAAAGGCCCCGCAGAAGTATATCATATACCGAGGCAGGAAGATGTGGCATCTTTTTTGCTGCCAAGGCTGACGGCCAACGATCTGGTTTTGGTGATGGGCGCCGGGCCCATCTGGCGCGTTGCCAGGGATCTTCTAACTTAATTTCTGCAGGTTTGTGACAGGATCGTAGCAGACGTTTGTAACTTCTTCGCTGCCGCTAGGATCGACAACCATGCAGCGGTATTGAAACAGGGGGATAAATAAAAGTGCGGCGCGCAGTGCGGTAATCTCTAGCCTGGGGTAAAAGCGCTTTTTTATCTCCGCCGCTTTAGGCTCATAAAAGGCGGTATCCGCTGTGTCTTCATAGAAGCTGGCCAGTTTTTGCATTTCCCGCGCCATTTTTCCCAAGGCTTCTTCGGCCCAACTCAAATCGCCTTCTGTGTATAGTTCGGCCAGGCAGCCTGTTGCGGCAGTAAACGCTTGTTTGTAGCTGATTTTTTTCTCTTGGGTTTTTTCTTTTTGGGGCGGGCCGGAACTGAACAAATGAGTTGAAATGGGGAATTTAAGCAGAACTTCCCCCGAAGAGAGATTCACCATTGGAAAATGGATGCTCTCTTTTTTTTGTAAGCCGAAACGGCTTGCCAGCAACTGCAGCCCTAAATAAGGGCAGTAGGCAAGCCGGTTGCTGATTACGTAGACTCTTTTTCCTGCTCCTAGGTTTTCCAACACTTTCCGCCGCACGTTCGGTTCGTAAAAATGTTTATGATCCAGGTGGGCCTTTGCCAACAGGCCCTGCCTGCGGATTAAACGGGTAATTGTGCCCAGGCGGTAGCTCCCTTCGCAGATCAGATCGGCTCCGTAGGTTTCGGCCAGGTGTTTATCAAAGGTGAATTGGAGGAGGCGGGCTTGGGCGCGCCAGCCGTCCAGCTCTTTCATCAAGGCTTCGTCCAGCCATACCTGCCAAACACCGGGCCTAATTTCCATAGGCGGCAGGCCACACAGATCGAGGAATTGGAATATCAAAGTTGCCAGCGTAAGTATCACTCCCCAAAAGTTTTAGCTTGCTAAAGAAGGAAATATGTTTGCTAGGGATTAGAACTTAATGACTTTACCCGGGGAAGTTAACCGAAATCCCAGGTGGAGGCTTTTACTTTCTCTTGGCCTGCCAGGAAATGGTCACCGAACTGCGCCAGTTTTTCTTGGATGGCTTCTTTGTTTTCAGAGGCCAAAAAGATTTTCATGATTTCACTTTCAAAGGTAGTGCCTAACTTCAGATGCAGTAAAATAGTATCCAATTCGCCGATGACGGATTCAAACATGTTGATTTTTTGGTGCAAAAGGTACATGATGTGTTCTTCAATGGTATCTTTAGTAACTAAGTTATAGATGTGCACATCACGGGTTTGGCCTAAGCGGTGGACTCTGCCGATCCTTTGTTCTAAACGCATGGGGTTCCAAGGCAGGTCAAAATTAACCACTTGGTTGCAGAATTGGAAGTTTAAGCCTTCACCGCCCGATTCCGTACTCACCAAAATTTGTGCTTCTTTTTGAAACATGTAGCGGACCCATTGCTTTTTGCCCCGAGAAAGACTACCATCAAAGGCAAGGGTTGTACAGCCCGCCTTTTCCAAACGGTAGCGGATGTATTTTTGGGAAGCCTTATATTCGGTGAAAATGATTATTTTATCTGTTAACTGTTTCACCAATTTTTCTAAGGCATCGCATTTGCTGTTTTGTTTTACTTTGGCCAAATCCACAAGCAGCGAGGCTGCCTTGGGCAGATCTTCTTCAGGCAGGTTATTCATCATTTTCTCCAGTGTGAGGGCAGTCGCTAAAAAACTGGAACAGACTTCCCTCTGCAGGGTTATCAAGGGCAGGATGTTTGTCACGCCTACCTTGCGGCTGGTGTTTTTCACAAATTCACTCACGCGCTCGTACAAGTTTTTTTCCGCCGGGCTCAAAGAGACGATGATGGGGTGGACGATGCGCTTGGTAAATTCCACGGTGCCTTCGCCCCGTTTATTGCGGATCATGATTTGGCCTAAAAGTTTTCTCAGTTCGCTTGGGTTTCGGGGCGTCCGCTTATCGAGCATAAATCTTTTTTTGAAGGAGCGGTAACTGCCTAACTGGCCCGGTTTGATCAAACCGATCAAGTTGTATAGCTCTTTGAGATCATTTTGGATGGGGGTGGCGGTAAGCATTAAACAATATTTTTTCCGCAGGGAATTAACAAAACGATAGCTTATTGTGGAATTATTCTTTAATTTGTGTGCCTCATCGATTATAATGAGGTCGTAAGGCATGGCGGAAATGACAGCAGCATGCGGCTGGCGTTTAGCCGTATCTAAAGAGGCAATTAATATATTGGCGAATTCCCAGTCCCATTTGGTGCGCTGGATGCCTGCGTTGATGCCGAATTTTTCGTAGAGTTCATGGTACCACTGCCACACCAGGCTGGCGGGAGTTAGGATTAAGACCTTTTTGACTAAACCGCGCAGAAGGTATTCTTTTAAGATCAACCCCGCTTCGATAGTTTTGCCCAAGCCCACCTCGTCCGCGAGTATCGCCAGCCCCTGCATTTCGAAGATGACTTTTTTTGCCGTGGCTATCTGATGGGGATAGGTAATAACCCCCGCCTGCTGCCAGCGCTCCCTAAGATACTCCAAGGCCAGGAGCGTCTCCGCCTGTTGTTCGTTGACTGCCAGTTCATCGGTTCTTTTTGCCAGCATAAACCAATCCCAGGTATCGATTCGTTTTTGGCGCATTTCCTGCATGATTTTTTGAAAACCTGCCGTTTTCACTGCAACCTTAAAATAAGGTGCAGTTCTGGGTGGCGAAATATGGGTTAGCTGCCCTTCATTGTTAGGGGCTTGTTCAGGTTGAAAAGTACGATGCACAGCGGTTTACCTCCCTGAGAGAATGCTACCCTAATTTTAGCAATCTTATTAGAGTTTTATACTATAGCGACAAATTTATCAAGATAGCAGGAATTTCGCTGTAAAGAACGAATTAAGTTGGAGACATTGGCGGGACACTTGAACCTATGCTGCGAGCCGCGAAGGAGTGTGTTCTTTGCTTTGGAAAATAGGAGGTAGATTAGAAAATGTTCAGGTACATCGTAAGAAGAATTCTATTCATTTTTCCTATGTTGTTAGGAATTTCTACTTTAAGTTTTTTTATCATGCAACTTGCTCCGGGCGATGCCTTAACCACGATGCAGTTAAGCCCGGATATCTCTGAGGAGATTATGGAGGCAATGCGGATGCGTTTTTGGCTTCATCTGCCGCCGCATTTGCAGTATGTCCGCTGGATTCAACAGCTCTTCAAGGGTGACATGGGTCATTCGTTTTTGTGGCATGCGCCGGTTGTCTGGGTCATCAAACAGCGGATTTGGAACACCCTGCTGTTAACCTCCGTTTCCCTAGTAGTTGGCTGGGTAGTTGCCATACCTATCGGTATTCATTCCGCTGTTAACCAATATTCCTGGAGTGACAGATTGCTGACTCTGTTCGCCTTTATGGGCGTATCGCTTCCGGGCTGGTTCTTTGCACTTTTAGCTCTTTACTTTGTGGTGTCCCGGAATATTAATCTACCGATTGGCGGCATGACCAGTATTGACTTTGCTGATTTCACCTTTTGGGAAAAAGTCGTGGATTTAAGCCGCCATATGCTTATACCGGTGGTAGTGATGAGTACAGGTGTGATGGCGGGTTTAATCCGCTATATGCGCTCTAACTTACTCGATGTGCTCAGGCAGGACTTCGTCACAACTGCCCGTTCCAAAGGGCTCAGCAGCCGGGTGGTTATTTATAAACACGCGGTCCGAAATGCCATCAACCCGCTGATTACACTTTTTGGCTTCCAATTGGGTGGTATTTTAGGCGGCGCGGCCTTGACAGAAATTGTCCTTAATTGGCCCGGCATCGGCAGCTTGATGCTGGAAGCGGTGCGCGGCCTTGACTACTATTTGGTGATGGGCAACTTAATTATCGGCGGTGTGATGTTGATCCTCGGTAACTTAGTGGCTGACGTACTTTTGGCCGTAAGTGATCCCCGAATTAGATATGAATAGGAGATGAGTGCAATGGCCAAGACAATTACTGACCCTGTTGAGGGAACTTTCGAAAACGGTGGTACAATCAGGTCCCCTTGGAGGATGGCGTGGCGGAAATTGCGCCGCCATAAAATGGCGATTGCCGCCATGTGGGTGTTGATCTTTTTACACCTCTTCGCTATCTTCGCCGACTTCTTTGCGCCCTACAGTGAATTGACGACCGATCGGAGAAGGAGTTATCATCCGCCGACGCGTATCCGCATCGTGAACGAGGAAGGCAAGCTCACCAGGCCGTTTGTTTACGGTTATACTTTGGTAGACAGCATGCGCAACCGTTACGAGCCTGATACATCGAAGGTTTATCCGATTAAATTCTTTACCCGGGGCGATCAATATAAAATTCTAGGGCTGTTTAAGGGCAATATTCGATTCTTCGGCGTGGACGCGCCGGGCAAGATATATCTTTTCGGGGCCGATCTTTACGGCCGGGATATTTTCTCCCGTATCGCTTACGGGGGCAGGCGATCGCTGTTTATCGGGATTATTGGTTTGGTGGTCAGTTTGACCATTGGCCTGATTTACGGCGGGGTTTCCGGGTACTTTGGCGGTTGGGTAGATAATTTGATGATGCGGATTGCGGAAATTGTTATTTCTATCCCCAGTCTCTACCTGCTGTTAGCGTTGAGTGCTGTCCTACCCATAAATCTGCGATCGGATATACGTTTTATGATGATTACCTTTATTTTAGCCTTTATCGGCTGGGCCGGCTTGGCCAGGGTGATCAGGGGCATGGTGCTATCTATTGCTAAAATGGAATATGTTTCCGGCGCGGAGGCCGTCGGCGCTTCGCAGCCGAGAATCATTATCCGCCATATTCTGCCGAATACGTTAAGCTATGTGATCGTTAACGCAACTTTAACTATTCCCGGGTTTATTCTTTCTGAATCGGGCCTAAGCATGATCGGCGTTGGCATTCAGCATCCCGTTGCCAGCTGGGGTAACATGTTGTCGGAAGCATTGAAGATTTCTTCTCTTTCCCGCTATCCCTGGCTTTTGATCCCGGGCTTTATGATTTTTATCACGGTATTGTCCTTTAACTTTTTGGGCGATGGCGTGCGGGATGCTCTGGATCCGAGAGCGCATACGTAATTTGCTGCTGCTCGCCGGTAAGATGAAACGTCGTTATTCGACGAAATTCTTACGAAGAGGCCTCTGGTACTGGCTGTTTGTAAGCTTAAATTGAAAATACAGATATAAAAAGTGAGTTTTTAGCAGGACAAACAACATTGAGGGCGTATATAAACACTAGAAGATTAAGTTCCCTTGATTCGTTTGGGGGGCTTACACGAGGAGGAAAGGGGGTTTACCTACAAAGTCTTATTGTAGAAATAACATCAAAAGGGGGAATATAAAAGCATGAAGAAACGAATTTTTGTGTTTGCGTTACTCATGGCACTTGTTTTTAGTGTAGGAGTAGCCAGCGCAGTGGAGCTCTTGGATCCTAGAGAGCTCGATGTTGAAAATTGGTTGGGCGACAGCATTGGCCGTTATGGCGGTACCATGTCCGTTCATGCAGGCGCTTCGGGGCCGAAAACTTTGAACCCGCACAGAGCCGCTGAAACTTCCAGTACGGATGTTACCGGTAGGATCTTTGAAGGCCTGGTAACGCTGGATAGGAATACCGGTGAAGTGCTGCCGCAACTAGCCAGAGAATATGAAATCAGCGAAGATGGAACGGAAGTAACTTTCTATCTGCGCCGCGGTGTACAATGGCATGACGGCACTGAGTTCACTGCTGATGACGTAGTCTTTACCTTTGACGTTGTCTACGATCCAAATGTAGGTTCCAACTCCAGAGCCGGGCTTCTCATCGACGGAGAACCGATGGAAGTAGTTAAAATTGACAAATATACTGTCAAATTTATCCTGCCACGCCCGCATGCACCGATTATGTACAGCATCGGTACACCGATAGTACCTGTCCACTTGTTGGGCGAAGCCCATAAGGCAGGCCGCTATCATGAAATGTGGGGTATTGATACACCGGTTCACGAAATAGTCGGTACCGGCGCTTGGAAAATTGGTTCTTACCGCATTGACCAAGAATTAATCCTGGTTAAATTTGATGACTATTACGAATTTGATAATGTGGGCAATAGGCTGCCATACCTAAACAGAGTAATTTTCCGCTACTATCCTGACTCTGATGCGGCTAACTTGGCATTCTTCCACGGCGAATTTGACTATAAAGGCATTCCGGCAGACGCCTATCCTGAGTTTGTAGATAGAGAGCCGGGCGCCCCATGGTCTATCGTCAGCGCGGGTCCTGATCCGGGCACGAGCTTTATTGTCTTAAACCAGAATCCTAACACCGTACCCGAGCCCAAGCTTTCCTGGTTCACCGATGTAAAATTCCGGCAGGCGCTTTATCATGCAGTGGACAAGCAGACCATTCTTGATATGGCGATGAACGGCCAAGGCTACATCCAAGAAAGCCCGATCAACATGCGTAATGAATTCTTCGTAAAAGATGATCTGAAGACTTATCCATATGATCTGGACCGAGCTGCAGAGATTCTCGAAGAAGCCGGCTATCCGCTGGGTGCAGACGGCATCCGCCGCGATAAAGACGGCAACGCAATCGAATTTGACTTGATCACTAACCCAGGTGTACCGATTCGTCAAATCGTTGGCGAACTCTTCCAAGAAGACCTTGGCACACTTGGCATTAAAGTCAACTTCCAGATGATCGACTTTAACGTAGTAGTCGAAAGGCTGACCACCACTTATGAGTGGGATGGAATCGTTATCGGCCTGACCGGTACCTTCGATCCTAACGGTGGCTCCAACGTGTGGCTCTCCAGTGGAAACCTCCACATGTGGTATCCATTCCAAGAGACTCCGGCCACTGAGTGGGAAGCTAGAATTGACGAAATTTGGTTTGCACAGCAGCGCGCTATGGATCCGAACGAGCGCCAGGCGCTCTTCTATGAGTTCCAAGACGTTGTGGCAGAAAATGCACCTCTGTTCTACACAGTTGCTGCGGAGACTAACGTAGCCGTACGCGACCATCTGCGCAATGCAACGCCTGACATCATTGGCGGCTCCATTGGCAGTGCCTGGAACTTTATCTGGCTTGACAGATAAGAGGAATAAAAAAGGTTTTGAAGGCACCCCCGCGGGGGTGCCTTTAAAAGCCCATTTAGCTCGGGGCAACCCCAAGTTTTAAAACCAACTAATTTGTAAATCAAACCATCCACACTTAAATACCCAGACGGCCTTGAAAATAGTTGCTATGTTTTTCAAACCCGCACTCGAGCAGTGTCAGCGGGCTTATTTGCGTTCCTTTGTTTATATGTCCGGCAAACCGAAGTAAGGGGGTCGACGGGCCATTTAGTTTGATGTTATATGCTTGGTTTGGTTTGGACTCATTGCTACAGACGCATACAAGGAGGAAAAAGTGAAGAAAAGACTTTTTGTGTTGGCTTTAGTCTTAACGCTTGTTGTTGGTATGGGAGTTGCCCGCGCAGTGGAACTTTTGGATCCGCGAGAGCTCGATGTGGAAAATTGGTTAGGCGACAGTATCGGCCGCTACGGCGGGACCATGTCCGTTTATGCCGGCGTTTCCGGGCCCAAGACCTTAAACCCGCATAGAGCCGCTGAAACTTCCAGCACGGATGTTACAGGTAGGATCTTTGAGGGCCTGGTAACCTTGGATCGGAACACAGGTGAAGTACTGCCTAAGTTAGCCAGGGATTACGAAATCAGTGAAGACGGCACAGAAGTAACTTTCTATCTGCGCCGGGGCGTTCAGTGGCATGACGGCACGGAGTTCACTGCCGATGACATCGTCTTTACCTTTGATGTAGTTTATGATCCGAACGTGGGCTCCAACTCCAGAGCGGGGCTGCTTATTGACGGCGAACCGATGGAAGTAATTAAAATCGACAAGTATACCGTCAAATTTATCCTGCCGCGTCCGCATGCACCGATTATGTACAGCATCGGCACGCCCGTTGTACCTGTGCACATACTCGGTGAGGCTCATAAAGAAGGCCGCTACCACGAAATGTGGGGTATCGATACGCCCGTTCAGGACATCATTGGTACCGGTGCTTGGAAGATTGACTCTTATCGCATTGACCAAGAATTAATCATGGTCAAGTTCGACGATTATTATGAGTTCGATAATGTGGGCAATAGGCTGCCGTATCTCAACAGGGTAATTTTCCGGTACTATCCTGACTCCGATGCAGCAAACTTAGCATTCTTCCACGGCGAATTTGACTATAAAGGCATTCCGGCAGACTCTTATCCGGAGTTTGTGGACAGAGAGCCGGACAGCCCCTGGACCATCGTGCAGGCAGGCCCCAACCCCGGTACTGAATTTATCGTCCTTAACCGCAATCCGAATACCGTGCCGGAGCCAATGTTTTCTTGGTTCAGCGATGTAAAATTCCGCCAGGCACTCTATCATGCAGTTGACAAGCAGACAATTCTTGATATGGCCATGAACGGCATGGGCTATATCCAGGAAAGCCCGGTGAACATGCGCAATGAATTCTTCCTGAAAAAAGATATTAAAACCTATCCCTATGATCTCGACGTTGCCCACGAAAAACTTGAAGCAGCGGGCTATGTATTAGACGAGAACGGTGTCCGCCGCGACCGGGATGGCAACCGTATTGAGTTTAACTTGGTTACTAACCCCGGCGTACCGATTCGCCAAATCGTCGGCGAGCTTTTCCAAGAAGACATGGCCGAGTTAGGAATTAAAGTGAACTTCCATATGATCGACTTTAACGTGGTGGTTGAAATGCTCAGTAGTACTTTCGAGTGGGAAGCGATAATTATCGGCTTAACGGGCACATTTGATCCTAACGGTATGTCTAATGTCTATCTCTCCAGTGGGAATTTGCACATGTGGTATCCCTTCCAAGAGACTCCGGCAACCGAGTGGGAAGCAGCCATTGACGAAGTTTGGTTTAAGCAGCAGAGGGCTATGATTCCGGAAGAACGCCGAGAATATTTCTATGAGTTCCAAGACATCATGGCAGAGAATGTTCCCATGTTCTTTACGGCAACCTCTGAGAACATGGTGGCAATTCGCGATCACCTCCGCAACGCAACGCCGGATATCATCGGCGGTTCAGTGGGCAGTGCTTGGAACTTTATCTGGCTTGACAGATAAAGACTAAGCTGCAAGCTTAAAGGCACCCTGCAGCGGGGTGCCTTTTTTGTGTTATTTAAAATAGGTTTAAAAAACCATCTCTACCCCTAGCTGATCAGGGGAGCAGAGATGGCTTGTTATTTGTCAAGGCTCAAGCTCTGGGCCAGACGCTGTAATGCGTTGCTAACACTGGCGTCAACAACTCGGCCGCCTATTCTAATGATCAACCCGCCGCCTATTTTAGGATCAACTTTGTTTCGCAAAATAATTTTTTTCCGCGAAAGTTCCTCCAGGCGTTTGGTCAGCCTGGCCAAACTGGCATCGCTGAGGGTTACTGCTGAAGTTACTTCGGCTACCGCAGTGTTTTGTGCTTCTAAGACAAGCTTTTCAAATTCTCTGGCAATGAAAGGCAGAAGTACATCTCGCGACTTTTCCACAAGTAACAACAGGAAGTGTTCCATGGTATGAGATAAGCCCAGCAGGCGGATCATTTCGCCTTTGCGCTTTTTAGAAGTGCGGGGGTAAAAAAACACCTGTGCTACCTGAGGGTCTCGCAAAACTAGAGCGGCGTTCTTGAATTCTTCCACTGTCCGGGCGCGGTCCGCCTGGGGGATTACGGAGAATAAGGCCTGGGCATAACGGGCGGCAATTTGTGTACTCATACCAAGCCCTCTTCATCTAAGGCTTCTAACTGGCCCAGGGCTTGTTCAATCAAGTGCTGATGCTGGGCTTCGTCTAAAGATTCCTGAATTACCTTGGAGGCCAGCAGCAGCGAAAGTTCCCCCACCTGTGTTTTTAATTCCGCCCAGGCTTTTTCTTTTTCCAAACGCGTTTCTTCCTGCGCCCGCCGCTTCAGCGCTGCCGACTCTTTTTTGGCTTCCGCCAGGATCTCGGCCTGCAGTGCCTCAGCACGTTTGGCAGCCTCGTCCAGGTATTGGCGGGCGGCCTGCTTACTTTCTTCCGCCTGCTTTTCTAATTTGAGGCGGAGAGCCTCTGCAGCGGCCTCGTTTTCTTCCGCCGATTTAATCTGCTGTTCAATTTCCGCCGTCCTTTTAGCCATAAACTCCCGCACCGGTTTATAAAGCAGCCGATACATGAGGGCTACCAACAAGATAAAGTTGATCAGTTGAGCTGGAAGTTGCGTTCCATCTATCAAAACAAGTCACCCTTTATACCAAAATTCTGGGAAGGGGTGCAAAACTGCACCCCGGGTTTTTTAGCCTGTAAGTTCCAAAAGGCGTTCTACCAAGGGTCGTGCTATCGTAAAGATCATCAGTAAAACTACAGCCAAGGCATAAATAGCACCCGACTCAGAAATAGCCTGCCCCAAAATCATGGTGGTTCTAATTGAACCCTCTGCCTCGGGCTGGCGTCCAATAGCTTCAACTGCTTTGGCAGCAACCCAACCTTCACCAATACCTACCAATCCACCGGCCAATAACGCGATAGAAGATCCCACTGCAACAGCGGAAATCACAATTGCAATTGCTAGTTCCATGATTCCATCTCCCTCCCTTCATCACTGTGTTCAAGGTTTACTCCAATCTAATCTGGATATAAGCTATGGCTAACATGGTAAATACACCGGCTTGAATTACGCCCATCAAAATGCCAAACCATGCTAAAAGAGGCACGGGTGCAACGTAAGGGACTAACATATATAGAATGCCTAAAAGAATTCCTCCCCCGAAGATGTTGCCGAACAGGCGGAAAGAGTGGGAAAGGATTTGGGATATTTCTCCCACAATGTTAATGGGGAACAGAAACCAAAATGGCTCAAAGAAGCCTTTAATCCAAGAGCCAAAGCCTTTGTAATAGATTTCCGCGGCATGCCCTACTATAAATACTAAAAGCGCCAAGGCGACAGTAGTAGTCAGATCAGCCGTGGGCGACATGGCTCCCGGGATAATGCTGATAATATTGGCCACAAAGACAAACAGGGCAATAGTTAAAATTAAAGGGACGAACACTTTACCGCGCGGCCCCATATCGGCAGCAACCAAATTTTCAATGCCCTCAACGGCGGCTTCCAAAAAATGCTGCATTCCCCGGGGGATTTTCTCCAATTTACGGGTCAAAAGAAAACTGCCTAAGCTGAGTACAAACATTATAATCCAGGTAAAGAGTACAGCGTCACTGACGGGAAAAGAGTAAATATAAAAAAGGATGTTAGTCTCCATAATTTGCCCTCCCTCTCACAAGGTGATAATAAATTGCCAGGCGCGGTAATAACAGGCCGCCTAATGTGGCAAAAAAACTGGTGTTGGCAGTTAAAAGAGAAACGGCAAGGGCCGCCGCATAAAGAGAATTGCGTTTAAGAAAGCTTTTCCAATGATAGCGTTTCACATCATCTCGGGTTATTATCCCCGCCGAGTAATCCTTCAACAGCTTCGCACTGTCCAAGATAAGTAAGCGAAAAGTCAGTGAACCAATTAAACCGCCCAATAAAAATCCGGATCCAACAGGAAAGTGAAACCAGATGGCGCCAAAACTCAGCGCAAAGGTTAAGATGAGGGTGCTTTTAAAGATCTGGTTTTCGTTGAACATTAATCGGGCTCCGAATCTTGGGATGTGATCTTAAGTATCAGCCGATAGGCGGACCAAATTCCTGAAAAAGACCCTATCAGTATAAAGATTACGGTCAGGATCCCTTGGGTCTGAAAACGGCCATCTAAGTATATCCCGAGAAGGGTAGCGGCTAAAACCGTCAAGGTAATCGTTATGCCCACCTGGGTAATCAAAGACAAATACTTAAAAGTACCTTTCATGCTTAACCCTATCTTTCCTTGGAAACCGTCGTATAATTTACTGTTCCACACTGTTCTTGGATTTCCTTCTTGGGCCCAGTTAATTCTCTGGCAAGGGCAGGAATGTTATCATGAGTAGCGAAACCTTAAGTCAGCTAATTCTGATTCAGGTAGGAGCATCGAAAAATTAATGAAAATAGGTATTGTCTCTTTAGGATGTGCAAAAAACTTAGTTGACACTGAGATTGTACTCGGTTTTTTACAAAAAGCCGGCCATGAATTTGTCAGCGATGCGCAGCAGGCGGAAATAATTATTATTAATACCTGCGGGTTCATTGCAGAGGCTAAGGAAGAATCCATCGATTCTATTTTTGAAATGGCGGCCTTGAAAAAGGCCGGGAACTGCCGGGGTTTGATTGTTATTGGCTGCCTGTCGCAGCGCTACTCAGAAAAGCTTTGGCAAGAAATTCCTGAGATAGACGGGATTTTAGGCAGCAATGAATTGGATTTAGTACCCCAAGTTGTGGAGGAAGTTGCCAGAGGCCGGCGCCTGCGGAAAATAAGAGGTGCACTCTTTGATTATAACCAAGTTTACCCGCGGGTCTCTACAACCGGTGGCCATTTGGCATATCTCAAGATCGCGGAAGGCTGCAGCCACCGCTGTGCTTTTTGCGTTATTCCCAAAATTAGAGGCCCGTACCGCAGCAGGCAGCCTTCCGTTATTTTGGAAGAAGCGGGCCAAATGGCGCAAAACGGCGTGCAGGAGATAGCTGTCATTGCGCAGGACACGACCGCTTACGGCAGAGATTTGGGTACAGGAATAGAAGATTTATTGGCGGATTTGGCGAAAGTACCAATACCTTGGCTGCGCCTGCTTTACACGTATCCAACCGCAATTTCTGATACGCTTTTAGATATCATAGGCAGGGAAGAAAGAATCGTCAAATACGTTGACTTACCCCTGCAGCACGTGTCAAAGCCCGTTTTGCGCCGCATGAAGCGGCCCGGCGATTACGAAGCCAATCTGCGTTTGGTGGAAAAGATCAGGGAGCGGATTCCCGGGGTGGTTATCCGCAGTTCCTTTATAGTCGGTTTTCCCGGCGAAAGGGAGCACGATTTCCAAAAACTCCTGCAGTTTTTAGAGGAGGCGAGACTAAACCACGTGGGAATCTTTAAATATTCCCGGGAAGAAAACTCGTCAGCTTACAAGCTTCAGCCTCAGATCGCTTTTGCGGTTAAAAAAGAGCGCCAGCAGGAAGCCATGGCGCGGCAGCGGCAAATTTCACTGGAATTGAATCGGCAATTAGTGGGAAAAACAGTGGATGTCCTGCTGGAACATGTTTCAACGGAATCTGAGCTGGTCCTGCTCGGGCGCCACCAAGGCCAAGCGCCGGATGTTGACGGATGTGTTTATGTCGGCCGGGGGAGTCTTGAGCCAGGCCGGATTGTCCCGGTAAAAATTACAGAAGCCCACCCCTACGACTTGGTGGGAGAGGTGGTTGAAAATGAATTTACCTAATTTTTTAACTCTGCTTAGGATATTATTGGTACCGATCTTCACCTTTGCTGTTTTACGGGGGCCTTTCCCCGGCAATCTGACGGCGGCCGTCATCTTTATTATCGCCGCCATCACCGACGGCTTAGACGGCTATCTAGCCAGGCGGCGGCAGGAAGTGACTAGATTTGGCCAACTCATCGATCCCATAGCCGATAAGCTGCTTATAACTGCGGCCCTTTTGGCTTTGGTAGAATTGGGTGCAGTGAGCACATGGGCCGCGTTAGTGATCATCGGGCGGGAATTCGCCGTTTCGGGCCTGCGGATTTTGGCTGCCAGCGACGGCAAGGTAATTGCTGCCTCTAATTGGGGCAAGGCAAAGACCTTAAGCCAGATCGCAGCGGTAGCCGGATTAATCCTCGGTATTTCCTGGGCCAATGTTTTACTCTGGCTGGCGGTTTTGGCAACTATCATCTCAGGTGTAGATTATTTCCTCAAGGCCCAAGATATACTAAAAAGGTCCATGCAATAGTATGTTATAATAATAAGCGTCAGTATGAAATTACTGGCCTTTATTATTCCTAAAGGGCAAACATACGTTAGTGAGGGATAATTTCTATTGAACTTGCATGGGTTTCAAATAAAAAAGGCTCTGGTTATCTTTATCTTGATTATCGCTGCCGGCATGGCCATACAGTATTTTCTTTACCAATCGAGGGTCATCAACCCTCTGGGGTGGGAACTGGCAGGCCTGCCCGGCGTCTTGAAAGCAGAGGTCGTGCAAAAAGGCTTAAGCAGCCGCGCACCTTCGACCGTGCATTTAACGTTGGCTGAGGATGTCCCTTTAAGCCTGACCTTTCAAGGTATTTGGCGGGCACTGGAGGAGGCGGGTGGCGAATTTATTATCGAATTGGAGGATTCCGCCGATCCGGCGCTTTTAAATTTATTCCCAAAAGTCCAACTGCTGATCGAAGAGGCCGTCATGACAGGGGAATTCACGCTGTTAGAAAAACGGGTGCACCAGCTCGCCCAATCTTATAACAGCTTAGGCGATGTTACGTTGGACCGCAATTATGTTTATCTGCGTTTGCAAAACGAAAGAGGTATGCTGCAGAGGGTTATCAGCCGCGGCAGGGAGGAAGGCAGAATTAAAATAGGGGCGGGAAGGGTGGCAACAGATGCAGAAGTGGGCTAGGGAAATAGCTGTGGGCGGCGGGGCCGCTGCTCTGGTACTCGTTTATCTTGCCGGGTTTGACATCACCGTGTTACTGCTTCCTGTCAGCCTTGTGGTTTTGGCCGCTTTGGTGTTGAGCAGGGGAGCGCCTTGGCAGACGAAGTTCAGTTTAGCCGGCTTGGGGGATGCTGACAACAGCAAAATCCCGCTTGTAACTTTCGCGGACATCGGCGGTTTGGAGATGGCCAAGAGGGAATTTGTAGAAGCTTTGACATTTCTTAAGGAAACAGAAAACACGGCCCGCCTGGGGATCAGGCCTATTAAGGGGATCCTTTTGGCCGGCCCTCCGGGTACAGGAAAAACTTTAATGGCTAAAGCTGCGGCAAATTACACCGGTTCCGCTTTTGTGACAGCGTCCGGTTCCCAATTTGTGCAGATGTACGCCGGGGTGGGCGCAAGCAGGGTCCGCCAGATTTTTAAAGAAGCCCGCAGTTTAGCCGAGCAAAAAGGTAAACGCAGTGCTATAATCTTTATAGACGAAATAGATGTTTTAGGCGTTAAAAGAGGGCAGCACCAGAGCCATTTGGAATATGATCAAACTTTAAACGAGCTTTTGGCCCAAATTGACGGGGTGCAGAGCAGCCACACAGTCCAGGTGTTAGTGGTGGGGGCAACTAACCGCAGTGATCTATTGGATCCTGCACTACTGCGCCCGGGCAGGTTTGATCGGATCGTCCAAGTCGATCTGCCGGATAAGAAAGGGAGGCTGCATATTTTGCAGATTCATGCCCGAGGTAAACCGTTGGCGGCGGAAGTGGATCTTGCGAGTGTGGCTGCAGAGACATTCGGATTTTCCGGCGCTCATTTAGAAAATTTATTGAACGAGGCGGCAATCAACGCGCTGCGCCAAGGCAGGCAGGAAATTACTTCTTTAGATATCAGTGAGGCCATTGAAAAAGTGATGTTGGGTGAAAAATCCTGCCGCACGCCCAGTGCCGCGGAAAAAGAAAGAATTGCCTGCCACGAGGTGGGACATGCCCTAATCAGCGAGACAGTCCGGCCCGGTTCCGTTGCTTCCATCAGCATAACTTCGCGCAGCAACGCCCTAGGTTATATCAGGCAAAATCCCCAAAAGGATCAGTACCTCTACACAAAAGAAGAACTAATCAACAATATCCAAGTTTGCGTTGCCGGAGCGGTCAGTGAAGAGCTCATTTTAGGCCAACGGTCCACAGGCGCCGTAGGCGACATTAAGCAGGCTGTGGATTTAGCGAAGAAAATGGTATTCGCCGGGCTTTCCTCCCGAGGTATCGTCAGTTCTGAGTTGCCTAATAATATTCTTCATGATACGATAGCAGAAATTATTGGGGAGCAGGAACAAGCTGTAAAATCCTGCCTGGAAAAGCACATCAACGTTATTAGAGAAATCGCGGCTTACCTTTTAGAGCAGGAAAGCATCAGCGGGGCAGAGTTCCGCAGGCGGCTAAACTCAGGGCGGCAGCAAAAAGCGGGCCAATAAGGCGGTGATCCCCGCAGCCATAATTGGGCCGACGGAAACTCCGCCGAAGAAGAAAACGCTGATTGTTACACCGATTAATATCCCGGGGACGATTGTGGGCTCCACGGCAATTAAATCTAAGCCTTGGCTGTTGAGATAGGCACCGAGTATGCCGCCTGTTACGGCGAAAATCCCTAAAGGGCCTTTAAGTGAAGAGGCAAGACTTTTCAAATTTACTTCTCCTGAGGAAAAAGGGATTAACAAAGAGACGGTTAAAAGCAAAAGCCCCGCCTCAATGCCTCGCGCTTGAATAAGAGGGAAAAGCCGGTTTAAATTCATCAAATCGAGAAAAAAGACAATCGCGGCGGCCGCGGCCAGCAGGTTGTTCCTGGCAAACAGCGCCACGACAAAAACAAGCAGCAAGGGTAATGCTGCAGACATAACTATCCCCCCCGTGATCATCTTATTCCCGGTTTTTTTCTCTATGAAAGGGGTTGAGATTTATTTCTTCCCAATCTGTTTTTCAGCAAATTCAAAACAACGACGTGTTGCTGGCAGCACTTATTGCTTGGGTGATTGCCCAGTCTTTAAAAATTGTCAGTTGGGCTGTGGCTTCGAAAGAATTAAACTTCAAGCGCTTGGTGGAACCGGGCGGCATGCCCAGTTCTCATAGCGCTTTTGTAACCTCACTGGCAACTGCCGCCGGGGTAAAAGAGGGCTTTGATTCCTCACTTTTTGCACTGGCGTTAGTTTTTGCCATGGTTGTGATGTATGATGCAGCGGGTGTTAGGCGGGCCGCCGGCAAACAAGCCAGGGTTTTAAACGCTATCGTTGAAGATTTAAACCGCCGCGAACTTCATCCCGAACGGCTGCGCGAACTTTTAGGGCATACGCCCTTTGAAGTTTTAATCGGCGCCCTTCTCGGCATACTGATTGCCTTATGGCGGCTGGGCTGATTTTAAGGGCCTATTTCCAGCGGTGGGGCATAGTAGCCTACGAGACCGCTCTTACTCACCGCAGCCACGGTATAAATGGGGTTGGCGGGGGTTTCCCCTTCCTCCCAGGTACATAGAAACGACGTATCCTGGATGGGGGTTGGTGTCAGTATTTGGAAACGTTCAAAGGCATCTGTTTGCACGAAGATTAAATAACCTTCAACGCCCTCTTCCAAGACAGGATCCCAACTTAGATGCACGCCCAGCTCACTCGGATCTGCGTTTAAATTTGCCGGTGCGGCAAGCAAAAGCTCGACCCGGCCGACAACTGACAGCTCTTCTTTTGGTGGGGTCCAGTTAATGTTCAGATCTTCCCTAGGTAATACTTGAATCACCTGCCATGAATCAGGCCCCAACCGGTCTCCTATTCTAAATGATTCGGTATAAAGTTCAATTTTAAATTCATAGCTGCCCGGAGCAACTTCAATCTCTGCCGCCATCGGCTCATCGCTGTTTTCTCTTGTAATTTCGTAGATGTCTCCATCAAAATGGATCCGCGCCCGCATAACCTGCTCGGCAAACAAGTAATCTGCCAATTCGATATTAACGTGCACCGAACTGGCCGCAGGGCGCAGGATGATTTCAAGAATTTCCGGCTGCCCGCCTTTGGCATGCAGCGTCTTTGTTTTACTCTGGTATTGAACTTTACCGCCCGCATCCACCAGAAAAACAGAAAGATCCCATTCACCTACAGGAATTTCCAAAGAAGCCTCAAATTCATTATTAAAGACGGGAACTACTTTAGTGTAGCTGTGTTTGCCGCGGCTGATGATTATTTCGGCCTCCACTATTTCCTCAACCGATTGGCCCGACAACTCTCCTAAAACGGTAATGGGGCTTTCTTTACCGGGCGTTTTTAAATGGTACGGCAAACAAGCACTTAAGCCCAACGCGCCGAGTAAAACCAACACTGTCAAAAGCTTTTTTCGGTCCATAACAGCCTCCTGCCCGGGTGTATTTAGATTATAACACAAAATAGTGGGAAAACAAGTCTAAAGTTGCAATAGTCAGATAACTAGAAGGTGAAAAAATGAAAGCTGAGCTAATCAGTATCGGCACAGAATTATTATTAGGCGAGGTAATAGATACCAACGCTGCTTTTTTAGCCGCCAGGCTGGCCCACTGCGGCCTCAATTTATATTATAAGTCGGTTGTGGGGGATAATTTGAAGCGGGGCAGCGAAATTCTAAAAACGGCCCTGCTGCGCTCCGACGTGGTGGTGATTAACGGTGGGTTAGGCCCCACTGCTGACGATTTGACACGGGAGATAGTCAGTAAGGTAACTGACCGCAGGCTTGTTGGCGATCCCGCTCTGGCACGGGAAATCAAGGCGTGGTTTCAAAAAAGGCACGGGGCCGCCTATAAAATGCCGGCCAACAACCTACGGCAGGCGGTACTGCCTCAAGGCGCCCGGCCTATCAGAAACACACAAGGGACCGCCCCCGGTTTCTTTTTAGAGTTAGGGGCTAAATTGATCGTTGCTTTGCCGGGGGTGCCCGGGGAAATGAAAACGATGTTTACGGAAAGTGTTGAACCGCACCTTAAGTCATTGGCCGGCGGCCAGATCTTAGTCAGCCGCAATTTGAATTTTGCCGGCATTGGCGAATCGAGCCTGGAAGAAAAACTAAGTGACTTACTGGCTGCCCAGGCAAACCCTTCCCTGGCACTTTATGCTTCCAGGGGGGCTGTAAGGCTGCGCCTGACCGCCAAAGCACAGTCGGAAAAAGAGGGTTGGCGCTTGATCGCCCCCTGGGAAAAACGCATCCGAGAACGGTGCGCCGCCTACTTATATGGTACTGATGAAGAGACTTTGGAACAGGCCGTGGGGCTGAAACTCAGCAAGGCCGGCTTGACAGTCTCCTTAGCCGAATCCTGCACCGGTGGGTTAATTGGGCATCGTTTAACAAACATTCCGGGCAGTTCGAATTATTTCCTGCGCGGTTATGTGGCGTACAGTAACGAAGCTAAAATAGATGATTTAAAAGTCCCCCGTGAAACGTTGGCTGAATATGGGGCAGTCAGCGAACAAACTGCCCGGGCAATGGCTAAGGGCGTGCAAAGCCGCGCCGCCAGCGATTTTGGCTTGGCCGTTACGGGAATTGCCGGCCCCGGCGGCGCCAGCGCGGCTAAACCGGTAGGGCTGGTATACATTGGCTTGGCCTCTCCGGGTGATACTATAGTCGTGAGGCATAACTTCAGCGGCAGCAGGGAACAAATTAAGGAGCGGGCTGCGCAAACCGCCCTTTATTGTCTCTGGCGGGCAATTTAAAAGCCCAGTCATCTAGGGAGGGTTAGGATGCAACAAACAGCTATGGCAGGGGGCCGAAGCGGGCATCTGGCGGCCCTTTTTGTTTTAGTGGGCATTGGCTTATTTATCAATCTCTTTTCTGCTACGGATTACAGTGTTTCTTCCCTGCTTTTAAACATCGAGGTCAAAACCGCCTACCCTCCTCAAACCAGGATAATCCTGCCGCCGGTGGGGGAAATCAGGGCCAATACCCACTGGCTGCCCTGGCGGCTCAGCGTGACGTTGAAAAATGTGGATTTAGCGCTGCTGCGCCGGGTTGTTTTTTCAGCACCCCATGCTAGGGAGGCCCTAGTTGGGGATATCCAAGGAAGCATGCACCGCCTGCTTCTTTATTTCACGCTTAAGCTGATGGGTTTAGGTGCCGCCGGGGCCGCTTTCGCCCTGTGGTTTTTGGGCATCCGCAGCCCCCGCTCGTTTCTCTGGGGTGCCGCTGCCGCCTTAATCGTTGTTTTGATAATGGCCGCGGGCACTTATTTAACTTATGATTTAAATGCTTTTGAGCGCCTGGAGTATGAAGGCATTATTGAGGCAGCCCCCTGGGTTTTAAATACCGCTTGGGAGGCCTTCGACCGCGTGGAGGAACTGGGTGAGCGGATCCAAGTTTTAGCCGGCAATCTTTACTCTGCTTTAAACCGCCTGGAAACTTTAGGCCCCATTGGCCTTGTGGAGTCGGACTTGGTGGTTTTGCACGTTTCGGATATTCACAACAATCCGGTGGCCTATGATTTTGCGAAACAAGTAATAGAAAGTTTCCCGGTGGATTTTGTCATGGACACGGGGGATTTGACCGACTGGGGAACTGCCCTGGAAGCGGAAATCACGCGGCGGATCGGCGAGCTGGCGGTGCCCTATCTGTTTACATCAGGAAACCACGATTCCCCCGAGGTTATACAAAGGCTGAACAAAAGCCCCACTGTAATTATAATTGATAATGAAGAAAAGGATCTGTTGGGCCTGCGCATTGCCGGCATGGGCGATTTGGTTGCGGATCGTTTCGCGCCCAAACCGGCGCCTTTAGATGAGCTGAAGGCGGTGGCGGAGCAGATCAACAGAGAGTGGTCTCAAAAAGAAACCAGGCCCGATATATTTATGATCCACAACCACCGCATTGCCCGAGCTATCGAACCGGGCCTGTTTCCCACGGTAGTTTACGGGCATACGCACGTGCTGGAAATTGAGGAAATAAACGGCACGGTTTATATCAACGCGGGGACAACGGGTGCCGCGGGGATTAGGGGGTTTCAAAGCAAAGAGCCTCTGCCTTATAGTTTAGCTCTGCTTTACTTTGTCTTTGACGAGGCGGGCCGGCCCGCGTTAACGGCAGTTGACGGCGTCCATGTTGCGGGGCTTGGCCAAAGTTTTTCCCTAGAAAGAACATTTGTGGGATCAAGCAGGAATCTAAAGAGAGGTGTAGAAACATCAGAGTGAAAGCCCAAAATAGGACCAAAAATTGCTTTCCGGGGGAAAACGCTGAGGGCTAGCGGGATCCTACTTTAGATCCCTTTCAGTCAGTTTTCCTTTTTCTACGGCTTTAAGGCGAACACATGTTTTTTAACTGGGAAGGAGAGGCAAACACAATGTCAGATAAACAAAAAGCGCTGGATACAGCGGTATTGCAGATCGAGAAACAATTTGGCAAAGGCTCCATCATGCGTTTGGGGGAGACAGGGGCCAAACTGGAAATTGAAGCTATCCCCACAGGGTCTCTAGCGTTGGATGTAGCATTAGGCGTTGGCGGGATACCGCGGGGCCGGGTTGTGGAGATTTATGGGCCCGAATCTTCCGGAAAAACAACGCTGGCACTGCATGTCATGGCACAGGCCCAAAAAATGGGCGGTATTGCAGCGATGATTGACGCGGAGCATGCTTTAGATCCCCTTTATGCCCGTAAACTTGGTGTTGATATTGATAATTTACTGATTTCCCAGCCGGATCACGGCGAACAGGCCCTGGAAATTGCGGAACACCTTGTCCGCAGCGGGGCTATTGATATAGTTGTGATAGACTCCGTAGCTGCTTTAGTGCCCCGGGCGGAAATTGAAGGGGAAATGGGTGATGCCCACGTGGGCCTGCAGGCGCGCTTAATGTCGCAAGCCCTGCGTAAGCTGACAGGGGCCATTGGCAAATCCAAATGTACGGTTGTTTTCACAAACCAGCTGCGGGAAAAAGTTGGCGTAATGTTCGGTAATCCTGAAGTAACACCGGGAGGGCGTGCATTAAAATTTTATGCTTCCATACGCCTTGACATCCGCCGCGTCGAAACTTTAAAACAGGGTGCCGAACTGATAGGCAACCGCACTCGGGTCAGGGTCCGCAAGAACAAAGTCGCACCGCCTTTCAAAGAAGCGGAATTTGACATAATGTATGGGGAAGGCATCTCGCGGCACGGTGATATTTTAGACCTCGGGGCCCAACTGGAGATCGTGACAAAAAGCGGTGCCTGGTATTCTTACGGAGATTTACGTTTGGGCCAAGGCCGGGAAAACGCCAAGGATTTTCTTAAAGAAAACCCGGAATTAACTGATGAACTGGAGCACAAAGTGCGCCTGGCCTTGGGTTTGGTAAAGGACGAAGCAGAAAATGAAGAAAGCAAGAAAAACAAAGCAGACAAAAAGTGATATAAAGGCGGCCGCGGTCCGGCTCTTAACAGTGCGCGATCGCTCCGTTGGGGAGCTGCGAGAGCGGTTGAGAAAAAATTTTGCCGATGCAGACGACGAAATTGATGAAGTACTCGCCTATCTGGAGGGGATCGGCTACCTTGACGATCGGCGCTTCGCCCAAAACCATGTGGCTTCCCGCAACAGATTTCGGCCGAGGGGCAATTTCATGCTGCGGCTGGAGCTGAAAAAAAAGAGCATTGCCGATGCAGTAATAGAAGAGGTCCTCAATCCCCGGGAAAAAGAGTATGAGCTCGCTTTATCCTTAGCGGCGCAGCGGCTGGGGCGGCTGAAAAACATTGAATACGAGAAGCGGGTCCAAAGACTCGGTTCACTCCTGGAAAGGCGCGGTTTTCCAAGCGCGGTTAGGCGGCGGGTCCTTGGCGAATTACTTGACAGAGATCTTTAAAACGCATACAATTAAGGAAGGGTTGCCGGTTTTTCAGCCGGCGCTTAGCCTGTCGAAAGCGAAATCACAATGATTAAAAAAGATTCAACACGGAAAAAGTCGAGTCTCGGCTCGGCTTTCTGTTCTAAGAACTGGCATGGGAGAAGGAGGTGGATAGTATCGATCTTGCTTTAACAATTGTAATGTACGGATTGGTTGCGGCAATCGCTTTTTTAGCCGGGTATTTAATCCGTAAAAAATTCGCTGAGGCAGCCATAAAGTCAGCGGAAGAGGAAGCGGCGCGCCTTTTGGAAACAGCCAAACGCGATGCAGAATCGAAAAAACGCGAAGCTTTAGTGGAAGCCCGGGAAGAAATTCATAAATTGCGCGCTGAAATGGAGAAAGAAGCGCGGGAGCGGCGCTCCGAACTACAGCAGTTTGAACGCCGCGTCAGCCAAAGAGAAGAGGTCTTGGACCGCAGAAGTGAATCTTTGGAGCGCAAAGAAGAAACCCTGCAGCGCAAAACTCGGGAAGTGGAGCAGAGCCAATCGGAAGTAAAGGAGGCTCTGCAGAAGCAAAGAGAAGAGCTGGAGCGGATTTCCGGACTGACTACGGAAGAGGCTCGGGAAACTATCTTAAAAGCGGTTGAAGATGAAATGAAACATGAAACAGCGATCATGATCCGTGAATATGAGGCACAAGCACGGGATGAGGCAGAAAAGCGAGCCCGTGACATTATTTCGCTGGCAATCCAACGAACAGCGGCAGATCACGTTGCCGAGTCCACGGTGTCGGTGGTAACTCTGCCCAATGATGATATGAAGGGAAGAATCATCGGCAGGGAAGGCAGGAATATCCGGGCAATGGAAACATTGACGGGCATTGACCTTATTATCGACGATACTCCGGAAGCGGTGATTTTATCGGGATTTGATCCCGTACGGCGTGAAATTGCCCGCATTGCCTTAGAAAAATTGGTGGCGGATGGGCGTATTCATCCGGCACGGATTGAAGAAATGGTAGCAAGAGCCCGTAATGAGGTGGATGCTGCCATCAAGGATGCGGGCGAGCAGGCTACGCTGGAAGCGGATGTGCACGGCTTGCACCCTGAAATTATAAAATTGTTGGGACGATTACGTTTTCGAACGAGCTACGGCCAAAATGTGCTGAAGCATTCCGTTGAAGTGGCGCACTTAGCCGGAATCATGGCGACGGAACTGGGCGTTGACGCCGCCCTGGCGAAACGAGCGGGACTTTTACATGATATCGGCAAAGCGGTGGACCACAAAATAGAAGGAACCCACGTTGAGATAGGTATAGATCTACTGCGGAAGTACAAAGAAAGTGAAGAAGTGATTCACACCATGGCCTGTCATCACGGTGATTACGAGGCGGAAAGGGTGGAAGCGGTTTTAATTATGGCCGCCGATTCCATCTCAGCCGCGCGGCCCGGGGCCAGGCGGGAAACGTTGGAGACCTACATCAAGCGGCTGAAGAAGCTTGAAGAAATCTCCAGCTCTTTCGACGGGGTAGAAAAATCCTACGCGATTCAAGCGGGCCGGGAAGTCAGGATAATGGTTAAACCGGAACGCATTGATGACGCAACAGCAGTACAGTTAAGCCGAGATATTGTCAAACGCATTGAAGAGGAGTTAGAATATCCCGGTCAAATAAAAGTAACAGTTATCAGAGAAACGCGCGCTGTTGAGTATGCTAAATAAAACCAGGCAGTCCGCCTGGTTTTATTTTTGAAAGGTAAGAGGAGGGAGCCTTGTGGCACAAAAACCGAGCCAGGTTGAACTATTAATTTCTCTTTTGGTACGTTTTCCCCAAATTTGCCGGGTTCATTATGAACCGCAGGGCGCCTTTTTACGTTTCGTTTTTCTCGCTTGGGAGGAGGACTCGCGGAGTTTCCCCGCTTTTGCCGCCAGTTTTCGGTCGCATGTAGCCGCATTTCACAAGCTAAAACAGGAACAAAGCCATCTCGTGTCTTTAAAAAAGACGGAACATAATACTTTTGTGTTGCTGGAGGTTGCGCGTGATGTGGCAAGCCTGTCTTTGGAAGAATTAAACTTGATGATCCAGCTTATGCAGGATCATTACGGCGAAGCCTTAATCAAGGAAGGCCCTGATGTGGAAGAAGAAGATCAGTTTGAATACAATGCTTTAATAGAAGCTGTCTTGTCTTCCGTTTTTTTCGGGGAAGAACAACTGACCGGATTTCGGGAAAACGGGCGTGTCCTCGTATTCAGCACGCCTTTAGCGGGGGTGGGGAAATCTTGAATGTGCTGCTTTTGGGCGATATTTTCGGGCGTCCCGGCCGCAGGATTGTCCGTGAACTACTGCCGGGGTTAAAAGAAAAATACGAGCCGGTTTTAATTGCAGCTAACGGGGAAAACGCCGCCGGTGGCTTTGGCTTGACAAGAAAAATTGCCGAACAATTATTTTCTTTAGGCATCCATGTTTTAACGAGCGGCAACCATATCTGGGATCAGAGAGAGATGTACACCTATATTTCGGAAGAACCGCGTATTTTACGCCCCGCCAATTATCCGCCTGATGTGCCGGGCGCCTTTTTGTACCGGCATGAAACTTGTAAAGGGGTAATTGCTGTAATAAATCTGATCGGCAGGGTCTTTATGCAGGACTATGACTGTCCGTTTCGGGCCGCGGACCAAATCCTCGCTAATCTGCCGGCTGATGTAACACACGTGATTGTGGACTTTCACGCTGAAGCAACCTCGGAAAAGATTGCTTTGGCACGTTTTCTGGACGGCCGTGTTAGTGCCGTCGTTGGTACACACACCCATGTATTAACCGCTGATGAACAAATTCTGCCCCAAGGCACCGCCTATATCACGGATTTGGGCATGTGCGGGCCGAAAGAAGGCATTTTAGGTGTTAAAGCCGCAGCTGTGATTAACAAATTCCTAACACAACTGCCGGCGCGATTTTCTGTGGCGAAAGGGCCAAGCCAGCTCAACGGCGTGGTAATCAAGCTGGATCGCGATGGCGGTGCTGAGTCGATCACTCGTCTAAATCTTGAATAAATTATTACATAAAAAGAGGAATTTAATAGTAAACATATAATATATCGGTAATAGAACTAATTGCAGATGTAGCGGTTTTACTAAAGGAGGTCACTAACATGGAAGTATTAAAGGTATCGGCAAAATCAATTCCTAATGCTGTAGCGGGGGCGCTAGCGGGAGTCTTACGGGAAAAAGGGCGCGCCGAACTTCAAGCCATCGGGGCCGGGGCTTTAAATCAGGCGGTGAAGGCGGTGGCCATTGCAAGAGGTTTTGTGGCCCCCAGCGGAATGGACTTGGTTTGTATTCCTGCATTCACGGATGTGTTAATCGATGAAGAGGAACGGACTGCAATTAAGCTAATAGTGGAACCAAGGTAAGAAGAAAAACCACCTGCTCTGTCCAAGGTGCCTGCCTTAGGAGCAGGTTTTTAATTTGGAGGGAAACTAATGTTTATTTTTGATGCACATATTGATACTTTGTCAAGATTGTTAATGTCAGGTGAATCTTTTGCTGAGGCCGAAGGCCATGTGAATTTGGCCCGTTTTCGCAGCGGTAAAATCGGGGCGCAGTTTTTTGCAGCCTTCGTCCACCCCCAGTACTACCACGGCTTGGCTTTACATAATACGGTGGAAATGATCGATGCTTTTTGGCAGATGCTGGCCCAGTATCCGGACGATTTGGGCTTTGCCGGTTCCGGCGCGGATATCGAGGCATTAAAAAAAGAGGGTAAGACCGCCTGCCTCTTGGCAGTGGAAGGGGGCGAAGCCCTGGAAGGCAAATTAGCCCATCTGCGCATGCTTTACAAATTAGGGGTGCGTTTGATCACCTTGACGTGGAATTACCGCAACGCTATCGCCGCAGGCCAGCTGGAAGGGGAGGCGGGGGGAGGGCTCAGCGCTTTTGGCCGCGAGGTGGTCCATGAAATGAACCGCCTGGGTATGCTGATAGATGTTTCTCATCTTAATGATCCGGGATTTTGGGATGTTGTGGAGACTACAGCCAAACCTGTAGTTGCTTCTCATTCCAATGCCCGTGCCCTATGCGCTCATCCACGCAATTTAACGGACAAACAAATCAAAGCACTGGCGGAGCAGGGCGGTGTAATCGGTGTTAATTTCTGCCCCGCTTTCGTTACGGAATCGGGAGAAGCCGCCATCGAAGATGTAGTGGAGCACATCCTTTATTTAGTAGATAAAGGGGGTATCGACAGCGTGGGCTTGGGCTCTGATTTCGACGGCATTGCCAGCACACCGGAAGGCTTGGAAGATTGTTCCAAAACCTACTCTTTAATAGGCATGCTTGGGAAAAAGGGTCTGGCCGAGGCGGATATCGAAAAGATCGTGGGCGGCAATTTCCTGCGCATCTGTCAAGAAGTGCTCTAAAGGCAGCCTGGTTTTTGGCTTTTAACGTAAAACGCGCCGGGGGCTTACTTTTGGGGTAAAAAGGCCTTTTTTGGGAAAGCTACAAAAAAGGGGGTTATCTATGAGTTCACATGTAGTTAAAGTAATCGAACTTGTGGGCCAGTCCGAAAGCAGTTGGGAAAATGCGGTGCAGGCAGCCGTAAAAGAAGCTGCCAAAACGGTCCGAGGCATTACCGGCGTAGAAGTTTTAAACTGGACCGGAGCCGTAAACGATGCGGGCGATATCACAGGTTACAGGGCGAATGTGCAGGTAGCATTCAAAGTGGACAATTAAAAAAATATTAAAAAAGCGGCTCGGGATAACCGGGCCGTTTTTTGGTCATACTACTTCTAGTCCAAAATTGAGAGTGGGGTGACTGCAGTGGATTGGATGGGAGCAGTAGTACGCTTCATAGTGTCTGCTCTGGTTTTAATGTTAGTGGGCTTTATTATTCCGGGGTTTAAGTCTTTAACCTTCTTCCACGCCCTTTTGGCGGCGGTCGTCATCGCTGCCCTGGGCTGGGTGGTGGAAAGTCTGCTCGGTAAAAGCGTTTCCCCGTACGGCAGAGGCATAGTTGGTTTTTTGATTTCGGCTTTAATCGTTTGGGTGACCCAATTCGTGATACCCGGGATGTCGGTTTCCGTAATCGGAGCCCTGTTAGCGGCCTTTGTGATTGGGATAATTGACATGTTCGTACCCACCACCATTCGCTAACTGCCGAAAGAATCAAGCGTCCTTTTGAGGGGCGCTTATTTTCACTGTCAAAGGGGGGGTGGCATGGCAAAAAAAAAATATGAGATCAGAGGGCGCTTAAATGACAACATAAATATTTTAAAAGATGATTTAGGCTACGGAATCAGCTTTGATGTGGTCATCAGGAGGATTCGCATTGCCCATAAACAGGCGGCTTTGCTTTTTCTAGACGGCTTTGTCGATGGCGATGCGGTCATTGAGATTATGAAAAGGCTGCAGCTTGTGCCCCGGCTCGGGGTTACTACAAGCGCACTTGAACAGCTGCTCTACGAAGATTTACCGTTTTACGAGGTAAGTACGGCCGATAATCTGGAAGCGGCTATGGACCAATTTTTGGTTGGGGCCCTTCTTTTATTAATAGACGGCATCAAAACAGTTTTTGTCCTCGATGTGAGGCAGTATGTAACCAGGGGCAGCGAAGAGCCCGCCCTGGAAAGGGTAACCAGGGGTTCGCGGGACGGCTTTGTGGAAACGGCCCTTTTTAATGTGAACTTAATTAGGCGGCGGGTGCGCGATCCGGGGCTGCGCTTTGAAGCACTGCAGGTGGGCAGGCGCTCCAAAACAGATGTACTCATCGGTTATATCTCTGATATAGCGGACCCTAGTTTGGTGCAGGAGGTAAAGGACAGGATTGGCAGTATAGACAGAGACGGCATACCCATGGGTGGTAAAAACCTGGAAGAATACATTCTGGGGACTACTTTCAACCCCCTGCCCGTTACGCGCTACACGGAAAGGCCGGACGTGGCCACAGCCCACCTGTTTGAAGGGCACGTTGTAATTTTGGTGGATACAACCCCTTTTGCTTTAATCGTGCCCGTAACCGCTTGGCATTTTACGCAGCATGCGGAAGAATACTTTCAAAACCCGCCTGTGGGCACTTATCTTCGCTGGGTAAGGACTGCGGGAATCTTGGTATCATTGGTGCTCATCCCCCTTTGGTACCTTTTGGCAACAACGCCTGATCTGCCGGGCTGGCTTGCTTTTATCGGCCCGAAAGAACCGGGGCGGATTGTGCTTTGGATGCAGTTTTTCCTTTTGGAGATCGGCCTTGATTTAATCCGCATGGCGCTGATTCATACGCCTGATGCCCTGGCCACATCACTGGGGCTTGTGGGAGCAACTCTTTTAGGGGAGCTGGCGGTCGCCGTAGGGCTTTTTACCGGTGAGGCAATTTTGTACACGGCAGTTGTGGCGATCTGCAGTTTCGCTACGCCCAGCATTGAGTTTGCCTACGCCATCAGGCTTTTTCGCTATGTTTTGTTTTTCGGCGCCGTTATCTTTGGTTGGGCCGGTTTTGGAGCGGGCTTTTTGTTTATATTTTTAATTTTCGGAGTAACCAAATCTTTCGGGGTGCCCTATTTGTGGCCGCTTCTGCCCTTTGATTTTGCCGCTTTGACGAGGATAATTTTTCGTTACCCAATCCCGCAGGTGGCAATTAGGCCCCGGTTGACGAAACCGCAGGACATGAGGGCGAAACCAAAACAAAAGTGAGAGGGGTGGCCTTAAATTAGGCAGATCGGGATTCCCAGCGCTCTTTACTATTTTCACTACCAGCCGCTTTGGCGGTGTTTTTTTGCAGAATTGGGCCTGCGGCCTGTTTTTTCGCTGCCCACCAACAAAGAAATTTTGGCTCAGGGCCTGGCTTCCTGTGTGGATGGAGCCTGCTTACCCATCAAGGCGTATGTTGGCCACTGCCGAGCTTTAGCCGCGGCAGGGCATGAACTTTTGTTTGTACCCCAAATAATCAGCGTTTACAAGCGTGAATATATCTGCCCAAGTTTCATGGGCCTGCCTGATTTAGTGAAGCAATATCTGCCCGCAAGGGTGAGGATTTTGGCCCCGGTTATCGATGCACGTAAAGGCAATAGAGCAGTTTGCCGCGCCTATCTGCGCATGGGCCGGGAATTTGCTCCCTCTTGGACCGTAAAAAAGGCTTGGCAAAAAGCCCTCGCCAAACAGGCAGAATTTGATGCGGCCCTCCAGGCTAAAATTACCGAAGCCGCCAAAGGGCATTTAAACATCCTGCTTTTGGGGCCCCGCTATCTGGTAGACGATCACTTTCTAAACGGAAATTTGGCCGAAAAACTGAAAAATCTGGGCGCCGGGGTTTTCACCGCGGCCCAACTGCCCGATGCCATTAGTAGGCAGGCCAACTCCGTACTTAACAAGCGGTTGTTCTGGACGGAAGCCAGAAAATCCGTTGGTGCCTTAGAACACCTGGCGGCAAGGCTGGCCGGGGTGATCAGTATTTCCCCTTTCGGCTGTGGGGCCGAGTCTTTGTTAGGTACCCTTCTGGCTGAGCGCACCAGGGCAAGGGGCTTAGCGAAATTGGAGCTAAACATCGATGAACATACAAGCGAGGTGGGTACGCTGACGAGGCTGGAAGCTTTTTGCGATCTTTTAGAAAGGAAAAGGATGCGATGAAAGTTACTTTTCCCCATTTAGGCAATGCTTACATTCCCTTGGAAGCACTTCTTAAGGGACTGGGCCACGAACCGATAACGCCGCCTTTGGCAAGCAAAAGAACCTTAGAGTGGGGAAGCAGGCACAGCCCGGAAGAGACCTGCCTCCCCTTTAAAATTATACTGGGCAACATGCTGGAAGGGATCGAATTAGGTGCCGACTGCATTTTTATGATCGGCGGTTGGGGGCCCTGCCGCTTAGGCTATTACGGAGAAATCCAGCGGATAATTTTGCAAGATTTGGGGAACAGGACGGAATTTATCACCTTGGAAGTACCCAACGGCAACTACCGGTTGGCTTGGCAGAGATTGAAAAGAATCTTCGAGCCCACTCAAGCCGAGCAGTTTATCGCCGGCTGCCGTCTGGCTTGGGCCAAGGTAGGCGCCATGGAAGAGCTGGAAAACATGGCCTTAAAAACCCGCCCCCGCGAGAAACAAAAAGGTTCAACTTCGCGGCTTTTAAAAACCACCTTAATAGAACTTAGAAATCTGGAAAGCTTGCGGGCCGTTAAAAAGCTGCGCCGAGAAAGCAAGGGGGCTTTTCGGGACTTGGTTTGTGATTCCAGCCCTGCCCCCAGCCTGCGGCTGGGGCTTGTGGGCGAGATCTACACGGTTGTGGAGCCTTTTGCCAACCTGCGTTTGGAAGAGCGGCTCGGTTATTTAGGCGTAGAAGTTGTCCGCACAATCAGCCTGAAGGCCTGGGTTTGGGATCATATCTTTAAAAACGCTTTGGGATTATACAGTTTGAGAAAATTAAAAGCGGCTGCCGCCGGCTATTTAAGGGGTTTTATCGGCGGCCACGGCTTAGAAAGCGTAGCCAGGAGCGTGGCACTTGCCAGGAGGGATTTTGCCGGCATCATTCACATCCTGCCTCTTTCCTGCATGCCTGAAATAGTTGCGCAAAGTATTTTACCTGCTGTAAGCAGGAGAGAACAAATTCCAATTTTATCTCTGGTCGTCGACGAGCATTCCGGCGAAACAGGCTTCCAAACCCGCCTGGAGGCATTTGTAGATCTCTTGCAGAGGAGGCGGCAGCTAACATGTCCAACAAAAAAGAAGGTTTATACCTAGGGGTCGATCTGGGCAGCGTAAGCACTAATTTCGTCCTTGTTAACCCCAAGAAAGCCGCAAAGGATGCGGTCGTTTGGAAAAAATACTTGCGTACGAAAGGGGCACCCCTGAAGGCCCTGGGGGAGGGGTTGCATTTTTTGCGGGAACTTAAACCCCGGGTAGTGGGTGTAGGCACAACGGGCAGCGGTAGGGAATTAGCCGGGGCTGTTTTAGGTGCGGATGTTGTGAAAAACGAAATTACAGCCCACGCCATTGCCGCTTTAAGTTACAATCCGGCCGTTTCAACCATTGTTGAAATCGGCGGCCAAGACTCTAAGATTATTATCCTCAGGCAGGGTGTAGTAGCCGATTTTGCCATGAATACGGTCTGTGCCGCGGGGACCGGGTCCTTTTTGGATCAACAGGCCGTAAGGTTGAATATTCCCATTGAGGAGTTTGGCAGCCTGGCCCTTAAAAGTACGGCCCCGGTCCGGATTGCCGGGCGCTGCACTGTCTTTGCCGAATCCGACATGATCCATAAACAGCAGCTGGGACACGGCATACCCGACATCTTAGCGGGCTTGTGTGCTGCAATGGTGCGCAACTATTTGACAAATGTGGCAAAAGGCAAGGACATCCAGCCCGCGGTATTTTTTCAAGGGGGCGTAGCGGCCAACGCAGGTATGCGCAAATCTTTGGAAGAAGCCTTAAACTTACCGGTTATTGTACCGGCGCACTACGATGTGATGGGGGCAGTAGGTGCCGCCAGGCTTGCCCAAGAATATTTGGAAAATGAAAAAAGGGCGACAAAATTTGCCGGTTTGGCAGCAGCCGACAGCGACTTTGCAAGTAGGAGTTTTGAATGCCAAGACTGTCCCAACCGCTGTGAAATAGTCCAGATTTTGCGCGATGAAAAACTCATCGCCACTTGGGGTTCCCGCTGCGGCAAATACGTGGGGCAGGCCGCGGAAACCCATTTTAAAGTGTAACAGCCTGATTATGGCAGGCCGGCCTGATCTGTGGTATCATGTAAGGGAGTTGGATGAGGAGGTTTCAGGCTGATGATAAATATAGAACACCTGCTTTTAAGCGTTCCCGCTATTTTACTGGCTATTTCCTTCCACGAACTGGGCCACGCCTTCGTAGCCTATAAATTAGGTGACGTAACTCAAAAATACCAGGGCCGTTTAACGTTAAACCCCCTGGCTCACTTGGATCCGGTCGGTGCAATAATGCTTCTGCTGTTTAGGTTTGGCTGGGCCAAGCCGGTTTTGATTAACTCCAATTATTTCAAAAACAAAAGGCAGGGCATCCTCTTGGTGTCTGCCGCCGGGCCTCTGGCCAACGTCCTTTTGGCCTGGGTATTTTATAACCTCTACCGGTTTTTGCCCGGTTTAATGCCCACTGCAGCACTGATGAGTACGATGTTTGTTTTTTTATCGCTCAATATCCAGTTAAATTTAGGGCTGGCGGCTTTTAATTTAATCCCTCTGCCGCCTTTGGACGGGTCCAAAATTTTGGCTTCCTTTTTACCGCCGCAGTTGGAATATAAGTATTTGAGCTGGGCGCGCTACGGGCCCATGATTTTGATTGTCTTAGTCATTACAGGCGGTGCCCGGTTGATTATCAATCCCATATACAGCGTTTTATTAAAACTCGTTGCCACTCTTTCGTTGTAGGTGATAATTGTGGGCTATGTTTTCCAGCTTAAGGCTTACGAAGGGCCCCTCGATTTACTGCTTGATCTGATTGCCAAAAATGAAATCGAGATCTGGGATATCCCTATCGCCGCAATTACGGAACAGTATTTGGCTTACCTGTATTCGCTGCAGGAGCGGGATTTAGCCGTGGCCGGTGAATTTTTAGTTATGGCCGCCACTTTGATCCGGATAAAATCCCGCCTGCTTTTACCGGAAAAACCGCAGGTTGAGGATTTGGAAGAGGAAGAGAAAGACCCTCGGGAAGAACTGGTGGAACGGCTTGTAAGGTACAAGTTTTTTAAAGAAACAGCTGAATTCTTACGGGAAAAATACGAAACCACCCTCTTTTATTACGACAGAGGGCAGGCTCAGGCGGCATATTCCGAGGCGCCAATCTTCACAAACCCCGTTGGGGATTTGACAATAAACCAGCTAAAGGAGATTTACCGCGGGCTGCGGGAAGAACTGGCGAAGGAAGCACCAACCCACGCTGTCAGCCAAAGGATCTCGGTTAAGGAGCGCTTAGCTTTAATCCGCCTCCAGCTGGTGGGCCAACCGAAATTAAGTTTCTTTGATCTCTGCCACAACCGTTCGCCGCAGGAAATAGTAGTCACTTTACTGGCGGTTTTGGAACTTGTCAGGTTGGGGGAAGTGCGGGTCAGCCAAGAACGATCCTTTGGTGAAATCGCTGTTGAACCTTACGCTTTGGAATTGGAGGTGCACTCATGACGCTGGAAGAAGCGGAAATTCTGGTCGAGGGTTTAATTTTCGCTGCCCTTAAACCCATCAAAGCCAAAGAAATTGCCCAAATTATCGACCTGGACGCTAAGACAGTCGCTGCTTTAGTCCAAAGAATCAAAGAGCGTTATGCCAAAGGTGCCCTTTTAATTAAAGAGGTTGCGGGCGGTTATCAAATGGTTACCAGGCCGGAACTGGCCCCCTGGATTGAAAAAATGGGCCGGCCTGTCATTAATGCCCCATTGACCTTGGCCAGCACGGAGACACTGGCTATTATCGCTTACGAGGAACCAATCACTAAAGCGGCCATCGAAGAAATCCGGGGAGTTCGCTCCGACAGCGCTTTAAACAGCCTTTTGGAGAGAGAGTTAATCCGCGAGTTGGGCAGGAAAGAAGCCCCGGGCAGGCCCATCCTCTATGGTGTCACCGAAAAGTTCCTGCAGCATTTCGGCTTGAAAAGCTTGGACGAACTTCCCCTGCAGGGCATAAGTAATTGGAAATAATGGCAAATTAAGACTGAGTTGAGGTGATCTTGATGCTGCTGCTCGGTCTTTTTTTGTTCTTCTTATTTTTTCTTTTATTAATCAAATTTTCGTTAAAAATCCAATTGGGCTGGGATGGCGAGCAGCTGTCCATCACTCTTTCTCTGGCGCTTTGTGGAATTTTTTTTAAAATACCCCCTGTCCTGCTGGCAAAAGCTGCAGAGAAAATTAGAGAGCGCCCTTTTCCCCGCCTGCAGGAGGCAAGGCGCGGCCTGCATTTGGCCTCCCGCCTCTTTTCCCGTTTTGTCCAAGAAGTAAATGCCTTTGATTTGAAAATAGTTTTTGGCGCGGGGGATCCGCTCTGGACCGCTTTGGGTTTTGGGGGCATTTGGGCTGTGCTCGGCCCGCTTTTTGGCGGGAGGGCTAAGCTTGCCAAGCCGCCTCGTATTGACGTTACGCCTGATTTTCATAACAGGGTCCTGCGAATCAGCCTTTACTGCATATTTAGCTTTCGACTTGGTCAAATTATACTCGATGAGCTGAGGGCGTTAGTGCGGAGTTGAATTGGGTGGAAGGAGGCCTGAAAGTTGGAGAATAAGCATCCTATCGAAGGGTTGATGGAAACCGCCATGGAAAGTCTAAAAACCATGGTGGATGTAAACACCATTCTGGGTGATCCGGTGGAGACGCCGGACGGGCAGGTAATTTTACCGGTGAGCAGAGTTAGCTTCGGCTTTGCAGCCGGGGGAGGTGAATACGCCGGCTCCGCTAAGGAGGAAAAACACCCCTTCGGCGGCGGCAGCGGGGCGGGGATTGCTTTACACCCCGTAGCTTTTTTGGTGGTAGGCCGGGACAGCGTCCGTTTGCTGCCGGTAAATCAAAGTGCAATTTACGATCGTTTGTTGGATTTGGCACCACAGTTCATTGATCAAATCCAGGGCCTGATGAAAGGGGAAAAGAGCAACGGGATTTTACGCTCGACTTACAAAGTCTAAAAAAGCGGCGGTTAAGAGGGGGCAACCCCTCTTTTTTGTTGCCATCTAAGGCAAAATTCGATAGTATTAAGTTACTGGAGGGTGTTTTGTGAAAGAAAGGCTGCAGAAAGTTATGGCGCAGGCCGGGATCGGTTCCCGCCGGGCCTGTGAAAAGCTAATTTTGGAAGGCCGCGTCTTGGTCAACGGCGAGGCCGCTGTTTTGGGCATGAAGGTTGATCCCGAGGCGTCTCAAATTCTAGTTGACGGCAGGGTGTTAGGGCCGCCCCAAAACTTGCGTTATTTTATCTTAAATAAACCCCTGGGCTACATCACGACAGTCAAAGACCAATTCGGCCGCAAAGGTGTGCTCGATCTTTTAACGGGTGTGAAAGAGCGCGTGTACCCGGTCGGGCGCCTTGACTATGACTCGGAGGGTTTAGTTTTTTTAACAAACGACGGTGCATTGGCCCACAAAGTGATGCATCCCAAGTTCGGCCTGGCCAAAGTATATTTAGTTGAAGTAACGGGCCAAATCACGCAGGAAGCCCTCCGCCTTTTAAGAAACGGTGTTGCTTTGGAAGACGGCTTAACTCAGCCTGCCATCGCTCGGGTCTTGGCGAAAAGCGACAGTTTCACTCGCCTGCGCTTAAGTCTGAAAGAAGGCCGCAATCGGCAGATCCGGCGCATGTGCCGGAAGGTGGGTTTTCCCGTCCGGCATCTTTTAAGGATTCAAATTGGGCCTCTCAAATTGGGTGAACTGCCCAGCGGCTCTTTTAGGGAACTGACAAAAGAAGAAATAAGCGCCCTGCAGGCGAGGCTGAAAAACAAAGCTTGAAGCTGCCCCGCATTTTTCGTAAAGGGGATTTTAACTCCTTGGTGAAGATAAGGATGGGCTAAGTTTTCGGCTAAACTTTGGGAAAGGTAGAAGTTTAATGATGAGAATTGCCATAGACGGCCCCGCCGGCGCGGGGAAAAGTACAATTGCCCGCCTGGTGGCCCAAAGATTGGGCCTGCGCTATTTGGATACGGGTGCTATGTATCGGGCTTTAACCCTGCAGGCACTGCGGGAAAACATCTCCCCGGCCGATGAAGAGGGCTTGGTGGAACTGGTAAAATCGATGAACCTGGAGATTTCCTGGCAGAATCGGGCTGAAGATAATCTGTTTTTTATAAACAAAGAGGATGTGACGGAAGAAATCCGCCGGCCGGCCGTGAGCGAAAACGTTTCCCTGGCAGCCAGCCATGGTAAGGTCCGGGAAATAATTGCTTCTTTGCAGCAGAAAATCGCTGCCCAAGGGTCAATTGTCATGGACGGCCGGGATATTGGTACGGTAGTTATGCCCACGGCGGATTGGAAGTTTTATCTTTCCGCTTCCGTTGAAGAGAGGGCCAGGCGCCGGCAGTTGGAATTGAAAAGAAGAGGGCTTGATGTTGATTTGCAAGAATTGGAGCGGCAGATTCAGCGGAGAGATTTTTTGGATTCAACCAGAGAAGTGTCGCCGTTAAAAAAAGCTGAGGATGCCATTGAAATAGATACGACAAATCTGAACATCGAACAAGTGGTAGACGAAGTTCTCCGCTTTATCTCGGGGGGGAAGGATCGTGTACAGAGCTCTAGTGGCAGTCATTAGATTTGTGATCAAACTTTTTTGGGGACTTCGGGTCAGCGGTGTCGAAAATATCCCGGCGGAAGGCGGTGCCATTGTGGCCGCCAATCATGTAACTTGGTTCGATCCCCTACCGGTAGGAGCGGCGGTTAGGCGGCCGATTCATTTTATGGCTAAAGCAGAACTGTTTGAAAACCCTATTTTAGGCCGTGCCTTACCAAAACTGCATGCTTTTCCCGTAAAAAGGGGCGGCGCTGACCGCGGAGCCATTAGGCAAGCCCAAGCGGTAGTGACCGGCGGCGGCCTTTTAGGCATCTTCCCGGAAGGTACTCGGGGCGGGGGAGAAAATGAACTATTGCCCCTACAGGGCGGGACAGCTTTTATTGCGTTAAAAACAGGGGTTCCCGTCATCCCGGTGGTGGTCAAGGGTGTTAAACCGCTGCGCTTTCGGCGGCCCATTACGGTTACAATTGGGCAGCCGATTCATTTGGGGAAACCGAAAAGAACTAACAGACAAGAGGTGGATCGAGCCAGTAATTTGATTTCATCTCAATTTAGTGAGCTAATAAGCAGGAATAATTAAGCTGACGCAGAAATACAAACAGGGTGGATGCATTGTTTATAGTCTGCGGTTTGTAGGTATAATAAGGGAGGGGGAAAGGTGGAAATTGTATTGGCAGATGCCGCTGGTTTCTGCTTTGGTGTCAAAAGGGCTTTGGAATTAACATCCAAAGCAGTGGACGAAGCTTCCCAGGGCACTCCGATACACACGTTAGGTCCACTTATCCATAACCCACAGGTTGTTGCGAACCTCGCGGCCGCAGGGGTCCGGGTAATCGAACAACCTGGGGATGCAGGTTCAGGAGTAGTCATTGTTCGTTCACATGGTGTAGCACCGAAGGTTTTAAGCGAATTACAAAGTGGTGAACTAGAAGTTATCGATGCCACATGTCCTTTTGTGCAACGGGCTATGCGTTGGGCAAGACAGTTGAAGGAAGAAGGGTATCAAGTTATTATTGTTGGGGACCGGTTTCATCCCGAGGTACAAGCCATTTTGGGCTACACGGATGATACCGCACAAGTTGTGAGTACGCCTCAAGAAATCCGTAAGCTTCCGATTGCAAGACGCGTCGGTATTATTGCGCAAACTACTCAATCCAACGCCAATTTCAAGGCTTGCATCAATGAACTGATTGGCAGGGTTCAGGAGTTGAAAGCTTTTGATACCATCTGTACTGCTACCGAACAGCGGCAAACTTCGGCAAAGGAATTGGCCGCCCAAGTGGATGTTATGGTTGTTATTGGAGGCCGCAATAGTGCCAACACGAAACGGTTGGCCGAATTATGCAAGGAGCGAGGAACGGCCACATATCATATTGAAACACCCGCCGAATTAAAATCTGAGTGGTTTAGCGGGGCAAAAAAGGTAGGAGTGACGGCCGGTGCCTCTACTCCGGACTGGTTAATTGAGGGGGTACTTACTAGAATGAGTGAATTTACAGAAGAAAAAGTAACAGAAATCACCGAAGAGCAAGAACAAGAAGTAAAAGATGAAGTAACAGAGGCAGAAGAACAGGAAGATGTTGTAACGGCAGTTTCCGCCGATAACCTGGCTGAAGAGGAAGAAACAGAAGAGGTTGCGGCTGAAGATGGAGACGCTGCTGACGAGGCAGTGGCAGAAGAAGCGGAAGATGCAGTTGAACAAGGAGAAGAAACCGCGGAAGAAGAAGCGGAAGATGCAGTTGAGGAAGTAGAAGAAGCAGCAGTAGAAGAGGAAGAGGCGGTTGCCGAAGGGCTCAGTGAAGCTCAAATGAGTGAATACGATGTGAAAATGCCAACCGTCGGTGCCGTTGTCAAAGGGCGCATCGTTCAGATTTCTTCTGATGAGGTTTTAGTTGATATTGATTATAAATCAGAGGGTCGAGTGCCATTTAACGAGCTGACTTTCCTGCCGAACGCGGATCCGAAAGAACTTGTCAGCGAAGGCGAAGAAATTATGGTCAAGGTCTTAAAGGTAGACGATGCGGAAGGTAACGTCCTTTTATCTAAAAGGCGCGCCGATGCCGATCTGGCCTGGGAAAGGCTTGAAAAACTCAACGCGGCCGGAGAGACCTTGGAAGCAAAAATTTTACAGACAGTGAAAGGCGGCCTCCTGGTTAATGTGGGCGTACGCGGTTTTATTCCCGCCAGCCACGTTTCCCGCGGCTTTGAAGAAGATTTAGAGCAGTATGTGGGCCAATCACTGGAACTTAAAATCATTGAACTCGACCGCTCGAAAAATAATGTAGTTTTTTCCCATAAAGAAGTGCTGGAAGAACGGTATCAAAAAGCGAAAGAAGAAGCCTTCGAAACTTTAGAGGTAGGGACAAAGGTCCCGGGAATTGTCCGCCGTATTACAGACTTTGGCGCTTTTGTAGATATCGGCAGCGGCGTGGAAGGCCTCTTACACGTTTCCGAAATGGCTTACTCTCGCGTCAATCATCCCTCGGATGTAGTTTCCGAAGATGAAGAGATTACCGTTATGGTTTTGGGAGTGGATAAGGAGAGGGAGCGCATCTCCCTAGGCTTAAAGCAAACGATGCCGGATCCCTGGACAAAGGTTGCCGATAATTATCATGTGGGCGATAAAGTAACGGGCGAGGTAACCAGAGTCGTGGACTTTGGCGCCTTCGTTAAACTGGAAGACGGCGTAGAGGGCTTGGTACACATCAGTGAATTGGCACACCGGCATGTGGCCAAAGCGGAAGATGTGGTGACCTCGGGCGAAGAAATAGAGGTTAAGGTAATCAGCGTCGATGCGGATGCGCGCCGGATTGGGCTCAGCATTAAAGAGCTGGAACCTAAACCGGCACCGCGGCCTGCACCTAAAGCCAAACAGCAGCCGCAAACGGTGGAGGGAACCGACACGGACGAGTTAACAACCAATATAGGGGACGTTTTCGGCGATTTATTCAAAGAAGACAACGAGGAATAAACAATAACTAAAAAAACCTGTGGGCTTTGGCTCACAGGTTTTTTTCATGGATACTAGCAGCCTGCAGGGGAACACTAAAAAAAAGTGTTAATGGAGGGAATAAAATGCCTGCAGGAGCAAGCCTTTTACTTGCAGCGGCCGCCTTAATCTACTTTGGTGTAGGGCAGCGGCTGCTCGACCGCCTGCGCCTAACCGACTCTCAGGCGTTGATTTTTATTGCTTTAATGATTGGGGGCAGCTTTATTACAATCCCCCTGAGTACGGGCCGTACGGGGATCAGCCTAAATGTGGGAGGCGGAATTATTCCTTTGGCCTTAGTCGCTTATCTTTTGATAAAAGCGGAAACCGCCAGGGAAAAAATCAGGGCAGTTGTGGCAGCCTTGGTCACCGCAGGGGTGGTCTTTGGGGTAAGCCAGCTGACAGATTTTGACCCGGCCAGCCGGGCCTTTTTGGATCCTCTTTGGCTTTTCAGCATTGTAGCCGGTATTGTAGGCTACCTGGCCGGTCGATCCAGGCGGGCTTCTTTTATTGCCGGTGTTTTAGGCATATTTCTAACCGACATCATCCATCTGGCCCGGGCTTTAGCGGCTGATCTGCCTACCCGGGTGGTTTTGGGGGGAGCGGGTGTTTTTGACAGCATGGTTGTGGCGGGCTTAATTGCCATGGGCCTGGCGGAATTCGTCGGCGAAACGAGAGAAAGGCTGGCGGAAGGCGGTGAAGATCTATGAGGAAATTAACCTTAGTGATACTGGCGATCATCTTGGGCGGATTCTTCGCCCCGCAGGCTGCGGGGAAAGAAGAGGCCCCGGGCCATTACACTTTATACGATAGGGATGGCAGTGTAATTACCATGGCCGGCCGCGAATTGGATCCCGGCGATCATTATATTGCCGCGGACAACCGCCTTTTTGAAATTAAGGAGATCCGCGGGGTTGAAGTGTACGTGGAATACTTAGAAACAATTGAACTCCCCGCCATCAGCGAGGAGTTTTTGAAAACGCAAGCGGCAAAAGGAGGCGGTGTCATCGGTATTTACCACACCCATAACGCGGAATCATATGTGCCCACAAGCGGTACCGATGCTAAAGAAGACGGCAGGGGCGATATTTTAGCTGTAGGCAAGTCTTTGGCCGCTGCCCTGGAGCAGGCGGGCATTACCGCTCTTTGGTCCGAAAACAGCCACCTGCCCCACGATGGGCAGGCCTATTTGCGCTCTCGGCGGACAGCAGCCGAGCTTTTAAAGAAAGGCCCGGAGACATTAATTGACGTGCACAGGGATGCCACGCCACCGGAAGTGTACGAGGCGGAAGTGGAAGGAATGCCCGTAACCAAAGTGCGCTTGGTTGTGGGCAGGCAGAATCAAAATCGCGCCGCTAATTTAGAGTATGCCAAACGGATTAAAGCGGTAGCGGATAAACTTTATCCCGGGATCATTGAAGGAATCTTTGATGCCCGCGGTAATTATAATCAAGATTTAGGGCCAAAAATGATCCTTTTGGAATTCGGCGCCCATACCAATAAATTAGAGCATGCGGAGCAGGCCGCAAAACTGTTCGCTAAAGTTATCCCGGCGGCGGCGGGCCTGGGGACGGGGGAACAAACTGCTCAAAAACAGCTGGGCGGCGCCGCGGGCAGAGCCTTAGTTTGGCTGATAGCAGTCGCCGCAGTGGTAGGTATCGCCTTTGTTCTCATAGATCAAGGCAGGCTTGGTTCGCTGGGCGCATTTTTCAGGCGGGAAGCGGGCCTGGGTGAAGACGACGAACGGGAGCGGGACTGATGGAGTACCTGGTGACCCTAGTAACCGCTTCCCTGGCCGGCTTTTTCGCCAGGTGGTACATGCTGCGGCGGGATTACCGCCAATATCCCAGCTATCCGCAGGGTTGGGCTGTTCATCTTTTCTTAGGGTTCATCGGCGCTCTGATCGGGGCAGTGATTGTGCCGGCATTTTTGGAAAAGGAATTTGCCGCAGTTTCCTTCCTGCTCTTGGCTGCATCGCAGTTTCGAGAAGTGCGCAGCGTGGAAAGGGATACTTTGAAAGCTGTGGAATCAACTGAAATGGTCAGCCGCGGCGATGCCTATATCGAGGGAATCGCCCGGGTTTTTGAAGCACGCAATTATCTGGCTATTTGGGTGTCTCTGGGAGTGGGCATTACCTCGGAATTTTTTAAAGGCCTCGGTATTTTGAGATTAAGTGCAGCCGCCTTGGTTGGCTTGGGCTTGGCGCATCTTTTAAACAGGTTGATGCGCGGGGATCTTATTGGGGATGTAGCCGGTGTGGAACTTGCCCAGATTAAATGGGAGGGGCCCCTTTTAACCATCGGGGACAAAATCATGACGAACGTGGGGCTTGAAAAAGCACGTGAGATTTATAAAAAGAGGGGGTTGGCAGCAGTAATTAAACCCAAAAACCCTGATGCCAAAGCCACATTGGCTAACTTCGGCCAGATGCAGGCAATCGCCCATGATGTAGCGTCCATGGTCGGAATTTACATGGACGTGGAGGAACAGGAGTTTACCCCCCTTGTGCGCCGGGATGCAGCGACAGGCAGTTTATACTTTGTCATGCTTCCCTCTGAGGCAAATCCGGAGGCTTTTTTAGCAGCCATCCGCAGGGTGCCTGTTTTGGAAGGGGCAATCCGCAAACCACTGACGTCAACTGCCGGCAGGATGCTGGATTAAGGAGGGGAAGATGGAAGTACGGGCGGTAAAAGAGATTATGGCGGTGATAGCCTTAGGCCCGGGGAAAGTAGGCAAAGGGGGTGCCCCGGTTTTCTTTGCGGCGGATAAAGAAGAACAGGCGTCACTTTCTTTGCTTTTAGCACGGCTTTTAGGCGGGGCAGTCCACGATCTGCAAAACGGGGTACAAATTGTAATCAGGCATTAGCCTTCTTCTTAGTAGGGGAGCGCCGTTTCGCTAAGAAGGATTTGGCAGGGGGATAGCGAATTTATCAACGCTGAGGAACAGTTAATTTTTGGTTCCTTACCTGTCAGTTGAACAACTTTTTCCGGGACGGAATGCTGCAAGGAGAGGTCACAATGAGTAAACCGATAGTTGCTATTGTGGGGCGCCCCAACGTTGGCAAAAGTACTTTGTTTAACCGCATTACCAGGCAGCGGACAGCAATTGTGGAAAGCCAACCGGGTGTAACCCGCGACCGTATTTTCGGCCAAGCGGAGTGGCTGCAGAAGAGCTTCACGCTGATCGATACGGGGGGGATAGATTCTGAAGACGATATCATTACGCGGCAGGTCCGCAAGCAGGCTTTTGTTGCGGTAGAGCAGGCGGATGTTATCATTTTTGTCGTGGACGGCCGTTCCGGTTTAACCGGGATTGACGAAGAAATCGCTGCAATCCTCAGGCGGCACCATAAGCCTGTGGTGCTTTGCGTTAACAAGGTCGAAGATCTGAGCAATTCTTGGCGCTATGCGGCAGATTTTTACAGGCTCGGTTTAGGCGAGCCCGTTTTGGTGTCGGCGGAACACGGGCGCAACATTGGGGATCTTTTGGACGAACTTGTATCTCACTTCCCGGAAATTCAAGGGCCGGCGGCCGATGAAAGCCTCAAAGTGGCGGTAGTCGGGCGCCCTAATGTGGGTAAATCGTCTTTAGTCAACAAAATTGTTGGTGAAGAGCGGGTTATTGTCACCGAAATTGCCGGTACCACCAGAGATGCCATCGATACCCACTTTTCCTACGAGGGCCAGCCCCTGCTTTTAATTGATACAGCGGGCCTGCGCCGGCGCAGCAAAGTGGCGGAAGATTTGGAGTATTACAGTGTTGTGCGTACCTTAAGAGCAGTTGACCGCAGTGATGTGACGATA
>JBHGWS010000021.1:0-4130 GCA_041936745.1 Candidatus Darwinibacter acetoxidans
TCACCCTGGCGCCGACTATTGCTTCGGGGATTACCTCAAAGGAAAGGCCGGAAACCTGCAAAAATCCTCCGTTTTGCTCAGGCAGCAGGCGGACACTGTGCTCCAAAGCATCGATGATATCCATACCCTGTAGTTTAATAACGGCAAGAGTGTTATCAAAGGGAAGGACACTGTAAATATCTTCGACAGAAACATCGCCGGGGTTAATGCTTGCTCTGATACCGCCGCCGTTTGTCAGGGCAATATCGGCACCCACCGCATCGCGCATCATATCGGCTACCAGGTTGCCAAGGTTAGTTTCCTGGACGCGGACAAATTCGCGCTCGCCGTTCCAGCTGACAGGGCTGTAGCCCACAACTTCGCCGAGGCGCTCTTCCATCAGTTCATTCCAGCCATCGATGATATTTTGTATTTTGGCATCTTTGGCGGTTGCATGCGTTACGGGGATAAGTTTGCATTCGTGTTCTACAACCTTCCCGTCTTCCACTACAACACGCAAAAAGCCCAGATTATTTGCATATTCGTGACTTTGGACGATAAGTACGCCGCCTGCGTTAGTAACACTTTCCAGTTTGGTATGGCTGTGCCCGCCGACAATAACGTCTAACTCGGGGACTGCCAAGGCGAGTTCGATATCTTCTTTGTAGCCAATATGCGTCAGTGCAATAAGTAGGTCTACCTGGGGACGCAGTTTTTCGGCTAAGGACTTGGCAACTTTGATGGGATCGTGGAAAACAAGCCCCTGCACATTATTCGGATGCGTTACAACGGGCGTATCCTCTGTAACAAGCCCCATAACGGCAACTTTGATCCCGCCTACTTCTTGGATAACGGCACTGTAGCCGCCAAACAAAGAGCCTGCCTCAGTGGTTACGTTAGCGGCCAAGGTAGGAAAGGCCGCATCCGCGATGCGATCCAATAAAACTTCCTGCCCGTAGTTGAACTCGTGGTTGCCTAAGGTAAAGGCATCGTAACCCATAGCATTCATCACTTCGATGGAAGGTAAGCCACCGAATAAGTTATCAATGTTCATCCCGTGAATGGCGTCGCCCCCATCCAACAGGATAACCTTATCCTTACCATACTGAGCCCGGACTTCTTCCACCAAAGTAGCGAGCCTGACCCGACCGCCTTGTTCGAATTCTGCACCCTGGGGAACATGCGATTCCAGACGCGAATGCACATCATTGGTATGCAAAATAATTACTTCGGCGGCCCAAAGCGGCAGACTGAATGCCAACACCGCTACTACAATTAACGTCACAAACGACAATTTGCCAAACTTTCTTCTCATCAATTCCCGCCTCCTTTTGATTTGACTCTTTGAAAATACTTCTACACATTCCTACTTAAACCTCTTAATTTCTTTCAAAAACAAAACAGGACTCCGGCACCCGCTGCTGAATAATCACAAGTAAGAGGGGATTATTTAACGGAAATCACTAAACAGTGAGGTGATGTAATGCGAAGATTTTTAATAATATTAACATCGGCAGCTTTAATCGCAGTCCTTGCCTTAGTTTTATTCAGTGCCGGTATTATTCCCCGGCCGCTGACCACTTTGGCTCCCAACGGGCCGCAACAAAAAGCTTTTCCCTTTACAGTGGAGTACACAAAAGACGAACAGCTGATAATGGAAGCAGCAGAAACTCTAACGGTCTTTAACCCCCTGGGCCGGATCGAAATTACGGGAGCGGCAGTTGAAACGGTGGAAATAAGGGCGGAAAAAAAGGCCGAGGCCGTTACGGCGGGCCGGACGGAAGAACTTCTGGCCAACATTTCCCTGGAAGCGGAAAATGGCAAACTCACCGTCCATCTGCCGAAGACTGCCGGCAGCGAACAGGCCAGCGCAGATCTTTTTCTCCGGGTGCCTTTCGAATCTAAGCTGCAGATCCAAGCGGGCTTGGGTGGCGTAACGGTCAAAGGCAGCCAAAGCAACCTGCAGATCCGAAGCGACTTGGGCGACATCACATTGGAGCAGCACAGTGGGGATGCGGATTTAAAAACCGCCCTAGGCAGTATCAAGATCGTCGACTGCCAATTCCCGGCGGAATTAAAAGCGGTAACAGATTTGGGCAGTGTACTTTTAGAAGGCCCACTTGCGAAGCGGACCGTTTTAGAAAGCAAATTAGGCGACATTGACATACTTCTTGCCCCCGAGGCCGCATATGTATTAAAAGGAGAGATCAATCTCGGTAGTTTCAAATCGGAGGTGCCTTTCCAAGGCCGCAAAGGGGAAAAGTTGATAGAGGGAATTATTGGTTCAGGCGAACAGCGGGGTGTTTTGTTCGTTAAGTTGGATCTCGGTTCTTTAAGCTTTAAAATTCTGCATGATAAGAAGGAGGATTGAAAATGCCCTATACTTATGGACTGCTTACCTTACTAATGCCGGTAATTCTTTTTGCCTTAGCTGTCATTTTAGCTCTGGCTCTGCGTTGGTTCAATTATAAAGAGCGGATGGCGCTAATTGCCCGGGACCTTCCCCTAGAAGAGGAAAAAAGCCCGGCGAAACAAAACAAGCTGCTTTTAGTCTCGGGTTTGGCAGTAGGCTTAATCGGCCTGGCACTCACTTTAGGCCTGGCAACCCTGGGGCTCGGCCCCTGGTTGTTAGCGGGATTAATCCCCCTTTTCATCGGTTTAAGCCTGGTTTTAGCCAGTTTAATCCTGCGCCCGCCCAAGGAGGAAAAGCCTGCTTCCAAGCTGCCAGAGGAAGAAGCGGAACCGGCCTTTACGGCAGAGAATAACGACGAGGAGGAAGAAGAGGAAGAGGAGGAAGAAGAAGAATTTCCTTTCTAGGCCAAAAGCCGGTTTTTAATTACCGGCTTTTTCTTCTTCGGCCAAAAGGCGGGGAATATCAACGGCGTCGGCCGCAACTAAAACTACCGCAACCTTACCGATAAAATCGGGGTTGGATACAATGGTAAAATCCAGCCCCTTTTTGCGCGCCTGGATCATTAAAGGCATGGCATCCTGGCGGGCATCTTGGTGGATAACCAATTCCACGGCCCGGGGATCCAAAACCGCTTTGGACATAGCCTGCAGGCCTTTTCCCTTCAGCTGGGAAAAAGTCACGGCCTCGATTACCCTTTCCCGGAAAAATCCCAAAAACCGCCTTCTTTCCGCCCGGCGCAGCTCGGGCGCGCCGTGTATCCCTACCAAAAGAGCCTTCTCTAATTCATCTTTGTTCCCTAGATCAGCCATTATCTTTAACTCCTTTGTCCGACTGTGATAAAAAAACACCCACTGATTAAGCGGGTGTTTCTGCTTCCAAGTCAAATGGTGCCGGGGGAGGGACTCGAACCCTCACGGGCGATTAGCCCAACGGATTTTAAGTCCGTAGCGTCTACCATTCCGCCACCCCGGCATGCCGTACAAAAAACATTATAGACTATTTATCTACCTCCGTCAACTGCTAATAGGAGGTAACCTGAAAGAAGATCGCCCACACTGATTAAAATCTCCGAAAAATCCAATAAAGATACCGCCTGCCACAGAATGCAAAGGCCGCTGACGATAACATCTTCCCGCCCGGGCTGCAGCGCGGCAAGGCCGCGGCGCTCTTTAAGGGACATGGAAGTTAGTTTGCCATAAAGCTTTTTGATTTCAACCAAAGTAAGCCTGCTTCCACTAAGATCATCTTCGTCAAAAAAAGCTTGGTTCCTGTTTAAAGCGGCGGCGGTAAGTGCAGTCCCACCAACGGCAACTAAAGTTTGCGGACCGAGTTTTTTGTTTTTAGCCACAAGAGGTTTTAACTGCTCCACCGTTACTTTCTCCAGCCGCTCCCTTTCCCATTCGCCAACAGGGTGCCCGCTGATCAAACGCTCCAAAAGGCGGACCGCACCAAGCTCCGCGCTGCCGCCTCCCAAAAGCCTGCCGCAGGATGTCCCCGTATAAATCTCCGTACTGCCGCCGCCCACATCGATAACACTGATGGGATTGGTAAGTAAACTGCGGGGCAGCGTGGCGGCCGCGCCCAAAAAAGAAAGTTCAGCCTCTTTAGCACCTGAAAGTACCTCTAAAGCCCAACCCGTTTCCTTCAAGACAAGCTCACTGAATTCCGCCCCATTGGCGGCAGAGCGCACCGCACTGGTTGCCAACACCCCCGTTGGTATATGAGGCGGGATTTTCTT
>JBHGWS010000022.1:0-2911 GCA_041936745.1 Candidatus Darwinibacter acetoxidans
AACTCGTGATAAATTTTCCCCATCGGCATCCCTCCTCCATACAAACGCCTGTTCGCCATTATTGTATTACACCAAGGGCTTAAGGTCAACCAAACATTCTCTTAACTCCCAATTAAGTAAATTAGCCTCCTATATTTTCAGCCAAACAGGTCTGTCGGCCCTTAGTTGTAGACAGCCGTTAATCGTCGCCTGCGGAAGGCACGGCACTGCCGCCTACGTAGACTTTTTGGATTTCCCCGCGGCTTTTCTTTAGACGCACTTTAATCAAAGAAGGCCTGGCCAGGCCGTAGCCTTGTTCCATGGTGAAACTGTTAAGATGCTGATGACTCTTAAGGTTTTCGGAGAGGTAAGCCGCCAAGGCCCCGTTTGCCGTACCTGTCGCCGCTTCTTCCAAAATGCCGTACCGCGGCGCGAAGTTTCTGGTATGAGCTGCAGCATTACTAAAAGACTGCAAGCTGAAAGCGTGAATTCCAACCGCATCGTGTTTTTCGCTGAGTTTAAGGATCTCTCGGTGGTTAGGCTTTAGGGCAAGTAACTCTTTAAGGCTTTTTACCGGCAGGATAATGTCTTTCAAGCCCGTAGAAACTATTTGGATGGGTAGATCTGCCAGATAGTCAGTTTTACCAAAACAATGCTTTATTTCGTCTTTAGTAAGGATGGCTAAAAACACGGGGGCGTTTTGCTCCATGAAAATTTCGTTTTCCGCTACCTTAATCTGCAAAACGCCCGCTTTGGTTTCTTGCGTGTACTGCCCGGTTTTTATGATCTCTAGATCCCTTAACAGGGTGAAAGCAGCTATCGTCGCATGCCCGCACAAATCAATCTCTTGCGTCGGGGTGAAAAACCGCAGGCGGAAATCTGCCTTTTTAGAGCGCATGACAAAGGCCGTTTCAGGACAGTCAAACTCTGCGGCCGATCTTTGCATTTCTGCTTCGCTTAAAGAATCTGCGTTTAAAACAACGGCTGCGGGATTTCCGCCATTTTTGTCTTTCGTAAAAGCATTCAGCTTATAAATCATGTCTGCCTCTCTTTAAGCAGTTTTAAAACAGCCAAAAAGGCATTAATCAGATCCTGCAAGTTCATGGAGGGTGCGTTTTTGTGGTGTACCGCTTGCTGCGGCAGGAAGGGAATGTGAATAAAGCCGGCTTGGATGGGCAAGTTTCCCTCCGCTATATAATGCAAAAGCTCGTAAAAGACATGGTTGCAGACAAAGGTGCCGGCGCTGTTAGAAACCACTGCGGGGATGCCCGCTTTTTTAATTTCCCCAACCACAGCTTTAAGCGGCAGGGTGGCAAAATAGGCGGCGGGGCCATCGGGAATAAGAGAAGAGTCCACCGGTTGGTTGCCTTCGTTATCGGCAATCCCCGCATCGGCAATGTTCAAAGCAGCTCTTTCCACGGCAATTGACGCTCTGCCGCCGGCTTGGCCTACCGCAATCACCGCAGCGGGCTTTACCTCTTTAACCGCCTTAATTATTTCTGCGCCTGCTCTGCCAAAGACGGTAGGCAGTTTTCTTTTACTAACCCGCACCCCCTCTATTTTCTCTTCAGCAAGAAGCCTGACTACTTCCCAAGACGGGTTGATTGTTTCGCCGCCAAACGGTTCAAATCCGGTTAAAAGTACCTGCAAAGAAGCTGCCCCCTTATCACAGTGATTTATGATTTACTCTCATTTTCTAAGGTTAAGCTGGTTTCCCCCTACCTAACCCTTGGCATCTTTTCTTTTTAGGTAAACGGCCAAAGCTATGCCGACGAGCACAAAGGCTATTCCGACTATAATCACAAATCCCGTTAGGTAAGAGGCGGGATTGGTATTGGTTGTAAAACCAAAAGGATCCCGGGCCGGCAGACCCCGCGAGTCAAAATATGATACCCGGTTGGAAAAGGGCGAATCTTTGAATATGCTGCGGAACATCAAATTGCCCACCACACCGAAGCCCGTAAACAGCGCTCCCATAGCGGCTAAATAAACACCTAACAGCCAGCCGTATTTTTGGATTAACTGCCCCAATAATCCCGGGACGGATTCGACCCAATGATTTTGGGTTTCTTTGTCTCCTTCTGCTTCGCCGTCTTTTAACAACCAATCCGTTGTTACCTGAAAAACATCCGCCAAGAGGACTATTTTCCCCAATTCGGGAATTGACTCCCCCGTTTCCCATTTACTCACGGCCTGCCTGGACACTCCTATTTTTTCGCCCAGTTCCGCTTGGGACAGGCCCGCTTTTTTACGGCGGTATAGAATCTTTTCCGCTAAATTCATAGCCCCACCTCTTTCACTGCTTGTTAACACCAGGCTATCACAAAGCCCGGTTGCCATTCTACATCTCTTACTTAGAAAAGCCGCAACCGGCAGTTGCCGCCCCGCTTTTTTAGCAGACGTATCCCCTCATGTATAAATTCATACGATCTGAGTTCAAATCCGGTGCGGAGTGCAGATACAAGCCTGCCGGATCGCTTAATTCAGCCCCGAAAACTTAGTAAACAAAGCTGCCTCTTTCAATTACGCACCCAGACAGGTTATCTACCAGGAGAATATAGGTATTTTTCCGGTATTGTACCTCCAGTACCGAAAGAACCGGAGATTAAGGCAGGGATACAGCGATATGGCCGGATGACTGAGGTGGAGTCGCCTTACGTTGTTTGGGGCAGGAGAAGATTTAGGCTTTCCTTCAGATAATTCAGCCGGGCCGGTTTAAAAGTTAATTTTAGCCCATGTCTATAAACATATTCTCCGGCCGCATATCTTTCCCCTTGTTAGGAGGAAAAGCCGGGGCGTTTACTGCCAGGCCGTTTAAAAGCGGGGCCAGCACCGCAGAAAGAATTGCACGTTATGAATGGCTCACTGATCCTACATTTTAAATTTCACCGCCCGGCTCTTTGCCGCGAAGAAGCAATTAAAAGGGGACGTT
>JBHGWS010000023.1:0-6315 GCA_041936745.1 Candidatus Darwinibacter acetoxidans
CCCGCCAGCCAAAAAGCGCCCGCGGTGCCCAGCAAAATGTAAGGTGCGGCCGTAAGCACATGCTGCCAACCCCTGCCGGATAAGCTACCCATCAGCCATAAGTAGATTTCCTGCAGATTTTGGATGCGTAAAACCATCAAAAAGGAAACTAAAGCCGTCAAAATTGAGCCCAAGGCCACGCCCGCCAGAATCAAAGAAGTAGGCTCCAAACGCCCTCTTTCCCTGCCTAAGCGGGATACGGCCACAGTGGCGCCTAAGGCCCCCAAAAATGCAAAAACAGGCAGGAAGTTAAAACCCACTAGGCCACGGGGGATCAAGATTAACAAGGCTAAAGCCGCACCCACGGAGGCGCCGGCGGAAACACCGATAATGAAGGGATCGGCCAAGGGGTTGCGCAGCGAACCTTGGAACAACACGCCGGCAACACTTAAGCCGCCGCCGACTAAAAGAGCGAGCAAAATGCGGGGCAGCCGCACTTTAAGAACAATGATTTCCTGCGCCACCGGCCACTCGCCCCCTACATACCGGCCTAAGCCGGGCAGGGCTTTGATCATAATCCCGCAGACGCTTTTTATAGGCAGCGGCACGGCGCCGGTGGCTGCAGCTAAAAACACTGCAGCCGCCGTAATCAAAAGCGCCGCCGCTAGGCGCTTAAGCAGCCTTTTCATTGTGCTGCCTTATCTAAAATCTCGCTCATTTCTGCCAGGGCATCTAAAAGCCGCGCCGTGGAGCGGGCGTAAAGATCCGGATCCACTTCGAAGACCAACCCCCGCTTCACCGCATCGATTTCCTGCCAAGCCGGCCGCTTTAAAACTTCCGCCCGGTTAAAACCTGTCAGGATTAAAACCTGCGGGTTTTTTTCGATCACCATTTCTTCACTGTAAAGGGGCCAAGGATCATTGGCATCGGCAGCGATGTTTTCGCCGCCGGCAAGTACAATTAATTCATCCATGAAGCTGCCCGGCCCCGCAGTCATCAAGGGCTCATGCCAGATTTCCACAAAGACTTTTGGTTTAAAATCCCTATCAATTTTTTCTGTTATGGCCTGCTGCCTCGCTGCCATTTCGGCAGCCAGCCGCTCACCCTCTTCACGCCTGCCTACGGCCTCGCCTAATTCGATCAGCGACTCCCTTATTTCCTTTAAAGAAGTAGGGCCTACGGCAAAAGTGGGCAGGCCTAAATCCGCCAGCTGGTTTAAGTGGCCCTGCACCAAAGTAGAGTCGCCTACGATGAGATCGGGCTCCAGAGCAAGTAAAAGCTCCAGATTAAGGCTTGTGGCATCGCCGATAACAGTTTTCTCCGCCGCCGCCGCCGGATAATCGCAAAAAGACGTAACACCAACTACATTGTCACCTACACCCAAAGCAAATAGGTTTTCCGTAATGCTCGGCGCCAAAGAGACAATGCGCGAAGGTGCTGCTTCCGCCAGGCTTAAAAAGGCGGCAATGATTAAGATTATAGGTAAAAGTATTCTTCTTCTCATTTAAATCTCTCCTTAAAAAATAATGCCCTAGGCGCAATCAGCTCACCTAGGGGAAAATAACCCACAAAAAATCACCACTCCTTTTCCTCGCAAGATGGCCCAACTTCCCGGTTTGGCAGGTCTCCTGGCTCCCAATTCACAGCACTTGCAAACCTTCCCCACAAAAAGTGAGTGGATCTTTTGAAGCGCTCCTTGGATACAGTGGCGGGACCGCGTGGTTTCTCAAAATTTGAGCCCAACTTCCCTATTATGCAGCGGCAGCTGCCACCAAGCCGGCTATGCGGTTGTTATTGTTATTATTATTCTACTCCCCCTTCCCATATCCTGCTTCAATGTTGGTAATACTAGGGGAAACCTTGCAGCGAAAGGGGATTTTTTTGAGTTACCGTGAGCATTTGAAAGCACAAAAAAAGTATATCGAGGCCAAAAAAGAAGCGCGCCGGCTACAAAAAAACCCGCCGCCAAAAAGGTTGGACCCGCCGCCGCCCGAATCTTTCCGGCACTTCGGCCAAGCGGCATTCGTTTTGGTGTTAATACTGGCCGGCGCCCTTTTATATATTTTCCTGCGCCCTCTGCCCGCAGCCACGAAACCGGAGCACTTTAGGCTGGGGCTCCACTGCTCCGAATCGGAATTTGAGCAATTAAAAAATTGGCTAGAACCGGAGATCCTAGCCAATAACTTACCTTGGAAACTTTTTCACCTGGCCGGGCACCAAAATTTGATAGAAAACCTGTTATCCGATACACCGGCAGATTTACTCTTTTTGGAAGCGGAAACCGCTGACAGTTTCGCGGCGCAAAAAATCCTGGTGCCCATCAGGGAAGGAGAAATTTTCAGGCCCCTTTGGGAACCCCAACCTTTTTTAAAAACGTTGGGCTGGGCGGTACCTTACGGTGAAAATGCGGCACAAGCCCGCCATTTTTTGACTGTTATCCGCCAATTTGCCCGGCCCTTTTCTCTCAGCTGCGCGCCGCCGATTCAACGGTAGCTTTCAAAAGCATAGCGATAGTCATGGGGCCTACACCGCCCGGTACAGGCGTAATGGCGCCGGCAATTTCTACCGCACCGTCGTAATCTACGTCACCAACTAATTTACCGTCAACGCGGTTGATGCCTACGTCGATAACAACGGCACCCTTTTTGATCCAATCCTTTTTAACCATCTCAGGCCTGCCCACCGCTACAATTAAGATATCGGCTTGGGCGCATTCCGCGGCCAAATTCTGCGTGCGGGAATGACAGATTGTGACTGTAGCGTTTTCCCGCAAAAAGAGGCTGGCAACCGGCTTACCGACAATGTTGCTCCGCCCTAACACGACAACTTTCTTGCCGGAGATCTCCACACCGGTGCGGTTGACCAATTCTAAAACACCCGCGGGCGTACAGGGCACAAAGCTCTCTTCCCCAATCCATAAATTGCCAACGTTAATGGGATGGAATCCATCCACGTCTTTGGCGGGTGAAATGCGGTTGATTACCTCGGTTTCATCCAAGCCCTCAGGCAGGGGCAGCTGCACCAGCATACCGTGGATTTTAGGATCTTCGTTAAGTTCATCAATCAGCTTAAGTAAATCTTCTTGCGTGGTATCCTGCGGCAGGCGGTGCACAACGGAGTGAACGCCAATTTCTTCGCAGGCTCGTTTTTTCATGCGGACATAGACGGCGGAAGCGGGATCATCCCCCACTAAAACAACGGCCAAGCCCGGTTGGCGCCCCTGTTTTGTTAACTCCGCCACCTTTTTGGCTAGTTCCGCCCGGATTTCCGCAGCAACTTGTTTTCCATCAATTATCTGTGCTGTCACGTGACTCTCCTCCTTTTATTTTTAAACGGTACAGCTCTTTGCCGTTAAATCCAACCGTATAATAGTTTGGACAGCGGCGGGGAAATTCCTTCCCGCCCAAGCAAACTGCCCCCTTCTTACAGCCTTTCTTTAAAAAGAAAAACCCCAAAACGGGGTTAAAGTTATAAATGGCGCGCCTAGCAGGACTCGAACCTGCGCCACCGGCTCCGGAGGCCGGTGCTCTATCCGCTGAGCTATAGGCGCCTGACACAAATAGTATAGCAACAAAAATTGTGAAATGCAAGCGGCAAAATTGGGTTAGCCTATTGACTGGGCCCGGCCTTTCGTGTAAACTGAAGTCAGGAACACCCCCCGGGGGTGTAGTAAGGAGTGGACGGCATTGAAAGAAAAATTTAATGTAACCGGAATGACCTGCACAGCCTGCTCCGCCACAGTGGAAAGGGCAGTGCAAAAAATAGATGGGGTCAAAGCCGTTAATGTAAACCTTTTAGCCAACAACATGACGGTGGAATTTGACGAAACGGCGTTGAATTCGGCAGCAATCGTTTCCGCCGTCAAAGCCGCGGGCTACGAAGCGGTTCCCGCCCAGGCGGCTCCCGCGCCGGCTGCAGCAAACGCGGTGCAAGATGAGATTGGGGAAATGAAATACAGGGCCATCGTCTCCTTAATTTTTATGGCCTTCCTGCTTTATATCGCCATGGGGCCCATGATCGGCTTACCTATCCCCCCTTGGCTTGTAGGCCCGGAAAATGCGGTTACGATGGCCTTGGCCCAATTTCTCTTGGCCCTGCCGGTAATTTATGTTAACCGCCAGTATTACCAGACGGGCTTTAAGACCCTCTGGCACCGCAGCCCGAACATGGACTCTTTAATTGCCCTCGGCTCCGGCGCCGCGATTTTGTACGGCATCTTTGCCCTCTTCCGGATCGGCTATGGGCTGGGCCACGCTGACTTAGATCTTGTCAACCGCTACGTCAACGACCTTTATTTCGAATCGGCGGCCATGATCTTAGGGCTGATTACCTTAGGCAAATATTTAGAGGCACGCTCCAAAGGCAGGACTTCCGATGCCATTGCCAAGCTGATGGATTTAGCTCCTAAAACAGCCAGCGTCATCCGTCAAGGCGAAGAAGTGGAAATACCTGTGGCGGACCTGGTCGAAGGTGATGTCATCGTCATCAGGCCCGGCCAGAGCATTCCCGTTGATGGAGTAATCATTGAGGGCAGTTCGGCCGTTGATGAATCAGCGCTGACAGGCGAAAGCATACCCGTTGCCAAACAGGTGGGGGATCAGGTAATTTCCGCAACCATTAACCAGGCAGGCTCTTTCCGCTTTCAAGCGCAAAAGGTCGGCGACGACACTACTTTGGCTCAGATCATCCGCCTGGTGGAAGAGGCATCTGCTTCCAAAGCACCGATTGCCAAAATGGCGGATCAAATCAGCGCCGTTTTCGTCCCCGTGGTCATCGTCATTGCCCTTTTGGCCTCACTGACTTGGCTGTTATTGGGCCACCCGTTTGAATTTGCCTTAACCATCGGTGTTGCCGTCTTGGTTATCTCCTGCCCCTGCGCTTTAGGCTTAGCCACCCCTGTCGCCATCATGGTGGGAACCGGCCAAGGCGCACTGCATGGGATTTTGCTGAAATCGGCGGAGTCTTTGGAAACAGCCCATAAATTGAATACCGTAGTTTTAGATAAAACCGGCACCATCACGGAAGGCAAACCGGAGGTTACCGATGTCTTAACAACCGGCGCTTACAGTGAAGAAGAACTGCTTTTAATCGGCGCTTCTTTGGAAAAGCCCTCAGAGCACCCCTTGGCGGAGGCGATTGTGAGGCGGGCCCGGGAAGACGGCTTAAGTTTAGAAGCAGTTGAAAACTTCGGGGCGGTGCCCGGTAAAGGGATTCAAGCAGAATTTCGGGGAGAAAAATATTTGGCGGGCAACTTTGCCTTTATGTCAGAAAACGGGATTTCCCTGGGAGAGCTGGAAAAGGAAGCTGACAGGTTAGCCCAAGCAGGCAAAACACCCATGTATTTCGCCAAAGGAGGCGAAACTATCGGCATCATTGCCGTTGCCGACGTAGTTAAACCAACCAGCAGGCAGGCCATCGCCGACTTAAAGAAGATGGGCATAGATGTGGTTATGCTGACGGGCGATAACGAAAAGACGGCAGAAGCCATCCGCCGGGAATTGAATATCGATACAGCCATTGCGGAAGTTTTGCCGGAGGACAAAGAGCGGGAAATTCGGGCACTGCAGGAAAAAGGCTTATTGGTTGCCATGGTGGGCGATGGCATTAACGATGCCCCTGCTTTAGCCAGGGCCGATGTGGGTATTGCCATCGGTGCGGGCACCGATGTGGCTTTGGAATCCGCCGATATAGTGTTGATGCGAAACGATCTTTTAGATGTAGTTACAGCCATCCAGTTAAGCCGGGCAACTATCCGCAATATCAAGCAGAATTTGTTTTGGGCTTTCTTTTACAACACTTTGGGGATCCCTTTGGCAGCGGGAGTTCTTTTCCCCTTCTTCGGCTGGCTGCTCAGCCCCATGTATGCTGCCGCGGCCATGAGTTTGAGCTCAATCTTTGTTGTGAGCAACGCTTTGCGCCTCAGGCGCTTTAAACCCAGTTTATAGAAAGGAAGATAGGCTTGAGAAAAGTTGTTAAAGTTAAAGGTATGACCTGTGCACATTGTCAAAAAAGAGTGGAGGATGCTTTAAATGCGCTGCCGGGCCTGAAAGCTAAGGTAAATTTGCGAAAAGAAGAAGCCACGGTCACCGCCGCCAACGGCTGGGATGAAGAAAAAGTCCGCCAAGCCATCAGCGAAGTGGGCTACGAAGTAATTTCCATTGCAGACAAAAAGGGACTTTTCGGCAGGTGAGTTATGAATGAGATCTGACCAAGCGAAGATAACACGCCTTTTAAAAACAGCCCGGGGCCAGCTCGACGGTTTAATCCGCATGGTGGAAAACGACCGCTACTGCATCGATATTTCCAACCAGATCCTGGCCACCCAGGCCATCTTAA
>JBHGWS010000024.1:0-10016 GCA_041936745.1 Candidatus Darwinibacter acetoxidans
CATATGTCACTGTTAAAACGCTCATGTCTTTCCCGCACGCGCGGGGGTGATCCCAATAGGGTACCATAGTTGGGGTTTTAGAAACCCTAGGAATGGTGTTGAATATTTCCGGTCTTTGTTTTTATGCGGAGATATTTTTAACGGGTCGCATTCACGAATCATTTGGACTTAAAAGCACTTTGTTAGGAATAAGTTCTGGTTACAGACTTGATTAATGTTCTGCGGCTCGCGTAACGTTTTCAACACAGTTGGCTGACTGGTTGCAGGTGGCGAATAAAGAGGGAAAACTCGAAGCGGAACGGGCACCGCACGGGGAACCAAATTGAAATTACCAATTCTTGGGGAAGTAGGCATACTCTGGCTGAACTAAAAACTCTGAAATAAAAGGGATTTGTGTATGAATAAGGAAATAACCATAATATAAAGCTTGGCTAAACAATTTAACCCCGTTTTAATAGTGTTTTTGCTATATTGTTTCAACTCCTTGCCAAATTATGTAATTAATGGAAGGAGGCAGATAGGATGTGGTCTGTAAACAGGCTTTAGCACCTAGCGTGGATGCACTTTGGGCTAAAAAGAGTGATAAAAACGCTGTTTTTCAATGGCTTCCGTTAAAACAACACTTGATCGACGTTACCGAAGTAATAAAATTGCTTTGGGAGCATTGGCTAAGCGTACATCAAAGACAACAGATAATTAATTCCCTAAATCGCCCGAGTGAAGAACTGGCGAAAAACTTGGCAGGCTTCCTGGCCGCTTCTCACGATCTCGGCAAGGCAACTCCCGTGTTTCAAAGCAGGCCAAGTTTTCATCAATCACCAGATTTAGATCGAGAGCTTTTAGATAAACTTGAAAGAGCCGGCTTCAGCGGAATATCGGAATGCTACAACAGCTTAATGAATCCGGGAGCAACTCACCACGCCGTCGCCGGCCAGGCTCTACTCGAACACTTCGGTATTTCCCCCGATATAACTGCAATTGTAGGGGCGCATCATGGAACTCCTGTTGATTTCGAGCAGGAAATCTCTTGCCAGTTAGACGCTTACACAAATAATTATTTTCAAGTGCAAGATCCGGCAAGTGTTGTTCACCGTCAATGGGCAGAAACGCAAAAATCACTATTTAATTGGGCCCTTGCAATAAACGGCTTTGAATCGATAAAGGATTTGCCGCACTTAACACAAACCGGCCAAGTGCTATTAAGCGGTTTATTAATAATGGCTGACTGGATAGCAAGTAATGAAAATTATTTTCCGTTAATCCTAATTGATGAAACCTCGGTTGGCAGCATCGATAAAAGAAAAGAAACAGGCTGGTTGAAATGGTATCAAACCGGCCCAAGAATTGAAGAAGATCACACGGACGTTCTTTTGGGTTATTATGAACGATTTGAATTTGAACCCCGTGATTTTCAACGAAAACTCTTTGAAGTTATTCAAGAAACAGAACTCCCGGGTATTTTCATAGCAGAAGCCCCTATGGGCGTTGGTAAAACGGAGGCGGCCTTAATTGGTGTCGAGCAGCTTTCAACGAAAACACGGGCCAGCGGCATGTTTTTTGGCTTACCGACGCAAGCAACCTCAGATGGAATATTTGATCGGATTAGGGATTGGTTGGCGAATCTTGATGACGAGAAAAAATCGCTGCAGTTGGTCCACGGCAAAGCAGCCCTAAACGATAGTTATACTTCTTTGCCCAGATCTAATATCGCTGATGAAAAGCAGCACGGTAGTGTGCTGGTCAACGAATGGTTTGCAGGAAGGCGAAGAGCCGTATTGGACGATTTTGTTGTAGGAACGGTTGATCAATTTTTGCTGACTGCTTTGAAACAAAGACATTTGGCGCTGAGGCATTTGGGCTTTAGCAAAAAAGTCATTGTCATTGATGAAGTGCATGCCTACGACGCTTATATGAATCAATATCTGAGCCGGGCACTGCGCTGGATGGGGGCTTACAATGTACCGGTAATAGTCTTGTCAGCTACTCTGCCCGCAAAAACGCGCGCAGAGCTGATCGAAAACTATATGCGCGGCGGTGGAAAAAGATGGCGAGACGTAACTAAACCACAAGGTTGGGAAACATCTCGGGACTACCCCTTGATTACTTATACCGATGGCATGGAGGTAAAACAATTTAGCGACATTACTACTTCGGACCGTTTAACCGTAGATGTAACTAGGTTAGATGAGGAGGAGTTAATCAACACACTTGCTGAAGAATTGGCCGAGGGCGGTATAGCGGGCGTCATCGTTAATACTGTTAGAAGGGCACAAGAGATAGCAAAAATATGCAGCTCCCATTTCGGCGAAAAATTAGTTGAATTGCTTCATTCTAATTTCATCGCAACCCATCGGATCGAAAAAGAAAAAGCACTGCTTAGGGATATTGGAAAAAAAGCCAAGCGCCCTTTTAAGAAAATTATTGTCGGCACACAGGTGATAGAACAGTCACTGGACATTGATTTTGATGTACTGATTACCGATTTGGCCCCTATGGACCTTTTAATTCAAAGAATTGGGCGCCTCCATCGGCATGCACAGGTACAAAGACCCAAAAACTTGTGCCGCCCTAAAGTGTTTGTTATGGGCGCAAAGGGTTTTGAGTTTGAACCCGGGGCTAGCGTGATCTACGGCGATTATCTTTTAATTCGCACCAACCTTTTACTGCCGGAGAAAATTTATCTGCCCGAAGATATTTCCCCACTTGTACAAGCTACCTACGGTGATGACCACAGTTTTATTAATAAAGAACTGCGGCCAAAATACGAACAAGCGGAAAAGGAACACCAGAGCAAGATTACGTGTAAAGAACAGAAAGCCGCGGCTTATATCCTGAAAACTCCGAGCTTACGGCCCAATCAAAGCCTAGTTGGTTGGTTAGGCGGCGATCTGAATTATCTTTCAGAAGAACGGGCCGTTGCCCAAGTTCGGGATATTCAAGAAACCGTTGAAGTTATTGCTTTAAAGAAGTACCAAGACGGTTATACATACTTTGATCAAAAACGCAATTTGGCAAGAAAGATCCACGATCCCTCGGTACAGAAAGATATCTCCCGCCACACAATAAGGCTCCCCCTGCAGCTCAGCGCCTACTATAATATTGAGCAGACCATTTTAGAATTAGAGAAATTCAATATGAAGCATCTGCCGTCTTGGCAGGAGTCCACATGGTTGAAAGGCCTGCTTGGAATTGTTTTTGATGAAAACAACGAGTTTGTCCTCAATGGGTTTCGCTTGAAGTACTGCCTCAAACAAGGTTTAAGTTCGGAAAAACTGAGGGAAAACGAGGGAGGGGATTGATTGAGTCGGTTCAACTTATTGGCAGAGCCATGGATTTGGGTCATAACGGATGAGAAGGGCTCATCCGAACAAGTGTCCTTAATCCAGTGTTTTCAAAACGCACCCGAATATAAGCAGTTGGCCGGTGAAGTGCAGATGCAAAATTTTGCAATTCTGCGCCTGCTTTTAGCAGTGCTGCATACCGTTTTTTCAAGGTTTGATGCGCAGGGAAGACCTTACCCCTATTTAGAACTGGATGAAAAACACAGACAACTGGCTGAACTTGATGAAGACGACCTGGAAGAACACCAGGACAATTTAATGCTCACTTGGGAAGGCTTGTGGAATCGGAAGTCATTGCCGGAAATTGTTGTCGAATATCTACATATTTGGCAAGACCGCTTTTACCTCTTTGATAACGAACATCCCTTCTATCAAGTCACGCAGGAAGAGCTGTTAAAACGGCCGATCAAGGCGGGCCGCGGTGGGAATCCCACTGAAGTGGAGCCGAAAACCATAAACCGTACGATTTCCGAAAGCGGCAATAAAGTTGCCCTATTCTCACCAAGATATGAGACCGGCGGAAACAAAAACAGGTTAAACGAAGCCGAGCTGGCCCGTTGGCTGATCTTGTATCAGGGCGTGGTGGGTACAGGTGATAAAGCCAGGTACGAGGAATTTGAAGGGACAAACTCCAAAGGGTGGATTTATGATATTGGCGGCATAGCTTTGCGAGGGAGAAACCTTTTTGAAACCCTGCTGTTGAATCTGGTTTTGCTGCACCCGGAGGAAGCATATCAAACAACTATTCAGAGGCCGTGCTGGGAACAAACGGGCGATGAAATAATAAGCAGGCTGTTACTGGAGTATCCCGTCGACAATTTAGCGGAACTGTATACTAATTGGAGCCGAGCTGTCTATATAGATCCTGAGAGCGAAATAGGAGAGGATTTTACGATCAGTACCGTAAAACTACCCGAAATAAATCATCGGGATCAGTTTTTGGAGCTGATGACCCTCTGGCGGTACAGAACACAAGGGCCGAACAAAGATTTTCGAACGCCGCAAAAGCATCGAATCAACTCATCTTTTTGGCGGTCTTTCGGGACGGTTTTTCTGACCAAAGAAGAAAATGACAAAAGGCCCGGGATCGTTGATTGGTTTTATCGTGTTCAAAAGCTCACAGAGCAAACCAATGCTGTGATTGAGAGCTGCGGAATGGAATCAGATGGCAATGCCACCTCTTGGCTGCCGGTGGAAGAATACTTTGACACTCTTGCTGTAGACGAACATGTTCTAAGCGATATCCGGGACGACGGTTGGGTCGTTCGAATAAATGGGGAAGTAGAAAAGACAAAGGAAATCGTGGAAAATACCTTTGGCAGATTCGTAAATGAAGTGAAAACGATTCGCAATATAGAAGGTAATAGATTTACGAATAAGATTACAATGCAGGCTTACTATGAGGTAGACCTGCCCTTTCGCCAGTGGTTGAATTCTTTAGAGGCGGGCCAAGACAAAGATGAGCGTATTCGGGAATGGCGCCAAAATCTCCGGACTATAATCAGGAAAGAAGCCGATTTTTTGGTCCAATCAGCCGGGCATCGTGATTATAAAGGTGTTTTTGAAAAGGACAAGCCTTTTACGAACATCGCAACAGCATATAATCAGTTCGATTATTGGTTGAACAAGAACCTAGGCTTTATCAAAAAGTAGAAAGGAGAGTAGAATGAAGGAATTAGCCAGCCCAAGCATTTATCAAATAACAGCCAGGATCTTAAATTTGGTGGCCGGTGATCTGCAGGCAAGTTCGACTAAGGCCTACCTAGCCAGTCTGCGCCAGTCTATCAATAAAGATGTCCAAGTGGCCACAGGCGTTTTCCCCATAATATTTTCCAACATGCCGGCGGAATATTTAGGGAAAACGGGCGAACTAACGGACGCTGAGCGTTCAGTCATTTTGGCACTGCAGCTTTTTGCCTTGCACCAACAGGGAAAAGAGCAAAATGTCAATGCCGGCCGCGATTCAAGCTCCAGGGTAGAAAACATAGGGGAATCACTTAGTAGTCTACGAATGGCAGACGACAGCCAAGCGATTGACCGCAGATTTAATGCTATGATTACTGCAACGAGTTTTGGCGAGTTGGCTAACCATCTGCGGCACTTGATTAAACTTTTAAAATCAAAAACAAAAGCGGAAGTTAATTACCCACAATTGGCCGAAGATTTGTTTTGGTTCCAAAAAGGGCAGCAAAGCCGGATTCGCTTGCGGTGGTCGCGGTCTTATTACCGCTACTACAGTAATGATAAGGAGGAGGAAAGCGATGAAAAGTAATCAACGTCTTTTTTTAGACGTACATGCTATTCAAACCGTTCCGCCATCAAATATCAACAGGGATGATACGGGCAGCCCGAAGACAGCACAGTATGGCGGAGTAACAAGGGCCCGAGTGAGCTCCCAATCCTGGAAAAAGGCGATTCGCCAATACTTCTTAGAGTATGGCGGCCTAAAGAATGTAGGGATCAGGAGCCTGGAAATAGTGCGCTACATAGCAGAAAAAATCATACATATAGATGACTCTCTGGATCAAGAAGAGGCCATGGAATTGGCTGAAAAAGTTATTAATAAAGCGGGGGTCAGTACAAAAGACCAAAAAACCAGAGCGCTGTTTTTTATCAGTTCTAAACAGGCTGAGAAGCTGGCCCAAGCCGCGATTGAGGGAAATGCAGCTAAAGGTGAGTTGCGGGAGCTGCTTAAAAGCGATCCTGCCATTGATATTGCGCTGTTTGGACGAATGGTGGCAGATGACTCTAAATTAAATGAAGATGCATCAAGTCAATTTGCCCACGGAATTTCAACCCACGAAGTACAGACGGAGTTTGACTTTTTTACTGCTACCGATGACTTCTCCTCGACAGATGATGCCGGCGCCGGTATGCTTGGCACAATCGAATATAATTCGGCTACCTTGTATCGCTATGCCAATGTCGCGGTTCATGAATTTGCCAGGCAAATTGGTGACAAGACTTCAGTAGTCAATGCTTTAAAGCTTTTTATTGAAGCTTTTGTCAAATCAATGCCGACAGGTAAAATCAATACCTTTGCCAACCAAACACTGCCACAAGCGCTTTTAATCTGCGGGCGGAATGACAGGCCTGTAAGCCTAGTCAGTGCATTTGAACGTCCGATCCGCTCGTCGGAAGGATTTGTGGAAAAGTCCGTTACACGATTGAAAAATGAATATAAATTGGTAGAACAATGGGTTGATGCCCCTGTGTTTTCCCTCAGCTTGGGCATGGGTGAATTTGACGGCAGCCAAGTTAACCTGGCTGAATTACTACGGGCCTTAGAAGAGACGTTAAACTCTCTTCTGTATTCCTAACTTGGTGAGCAAACATGAAAACCATATTACTAAAATTTGCTGGGCCTTTGCAATCGTGGGGAACGGGCTCCCAGTTTGAAAACCGTTCAACTGACCGTTACCCCTCTAAAAGTGCTGTAATCGGACTCTTAGCGGCCAGTTTAGGCTATTCAAGGGATGATAAACGAATAGCCCGGTTTAATTTGTTGGACTTTGCTGTAAGAGTCGATCAACCGGGTGAATTGCTGACGGACTATCACACGGCTCAAAAATTGAAACCTAACGGACAAGTGGATCGGGTCTATGTTACTAATCGACAATATTTACAGGATGCGGTTTTTGTAGTAGCGCTTGGCAGCGACCGGGACGATTGGATGGCGGAAATTGAGCACGGCTTAAAACGACCCCGCTTCCAGCCGTTTTTAGGCAGGCGTTCAAATCCATTAACGGCCGACTTTTTTATCGGCACAAAAAAGCAGGATGTAATAACCTGTTTGAGGGATCTTGAATGGCAGGCTGCCGCTTGGTACAAAAGAAAAAATGGCAACAACGCGGTCCTGTCAATTTACGCAGATGCTCACTTGATAGAGAAGTCTCCAAAGCAGATGGTAAGAGATGAAGTGATTTCATTTTCGCAAAGAGAACGGCGGCATGGCTATAGGGCTGTGGCGAGGAAAAATATCGCCTTGATGCCATCTAAGGTTAAAGAGACGCACGATGTGTTTAATGCTTTCTAGGAGGGTCTTATGTACTTATCACGTGTTAAAATAGACGTTAACAACCGGCAAAAGACAAGAGACCTAAATCATTTAGGAGCTTATCACAGTTGGGTGGAGGAAAGTTTCCCGGCGGAAATAAACGCGGGTCGACGCTCGCGTAAATTATGGCGAGTTGATCCTATAGGTGATGACTTTTATCTGCTTGTATTAAGTAGGGAAAGGCCGGATTTGGAAAAACTAGAAAAATACGGAGTAATGGGCAGTGCTGAGACAAAGGATTACAGCGTGTTGTTAGCTCGGCTGCGAACAGGGGATAAACTAAGGTTTAGAGCGGTTTTAAATCCGATCAAATCACTTAGCCGGGGAAAAAAATCCGGCGAACGAGGACGTATTATTCCGCTTGTAACAGCTGATCAGCAGTTGCAGTACTTAAAGGAAAGGTCGGAACAGCACGGTTTTTCGCTTAATGATGATGAAGTAATGATTACCGAAAGAGGCTTCGAGATTTTAAAACGTAAGAACGGAAAGCAGTTGAAAATTTGTAAAGCGGCTTACGGCGGATTATTAAAAATTGAAGATCTGGATCTCTTCAAAGCAGTGTTAATAAATGGTCTGGGTAAGAAAAAAGCATATGGATTTGGCCTTATAACGGTCATTCCCGGGGATGAGCGATGAAGGACTATGCCGGAGCAAGAAAACCTGAATTGTTAGAACTGCCTCGAGTCGATGATAGGATTACTTTCGTGTACGTGGAACATGCGAAGATAAACCGACAAGACAGTGCCATAACAGTTACGGACAGCCGAGGTGTTGCAAGAGTGCCGGCCGCCATGGTCAGTGTGCTGATGCTGGGGCCCGGTACGGAAATTACACACCGGGCAATGGAGTTAATTGGTGATACGGGGACAAGTGTCATTTGGGTGGGTGAGAGAGGGGTTAGACTGTACGCTCACGGGCGTGCTTTAACAAGATCGAGCCGACTTTTAGAAAGACAGGCCAAGCTCGTATCCAACCGGTTAAGCAGGCTGGCCGTGGCAAGGAAAATGTATCAGTTGAGGTTTCCGAACGAGGATGTATCGAACCTGACAATGCAACAGCTACGCGGGCGCGAAGGCGCCCGTATTCGTCGCGTCTACCGAGAGTATTCTAAAAGATTCGGCGTAAAATGGGCGCGCCGAGAATATGATCCTTCGGATTTTGAGAGTGGGTCCCTAATCAATCAAGCACTTTCCGCCGCGAATGTTGCTCTGTACGGCTTGGTTTATAGTGTGATCACAGCAATAGGATTAGCCCCCGGTTTAGGGTTTATTCACACTAGTCATGAGCTCTCATTTGTATATGACATCGCCGATTTATATAAGGCGGCCACCAGTATATTGGTTGCTTTCGAGGTAGCCTCCCAAACGGGGCCGGAGGAGGATATCGGCCGAAAGGTCCGCCTCAAGATGAGGGATGCCTTTGTTGACGGCAGAATAATCAAGGCGATTGTGAAAGACACCCAATATTTGTTAGATGTGGATGATGAGCCTGCCGACGAAGAAAAGGTAGATATCATTCATCTTTGGGATGACAAAAGCGAACTGGTGAAGTACGGCGTCAACTATAGTAAATTTAACTAAGGTTGGAGAAATCGGTATGGCTATGACAGTAATAACCATTTCCAATGCTCCTATGTCTCTAAGGGGAGATTTGACTAAATGGATGCAAGAAATTGCTACCGGGGTTTATATAGGCGATTTAAATCCCCGGGTACGTGACAAGCTTTGGGAAAGGGTGGTGGAAAGCGTTGGCCGGGGGCAAGCAACGCTCAGTTATAGTGCAAGAAACGAACTTGGCTATCAATTTCGAACCCACCGAACCAGACAGATCAATGTTTCATTTGACGGCATACCTTTGGTAATGATACCGAAGGGAGAAAAAGCTGTTTCAAACGAGTTAAAACATGGTTTCAGCACACAGGCGAAGTTTAGGCAAGCCAGGAAATACGGAGCTAAAAGACCTAAAATCACTGCAACTTCACCTTACGTTGTTATAGATGTTGAGACAACCGGACTTGACCCTTTACAAGATAGTATTATTGAAATAGCGGCCATAAAAACAGAATCTGAAAGCTATGAGGAGTTTCACCGCTTAATTTTCATTGAACGAAAGCTCCCGGAAGAAATCGTGGAACTGACTGGTATAACTGACCAAATTTTAGCCGCGGAGGGGGAAGAAATCCCAAAAGTTTTGGATGACTTTAGTGCCTTTATCAGTGATCTACCCATAGTAGGATACAATCTACATTTTGATATCGACTTTCTAAATAATGGTCTGCGGAGCATCAACAGAGAAATTATAAAGAATAGAAAAATAGACCTCATGGGCCTTGTGAAAAAAGAGAAGATGTTTTTGAAATCTTATAAGTTGGAAGACGTGCTTCTATCTTACGGGCTAGAAAAACCGGTAGCGCATCGGGCTTTGGAAGATGCCCGGTTGATACATTATCTAGCAATGAAAGTGAACGAATTTGCCAAGCAGCTAAATCGTAAACGTTGAATAACAGCGGATCTACGAAGTGTCTTTCCCGCACGCGCGGGGGTGATCCCCATTTGTAAGCGACTTCCTCAATGCGTTTGAGGTCTTTCCCGCACGCGCGGGGGTGATCCTGGGGACAA
>JBHGWS010000025.1:0-13955 GCA_041936745.1 Candidatus Darwinibacter acetoxidans
CAAGGCGGGTAATCCAACTACTACAGCAAATAAGATCATGAGAAGCAGACAAGATCTGCCCCCGGAACGTCTGCGTCTTTTTCGGCGCCTGCGCAAAAAAACCCCCTCCTACCCACTTCATAACTATGCCGGGTAGAAGAGAGTTTATGCCTAAATTAACTCTGCTTAAGCTAGCGGACCACTATGGCTTCAAAGCCCTTACTCCGCAGTTCCTGAGCGAGATTTTCCGCATTTTCCCGGGAGTCGAAAGCACCTGTCTGAACCCGATAAGGTGCTTTGGGGGTACTGATTGCCTCATACCCCGCCTGGCGCAGCCGGGCTAAGATGCGTTCTGCATTAGCCTTTTGGGAAAAAACCCCAACCTGGACCCGATACAATCCCCCTGCCTCTGAACTTGGCTCTGTTGGCTGTGCCGGCCCCCTTGGCACTGTGGGCTTTGGTGCCTTTTCCGGTTCGGCCGCAGGCGGGCTGACAGGAACCGCGGTCACGGGGGCCGGCCCGTCCAGGGTTACCAGCCTTTGTTCTTCCTGCCTTTTATCGCGGACTTTCCTAATCGCATATTGGGGGATTAAATAACCGATGAAACCGAAAACAATGCTCAGCGTAACCAGGGTAATCACAAAATTGATACCCTGCTGCCTGCCGCTTGGCCTTCTTCTTTTTTTCCTTCGGCTCATGCCAACGCCCTCCCCTTAAGTTATTAAAGATTGGGATCTTAAATACCTCTTTATATTCCCCACCAGGTATAACGAACCGCAGACACAAACGGGCGGGCTTTTGAGGGCCTCCTCCAAAGCTGCTGCCGCCTCAGTAATGCCCACGGCTGCCAGGCCTTGCGCCGCTGCGTAGCTTACCAATTTCGCCGGTTCCAAAAAGGCCATGCGCCCGCTGTCTGCTGTAGTAAAGACAAAGCGTTTTGCCAAGGGAAACAAGGGTTTAATTAATTCAACCTCCTTATTTCCCAGCATGCCGATTACAAAAGTGAATTTGTCCGTGTTTAATTCCTTCTTTAAATGACCCAAGGCTTGGGCCAAGACCCTCAAGCCCTCTTCGTTATGGCCGCCGTCCAACAGGAAAAAAGGCCGGTGCGTGACAATTTCCATGCGCCCGGGCCAGTTGATTTCCGCCATCCCCTCTAAAACCGCGTCGCGGGAAATCTCATAGCCTAATTGCCGCAGGACCTGCAAAGCCAAAAGCGCCGTCGCTGCATTCCGCAGCTGATGAGCGCCGAGCAGCCCGACCCGGACTTCGCCCCAGCCGGGAAAAAGCAGGCTGCCGCCGCCCAGGCCCCAGCCCAGCGGTTTCCAACCGCTCTGGCGGATGCTCCGCCAGGGCGCATTTTGTTTCTGGGCAATCTCTTTTAGGGTATCTTCCCCTATGCCGGCAGATACGCCGCTGACAACGGGTGTTGCGGCTTTGATGATTCCTCCTTTTTCCTTCGCGATCTCATTAAGCCCGGTGCCCAAACGATCAACGTGGTCGTAGCCGATGGAGGTGATCACCGTTAAAAGCGGACGGACGACGTTTGTAGAATCCAAACGGCCCCCTAATCCTGTTTCCAAAACGACAATATCAACTTTAGAGTGGAGAAAATATAAGAACGCTATTGCTGTGGCCAGTTCAAACTCTGTCACGGGGCCCAAATCCCGGTTGGCTGTTTCCACCCGCTGAATGGCGGCTTCCGCCAAATCGGCAAATTTCTTTAAAGCAGCATCATCAATGTAATTTCCATTGATTTGAAAACGCTCCCGGTAATGCTCCAGATGGGGCGATGTAAACAAGCCAACCTTAAGGCCCGCCTTCTGCAAAACCCCGGCTAACATAGCCGCGACTGAACCTTTGCCGCTGGTGCCGGCAATGTGAATGACTTTGAGTTGATCTTGAGGATTGCCCAATTCCTCGCAAACCAAAGCAATCCTCTCTAAGCCTAAATGACTGCCAAAACGCTGCCTGACTCCAATTATTTTCATTGTTTAATCCTGCATCTCCTGAAGTAAAATTTGCAGCCGCCGGACCGTAGAGGCATAAGACTCTGCTTTTTCCCGCTCTTTTTCCACTACCTGCCGCGGTGCGTTTTTGATAAAGCCTTCGTTTTTTAACATGCTTTCTGCCCGCTGCTGCTCTTTGCGGGCTACTTCCAGTTCTTTTTCGATCCGTTTCTTTTCAGCTTCTAAATCCACCATATCCGCCAGGGGCAAGAAGATGTTGATGCCCGCCACAACTGCGCTTACAGCTCGGCGCGGCTTTTTGCCGAAGCCCTCGGTAATCATAGTTTCAAGGCCGGCCATAGTCATGATATCGTCCCTGTTGGCCGCAAGAATCTTAAGATCAGCTTCACTGCCTTGGCAAACAGCCGTAATCTTTCTGCCCGGGGCAACGTTTTTCTCACTCCGCATAGTGCGGATGGCCGTAATTACAGCCATAACCGTGTCCATTATTCTTTCTTGATCCGGGGCTGAAAGCCCTTTCGGTTCCGGCCATTTTGCCACCATAATCGAGGGGCCTTCGTTGGGCAGGCTCTGCCAAATCTCCTCCGTTATAAAAGGCATAAAGGGGTGCAGAAGCTCCATGGTGTGCTTTAAGACATACCAAAGAACGTATTGGGCCGCTCGGCGGGTTTTTTTCCCCCGCCTGCCGTAAAGGCGCGGTTTAATTAACTCAATGTACCAATCGCAGAGCTCCGTCCAGATGAAATCGTAAAGCACCCGGGCACTTTCCCCAATGTCATACCTTGTCAAAAAGCGGGTTACTTCCCCGGCGGCAAATTCGTAGCGGCTTAGGATCCAGCGATCAACCGTGTTCAGCTCCAAGTCTTCCAAGTCTACGCCCTCTGTTTGGAAGTCTTCCAGATGCATCAGCGCAAACCGGGAAGCATTCCAAATTTTATTGGCAAAGTTCCGATATGCTTCGATTTTTTCCGGGATAAAACGCATGTCATTGCCCGGCGCTACACCCACGACCAAATTAAAGCGCAGAGCATCGGCACCATATTCTTCGATGGCCTCTAGGGGATCCACGCCGTTACCCAAAGATTTACTCATTTTGCGGCCCAAATGATCGCGCACTAAACCATGAATGAGGACATCGCCAAAAGGCTTCTCATTCATAAATTCGTAACCCATGACGATCATCCTGGCTACCCAAAAGAAAATAATATCGAAACCGGTAACTAAAACCGAGGTGGGATAAAAATATTCCAGTTCAGGCGTGCGATCGGGCCAGCCTAAGACGGAAAAGGGCCAAAGAGCGGAAGAAAACCAGGTGTCTAAGACATCGGGATCCTGCTCTATTTGGGAAGAATTACATTTCGGGCACTTGCTTGGATCTTCCAGGGCGGCAAACACCTCGCCGCATTCCGCGCAGTACCAGACGGGGATTCTGTGGCCCCACCACAACTGGCGGGAGATACACCAGTCTTTTAAATTGCCCATCCAATGCAGGTAGTGCTTGCTGAAGCGGTTAGGCACGAATTTGATCTCCCCGTTTTCCACCGCGGCAATGGCGGGCTTTGCCAAATCCGCCATTTTTACAAACCACTGTTTAGAAACTTGGGGCTCCACAACAGTGCTGCAGCGGTAACAGTGGCCTACTGCATGTTCGTGCTCTTCCACTTTTACCAAAAGCCCTAAATCAGCCAAATCCGCCACAACTTGTCTGCGGCAGTCGTAGCGGTCCAGGCCGGCATAATCGCCCGCTTCTTCGGTCATCTTGGCATCTAAGCCGATGACCTGCACCTGAGCCAAATTGTGCCGCAGCCCTATCTCAAAGTCGTTGGGATCGTGGGCGGGGGTGACTTTAACCATGCCCGTCCCAAAATCCAAATCGACATAATTATCGGCGATAATGGGTATCTCCCGCTCGATTAAGGGTACGGTAACTTTCTTGCCCACAAGGTTTGAGTAGCGCTTGTCATCCGGGTTGACGGCAATGGCCGTATCGCCCAACATCGTCTCCGGCCTCGTTGTGGCAATTTCGATAAACCCGGCTTCGCCGCTGAAAGGATATTTTATATGATATAATTTACCTGCTTCCTCTTCGTGTTCAACTTCAATGTCTGAAAGGGTTGTAGCACAATTCGGGCACCAATTTACGTTGTAATTTCCTTGGTAAATCAGGCCTTTTTCAAACAAGCTGACAAAAACCTGCCGCACCGCCTTGGAGCAGCCCTCATCTAAAGTAAAGCGTTCCCGCTCCCAATCAGGGGAGGCACCCAGTTTTTTCAGCTGGTTTAAAATTTGATCGCCATATTTCTCCCGCCAAGCCCAGGTGCGTTTGAGAAATTCCTCCCGCCCCAAATCGTGGCGTGTTTTGTTCTCCGTGGCACGAAGATGTTCTTCCACGCGCGCTTGCGTGGCAATCCCCGCATGATCCGTGCCCGGCACCCACAGCGCGTTATAGCCCTGCATCCGCTTCCAGCGGATTAAGATATCCTGGTAGGTGTTGTCCAAGGCATGCCCCATATGCAGCTCGCCTGTAATGTTTGGGGGCGGGATCACAATACAAAACGGTTCTTTTGATTGATCCTCATCTGCTCTAAAAAAGCCGTTTTCCTGCCAAAAAGCGTACCATTTATCCTCAACGCTTTTAGGGTCGTATGTCCTGGCCATTAAATCCACTCCTTAATTTTGGATAATAAAAAAGGCCTCCCTCCGTCTAAGGACGAAAAGCCTATTTCGCGGTACCACCTTAATTCCCCGCCCAAAGGCGAGGCAGCTTAACGGCTTTAACGGTGCCACCGCCTTAAGCTAATTTAAATTCACCTAAGGGGCTTAAGGGCGACTTCGGCAGTCACATTCTTAGAAAGCTTTCAGCTCCGGGCTTTCCTCTCTGCAAGCGCTGCCCTGCCTACTACTCCCCATCACAGCCTGTTTTTCTGTTATTGCCCTCATAATATACAGCCGCCGCCTATTTGTCAAGCATTTTCCTTCTTTAAACACGCAGCACAAATCCCAAAAAATCTTAAGCAGTGATCTTTCACCTGAAAACCCGTTTCCTCCGAAATCCTTTTTTCCAGTTCTTCTAAGAGGTCGGTTTGGAACTCGCCGATGGCGCCGCACGATTGGCAGATCAAATGGTGGTGATAATGCTGATCATCCCTGCCCAGCCGGATTTCATAACGGCTCTGCCCATCACCGTAGTCAAAGCGGTGCACAATGTCCAATTTCTCTAAAATCTCCAAATTACGGTAGACGGTCGCTAAGCCGATGTTAGGGTATAATTCTTTGGTGTGGAGAAAAATTTCTTCCGCCGAAAGATGATCATCTGCCCGGGCAATGAGCACGTTAACGACAGCTGCCCTCTGCGGCGTCAGCCGGTAAGAATGTTCTTCCAACCGCTTCTTGGCCCAGTCCAGCAACATACCTACACCCCCTCGGATGCTAATAGAAACGCCAATAGAAAAACTTAATCATAGCTAAATAAGTGCCCAGAATGGATGCCAGATAAAAAAGCCTGGATCGCCAGTCACGCCGCCGCCGGCGGACATCCGTAAAGGGTGAACTGATGTAGACATAAAACCAAGCCGCGCCGAAAAGAAGAAATGCCAAAGTATAAAGCCAGGGGTTGGGGGATTCGCCGTAAACTTCTTGGAAAGGGAGCAAAATCCTTTGCGCCCCTGCGCTTAAGGCTAAGTAGCCCAAAAACAATTGGCCGTTATAGCGGAGATTGCGCCTGGCCCGCCACAAACAAGAAAAAATAAAATAATAGATTAAGGCGCCGTAAAGGGGCACGGGATGGAGGGAAAATTCGCCCCAACCTATCCCCCACACAACGTTTGTTTCCCGGCCCAACACACTGGAGCCGAGGCAGGCCAATGCCTGGATGAAAGCTGCCACCGGTGCGAAAATATCCAAAAATTCGGCGGGTCGATCTACATAGCGCAGGATAAAATAAAGCACATACAGCCCGGCGGCGATGGCTCCGGTGGCTTCGTCAAGCTGAGCACCTGTAAACAAAACCCAAGGGTAAATTAAAAGCCGCCAGCCGTACAAAGTATAAACAAATGCGGCTCTGCCCGCAATAACAAAAACAGCGGCAGACTGAACAATAAACCGGAAGATGAAATCGGCACCGAATTCTTTTCGCTTTCCCTCCCGCTGGGCAAAAACGGTACCCAAAAGAAGGCCCAAGCCAAGCATGAAACCATAGGCATAAACAGGAAAATCTGCGAAGAAAAAGAGAACGTTCACCATTTTACTCCTACCCTTCTGCTCATTTATTCCCTGTAAATGTTCTAATTCCTGCCGCCTGCCAATTCCTTCCTCAACAATTTGTTAACGATCCGCGGATCCGCTTTACCTTGGGTAGCCCGCATAACCTGGCCGACAAAAAATCCAAACAACTGCGTTTCGCCGTTTTCGTAGCGCTCTACCAATTCTGCGTTGTCCTCTAAAATTTCCGCCAAAACCCTACCTAATTTGGCACTGTCGCTGACCATGCGCCAACCTTTTTCCTCCACGATCTCCAAAGCCGGTTTCTCACTTTTAAACATCTCATCCAAAACATCCTTGCCTTGGTTGTGGCTGATGGCCCCTTCTTTAATCAGCTCTAAAAGGCCGGCGATCCTCGCCGGGCTCAAATGGCCTTTGCTGCGCGCTAAGCGGGCGTAATCTCCCATCAGGAAATTTGCGATAGCTTTAAGATCCCCGAAATGAGCGGTGATCGCTTCGAAAAGATCGCCAAATTCAGGATAGTTTACTAAAAAAGTCGCTTCGTAGCGGCTCAGCTGATACTCCTTTTGCAGCCGGTGGAGGCGGTCAATGGGCAGCTCAGGCAGGGATTCTCTGATTTTTTTAATCCAGGATTCCCCTAAATACAAAGGCGGTAAATCCGGTTCGGGAAAGAACCTGTAGTCAGGCGCATCACCCTTGGAGCGCATGGGCATTGTTTTACTCCGCCGCTCATCCCAAGTGCGGCTTTCCTGCAAAATTTCGCCGCCCCGCTCCAAAACATCCGCTTGCCGTTTTTCCTCGAATTCTAAAGCCCTCTCTAAAGCCCGGAAAGAATTAAGGTTTTTTATCTCGACTTTGGTACCTAAAACAGTACTTCCTTTCGGTTTGAGAGAAATGTTGGCATCGCAGCGCAGGGAACCTTCTTCCATCTTAGTGTCGGAAACTCCGGCGTAATTTAAGACCAGCCGCAGCTGTTCCAAAAAAAGCCGCGCCTGCGCCGGTTCAGTAATATCCGGTGCGGTAACAATCTCAATTAAGGGAATGCCCGCCCGATTGTAATCTACCAGCGAAAACTCTGAATCCACAATGCTTTCGCCGCTGTGAATAAGCTTGCCCGCTTCTTCTTCCAGGTGAACACGGGTAATTTCGGTCCGCTTCAGTTCATCGTCAAAGTAGTAATCTAAATAACCCAAGCTGCAGAGGGGGTAGTTGTCTTGGGTAATCTGGTACGCCTTCGGCAGATCAGGGTAAAAATAATTCTTGCGGTCAAATTGACTGGCGGGGTTAATTTTGCAGTTCAAGGCAAAACCGGCCCGCACCGCCAGTTCCACCGCCTTCTCGTTGACCACGGGCAGCGAGCCCGGTAAACCGAGGCAGACCGGGCAGCAGTGTGTGTTGGGCTCGGCACCGAATTTTGTGGAGCAGCTGCATAAAAATTTGCTTTCTGTTAAAAGGGCCACATGTATTTCCAGGCCGATCACCGTATCATAATTTTTAGTCAACACCAAACCCTCCCTGCAGTTCTTTTTCCAGCTTATAAGCTGCCTGAAAGATCAGTTCTTCCTGGAAATGCCCCCCCATCAGCTGAATGCCGATAGGCAGCGACCGTGAATCGTGTCCGCAGGGCAGGCTGAGTGCGGGTATGCCGCTTAAGTTTGCCAAAGCGGTGAACAAGTCGGAAAGGTACATTTCCAAAGGATTGCGTTTCTCGCCGATTTTAAAGGCGGTCGTAGGCGTTGTCGGCGTAACGATTAAATCCACCTTTTGGAAGGCCTTCTGCACATCTCTTTTAATTAAAGTCCGCACTTTTTGAGCCCGTTTATAATAGGCTTCATAATGGCCTGCGCTTAACACATACGTTCCCAGCATAATCCGCCTTTTAACTTCCGCCCCAAAGCCCGCCGAACGGGTTTTGGCGAACATAGTGTTGCTGTCGGCCGCTTTTTTGCGGCTGCCGTAACGAACCCCGTCGTAACGGGCCAGGCTGGAACTGGCTTCGGCAGTAACAATAGTTAAATAAGTATCTATGGCGTAGGCGTTAATGGCGAGCGAAATGGGAACTATTCTGCCGCCCAGTTTCTCCAAAGCAGTCAAACCGGCCTGCAAGGCCTCTGCCACCTCTTGATTTAAGCCGGCATTAAAAAATTCTTCCGGTATGCCGATGCGCAGGCCCCGCAGGGAAAAGTTTTCCCAGTCGGGCACCTGAAATGGTTTGGCTTTGGCAGTAGTGGCATCCTTTTTGTCGGGCCCGGCCAAAAGCGAAAACAAAACTGCCGTATCTGCCACATTCTTGCCCAAAGGCCCTACTTGATCCAAAGAGGGTGCCAAGGCCACAACGCCGTAGCGGGAAATACTGCCGTAGGTGGGTTTTAACCCCACCACACCGCAAAAGGAAGCCGGCTGGCGGATAGAACCGCCCGTATCAGTACCCAAAGCCCAAGGGGCTTGTCCCCCGGCCACAGCAGCCGCGGAACCGCCGCTGGAACCGCCCGCAACCCGTTTCAAATCGCTGGGGTTGCGGGTTACCCCATAGGCGGAATACTCTGTGGAAGAACCCATGGCAAATTCATCTAAATTGGTCTTGCCAATAAGCGGCAGCCCTTTTTCCTTCAGGCGGCAGATCACCGTCGCATCATATAATGGGATGTAATCTGCCAAAAGGCGGGAAGCGCAGGTAGTGCGGAGCCCCTTAGTGGAAATGTTGTCTTTCACGGCAATGGGGATGCCGTCCCACGGGGACAAACTTTGGTTCTTAAGCCTGCGTGAATCCGCCTCCTCCGCCTGTTTTAAAGCTGCTTCTTCGTTTATTGTAATAAAGGCGTTTAACTCCGGTTCCCGCTCTTTTAAACGCTCTAAATATTTTTGCACAAGTTCTTTGCTGGAAATCTTTCTCGTTTCTAAAAGCTGAGCTGTTTTTATCATTCCTGTCCCTCCACAATGCGCGGAACTCTGAAAAAACCGTCTTGGGTATCAGGCCCGCCGGCCAACACGTCTTCCTGTTTGAGGCCGACCCGAACTTGATCGGGCCGCAAAACACTCTGCAGCCGCAGAGCATGGGCTGTACCGTCCGTTTGGGAAACATCTACTTCCCGCAGTTTGGCCCAGGACTTTAAAAACCCTGCTAAGTCCTGCCGATACTGCTCTATTTCCGCCTCACTTAACTCAAGCCTTGCCAGTTTAGCGATGCGCATTACTTCACGGCGATCAATCAAGTTTAGCCCCCCTCTCATTTAAAAATTGAATAAACTCATCTTCCGTTAAGATAGGCACGCTTAATTCCTCCGCCTGTGCCAGTTTGGAGCCGCCGCGCTCACCGGCAACAAGGTAATTTGTCCGACTGCTTACGCTGGAGGCAACACCGGCACCAAAGGAGCGCAGCAGATCCGCTGCTTCCTGCCTGCCAAAGCGCTGCAGGCGCCCGGTCAGCACAAAGGTTAAACCGCTTAAAACCTGCGGCTTTTTTGGCCCTCCACTCCGTTTCAGCCTTAAGCCCGCCTCCTTGAGAGCTTTCACCAATGCCTGGTTTTCCGGATCGGCGAAATAGTCGAGGATAGATTGGGCGATTTTTTCGCCAACCGAATTAATCTCAAGCAGTTCCTCTTTGGTAAGCGACGCTAATTCATCGATGTCCGCCACCGCGCCCGCAATTTCCCGAGCCACCTCTGCGCCCACAAGCCTAATCCCTAGGCCGAAGATGACGCGGGAAAAATCTTGTTCTTTACTGCGGGCAATCGCGGTTAATAAGTTTTCGGCTGATTTTTCGCCGAAGCGCTCCAACGCCAAGAGATCTTCTTTAGTCAACCGGTAGAAATCCCCGGCATTTTTTAGCAAGCCGTTATCTATCAACTGGCTGATAATGGCCGGGCCTAAGCCTTCGATATCCAAAGCACCGCGGGAAGCAAAATGGATTAACCTTGCCAAGCGCTGCGCCGGACACTGGGCGTTAACGCAGCGGGTCACCGCTTCGCCGGGCACCCTTACCGCCGCGCTGCCGCAGGCGGGGCAGTGCGCTGCCATTTTAAAAGGCACTTCGCTGCCGTCCCGCCTTGCGGGAAGCGAGCGCACTATTTCAGGGATCACATCGCCCGCTTTTTGTAAAACAACGTAATCACCGATGCGGATATCCCTATCTTTAACGATATCTTCGTTATGCAGTGTTGCCCGGCTGACCCGGGAGCCATCGACAAACACGGGTTCCAGCTCTGCCAGGGGTGTTAAGGCACCTGTCCGGCCCACCTGCACCCCAATGTTTAAGACCTTAGTTATAACCTGCTCGGGGGGGAACTTGTAAGCAATGGCCCATCTGGGGCTGCGGGCCGTTGTCCCCAAGGAGTGCTGCATTTCCAAATCGTTGACCTTAACAACCACACCGTCAATTTCGTAATCTAATTCCCGCCGTTTTTCTTTCCACTCTTCGATAAAATCGATAACTTCTTCTGCGTTTTCACAGAGGCGGGAATGGGGGTTGATCCGCAGGCCCAGTTTTTTAATATACTCCAGGGCTTTCTTTTGGGTATCACAGGCCGCCGAAGCCCTGCCGCCTAAACCGTAAAGGTAAATCTCTAAAGGCCTTTCCGCCGTAACTCTTGGATCAAGCTGGCGCAAAGAGCCCGCCGCCGCGTTGCGGGGGTTGGCAAAAAGGCTGAGGCCTTCTTTAGCCCTGCTTTCGTTAAGAGCTTCGAAATTACTCCGGTTAATATATACTTCGCCCCGCACATTAATATTCACCGGTTCATGCAGGCGCAGGGGAAGTGCCCGGATGGTGCGCAGATTGGAAGTGATATCTTCGCCAACTTCACCGTCCCCGCGGGTCGCGCCGCGCACGAAATAACCGTTCTCGTAATCGAGGGAGACTGCCAACCCATCTATTTTCAGTTCACAAATATAATTTAAAGCCGTCCGGCTGTGGCGTTCAATCCTCTTGAAAAAAGCCAGAAGATCCTTTTTTGTAAAGGCGTTATTCAAGCTTAACAGAGGCTCTAAATGCTCTACCGCATCAAACCCGGGGCTGGGGGCATGCCCTACCCTTTGAGTGGGCGAATCGGCTGTAATTAAATGAGGGTGCTCGTTTTCCAATTCTATTAATTTGCGCATCAACTCATCGTATTCCTGGTCGGAAATACTCGGTTTATCCAAAACGTAATATTGATAATTGTGATACCTTAACTCCGACCGCAGACGTTCGATTTCCTGCCTAAGATCCTCCACCTTTTTCCTCCTTCTCACCCTATATTTTAACCAACGGTGCGTAATGGGCGATTACTGTTTTCAACCCATGTTCGGGAAACACTATGCTGAGCTGTAAATCCCCGTGGGCATCTTTTACTGAAACGACCATGCCTTCACCCCAAGCTTCATGTTTGACTTTATCCCCCGCCTTGTATTCCGCTTCTGTGTCTTTGGACCCATTCCTCTTAGGTATTATCCCCGATAAATGGGTCAATGCCCCGGGCTGGCCGTGATTTTCCAAAAACCTGGCATCAATTTCTTCTACGAAGGGGGAAACGAGCATGCGTTTGGTAGCGCCGTAAAGTGTGCGGACTTTAGCACAGCTTAAAAACAAATGCTCTTGAGCCCTGGTCATTCCCACATAGGCCAAACGGCGCTCTTCTTCAATTTCTCCCGGTTCCTCCAGTGAGCGGGCATGGGGGAAAATGCCTTCTTCCATACCGCAGACAAAAACAACGGGAAACTCCAGCCCCTTGGAAGCATGCAGAGTCATTAAGCTGACGGCGTCCGCCGCTTGATCGTAGGTGTCCACATCGCTGATTAAAGCTACATGTTCCAAAAGCGCACCTAAATCCGGGCCTTCTTCTTTTTCAAACTGCTTTGTTACAGACAAAAACTCCTGTAAGTTCTCTCTGCGGCCCAAAGCCTCCTCATCGCCCTGGCGCTCCAGATCGTCCAGATAGCCGCTTTCCACAAGGACCCGTTCGGTCAATTCCGTTAAAGACAGTTTGTCCGCTTGTTCCCTTAAACGGGCTGTCATTTCTTTGAATTCACCAAGCGCCCTCAAAAACCTTGCGCCAAGGCCCTCTATTCCGTCCAGGTAGGACAAACTTTCAAAGAGGCTTAAGCCAAACTCCGCCGCATAAGAAGCCAGGCGGTTTAACGTTACTTCCCCAATGCCCCTTCTGGGGACATTGATAATGCGCCTGAAACTGAAATCATCCTGCGGATTGTAAATTAAGCGCAGGTAGGCTAAAAGGTCTTTGATTTCTCTGCGGTCGTAAAACCGCAGGCCGGAGACAATCCGGTAGGGAATGGCCCGCCTGATAAATTCTTCTTCCAGGACTCTGGAAAGAGCATGCGTCCTGTATAAAAGGGCAAACTGGCCAAAATTTCGGCCGCCTTCCCGCTGCAGCCGCTCGATTGTCCGAGCGATAAAGGCGGCTTCTTTCCATTCGTTTTCCCCTTGGTAAAAGCCGACTTTTGCTCCCGCGGCTTTGCTGGTCCAAAGCCTTTTTTCCTTGCGCTCCGTGTTGTGTTTGATAACGGAGTTGGCAGCCCCCAAAATATTTTTGGTGGAACGGTAGTTTTCTTCCAATTTTATGATCCGGGCACCGGGAAAATCTTTTTCAAACTCCAAGATATTGCGGATATCGGCGCCGCGGAAGGCGTAAATGCTTTGGTCCTCATCGCCCACTACACAAATATTGCCTGATTTTTGGGCCAGCAGGCGGATTAACACGTACTGGGCGTGGTTCGTATCTTGATATTCGTCCACTAAGATATGGGAAAAGCGATCTTGATACTTGTTCAACACATCTTTATGGTTTTGCAGCAGGTTCACCGTCACCATAATTAAATCGTCGAAATCCAAAGCATTGTTGGCCCGAAGCTTCTCTTGGTATAATTTATAGACTTTGGCTGTGGTGTTTTCCCAGTAGTCCAAAGCCCCGGCCTCGTATGCCGCGGGCCCAATCAATTCATCTTTAGCCCTGCTGATGGCAGCTAAAAGCTGCCTGGGGGCAAACCGCTGGGGATCTAGATTAAGTTCTTTCAGACACTCCCCAATCACGGCACGCTGATCCGCACTGTCAAAAATCTGAAAGTTAGGTGCATAGGCGGTTTTTTCGATCTCCCTGTGCAGGATGCGCACGCAGATGGAATGAAAAGTGCCCAAAACAACCTGCCGGCCTTTTTCACCCACCAGAGATACCAAGCGGTCGCCCATCTCCTGCGCCGCTTTATTGGTAAACGTTACGGCTAAGATTCGGTAGGGTGCGACTTGATGAGCCCGCAGCAGGTGGGCGATGCGGTACGTTAAGACTCTGGTTTTTCCGCTGCCGGCCCCCGCCACTACCAAAACAGGGCCTTCTACTGCCAAAACCGCGTCTTTTTGGTTGGCATTCAATCCTTCTAAATATTGCATTTCTTTCTCCTTCAAAGCAAAACCTGCCCTCAGAGGGAGTGCAGGAATCCACAAATTCCCTATTCTGCCTGGGAGTATCCACTAATTCCCAGAAGGTTTTTCCCCTTACCAGGCAGAAATATGTTCCACAGAAAAATATTAACAAAATTGGCAGGGAAGGGTGGATTTATTTTGCGGAATAATTTTTTTGTTTTTCCTTTACTTATTCTAACACTTATTTTAAGCGGTTGTTTGTCCGGCCCGCTACCTCCCTCTGCGGGGAAAAGTTACAGCGTTATCGGCAGTGTGCAGGATTCCCTCTCTGGCTTACCTCTGTGGTCGGGGACGGTAACGATTGGTGAGGCAAGCGCCCAAATCAAAGAGGGGCGTTTTCAAATTGAAAATGTAGCCCCGGGGGCGCACACTTTGAA
>JBHGWS010000026.1:0-19118 GCA_041936745.1 Candidatus Darwinibacter acetoxidans
AGATCCCGCTTCGGATCGGAACCGGCCTTAATCTTGAGGATGTTAAAACCTTCCGCGACCCTTTCTGCAGCCTCCGCAGCCATTTCCTTTGGATCTGCAATCCCAATTGTAATATCTGTGGTGAAATGGTCCGCGTCGCCACCCAACACTTTGTACAAGGGCGCGTTCATAACTTTGCCCCGAATGTCGTACAAGGCCATGTCAATGGCGGCCTTGGCGGCATTGTTATCTCTTAAAAATGCATCCATGATATTATGGATTTTGCCGATGTTTAAGGGGTTTTCGCCAATCAAAAGATCCTTTAAAAACTCTATTGCCAAAATGATGCCGTCCGCGGTTTCACCTGTAATAAACTCCGCCGGTGCACCTTCGCCGATGCCGAAAATCCCCGCATCCGTCTCCACTTTAACTAAAACGATGTCACTGTCTTCCATAACTCCCAGGGCAATTTCAAAAGGTTTGTGTAAGCCCAGTTTTAATTTTTCAACTTTTATAGCTGATATCCTCATGCCGTGAGTCCCCTTTTACGATGATTTTAAAGTTTCAGCCGATCCTTCTTCATATAAAGTGCAGGCGACAAAGTGATCTTTGCCGACCTCTCTTAAACCTACATCGCCCTTTAGGCACTCGTCTTTAACATACGGGCACCTCGGTGCAAAGCGGCAGCCCGGTTTAGGGCTGATGGGGCTGGTTACTTCCCCTTTCAGCATCTTTGCCTCTTCATCTCTGCTGCTTAAGTTAGGCGGTAAAATTGCGTCCAAAAGCCCCTGCGTGTAGGGATGTTTCGGATTGGCGAACAGCTCTTCGGTCGGTGCCGTTTCCACACAGTTGCCCATATACATGACCATGATATCATCGCTGATGTGTTTAACTACGCTTAAGTCGTGGGTGATAAAAAGATAGGAAAAGCCCCGCTCATCCTGAAGATCCATCATCAGGTTCAAAATCTGTGCCTGAATGGAAACATCCAAGGCAGAGACCGGCTCGTCCGCCACAATAAATTCCGGTTCCACGGCCAAGGCCCTGGCAACGCCAACCCGCTGCCGCCTGCCCCCGTCCAATTCGTGGGGGTAGGTGTTAATCAATCTTTCAGCAAGGCCCACGGTATCCATCAACTCATAAACCCTGTTGTTAATGGCGGCCCTGTCAGTCAGTATTTTGCTGACTCTAATCGGCTCGGCGATGATCTCACTGATCGTCATCCGGGGGTTTAAGGAAGCGTAAGGATCTTGGAAGATGATCTGCATATTGGTCCTGACTTCTTTCATCTGGTGGGCATTGTAATTTAGGATATTATTGCCCCGATAAAGGACTTCGCCGTCCGTCGCTTCCAAAAGCCTTAAAATGGTCCGGCCCAAGGTAGATTTACCGCAGCCCGATTCACCGACAACGCCCAGCGTCTGTTCTGATCGGATTTTAAGATTTATATTATCAACGGCATGCAGGGGCCCTTGCGGTGTATTGAAGTATTTTTTCAGATTTCTCGTTTCGATCAAAGGTACGCTCATTTATTTCTTCCTTTCCTTGTTAAATAAATGGCATTTAATTTGGTGGGTCCCATCCCCGTTCAAACTGCTCACCGCAGGTTTTTGGCTTTCACAAATATCCAGGCGTTTGCTGCAGCGCGGATAAAAGGGGCAGCCAGTGGGCAGTGCTGTCGGATCAGGCATTAAGCCTTCAATGGGGCTCAGCCTTTTCACTTTTGTGGTTAAATCGGGGATTGCCCCAAAAAGCCCGATGGTGTAGGGATGGTGTTCTGCTCCTTCGAAGATATCCCAAACCGTGCCGGTTTCAATGATTTCTCCCGCATACATGATGGCCACCCGATCACAAGTTTTGGCCACAACGCCCAAATCATGGGTAATCAAAAGCATGGAGGTGCCCAATTTTTCTTTTAGCTCTTTCATCATCTCCAAAACCTGAATCTGAATGGTGACATCCAGGGCAGTTGTGGGCTCATCCGCTAAAAGCAGTTTCGGCTCACAAGCCAGGGCAATGGCGATAACGATCCTCTGCTTCATGCCGCCGGAAAATTGGTGCGGATATTCATGCTTCCGGGAAGCGGGTATGCCTACCAACTCTAATATTTCATCAACCCGCTTACTTATTTCCGAACCGGACAGATCGTAATGCAGCTCTAAAACCTCGGCGACTTGATCGCCTACCGTTAAAATGGGGTTTAAGCTGGTCATGGGATCTTGGAAGATCATGGAGACCACATTGCCCCGCAACAGCCGCATATCCTGCTCGCGGGCTGCTGTAATGTCGATATCTTCCAGCGTGATCTTGCCTTTTTTAATAAGGCCGATTTTTTCCGGCAGAAGTTTCATGATGCTTAGGGCAGTTGTAGTTTTGCCCGCACCCGTCTCTCCCACCAGGCCTAAGGTCTCACCTTTATGCATTACCAGATTTAACCCGTTGATCGCGGAGACAACGGCTTCATCTGTTTCGTAAACGACTTCTAAGTCTTTTATCTCCAGCAGTTTCTCAGCCATAAGGTCACTCCTCTGATATAAAAATTAGTTCTTCAACCTAGGATCAAGGGCATCCCTCAACCCGTCACCGATCAGATTAAGGGCCACCACCGCCAGCATGATCACAAAGCCCGGTATGACAACTAAATAAGGGTGGCGCCTCATCTGCATTTTTCCGTCAGCCAGCATGGAGCCCCACTCAGGCATAGGCGGTTTAATCCCTAAGCCTAAAAAGCTCAAACTGGAAATCAAAATTATAGCCCGCGCTAAACTTAAAGTGGACTGGACCAAGAGCGGGCCCATGGCATTTGGTATCACGTGTTTTAAAATAATCCGCCGATCATTGGTCCCGTAAGAAACAGCCGCTTCGATAAACTCCTGGTTTTTAATCGAAAGCACCGAAGAGCGGATAATCCGGGAAAACTGCGGGATATAAGAGATGCTCATGGCAATGAGCAGGTTAAATAACCCTGGACCCAGGGCGGCAACAATCGAAATTGCCAAAAGGGAAGAGGGAATGGCCAATAAGATGTCCATAAACCTCATTAAGACGTTATCAACTTTGCCGCCGTAAAAGCCGGCCACAGCCCCGATAATCGTCCCCGCCACTGACGAAATGCCGATACTGACCAGGCCTGCAAAAAGTGAAATCCTGGCCCCAAAAATGATGCGGGCGAAGACATCCCTGCCGTATTGATCCGTACCAAAAATGTGGCCTTGGCCGGGCCCCTTCAGGCGGTTTCTGATATCCTGCCTGATGGCATCTTCTTCGTAATCCGCAATCAGCGGCGCCGCTGCTGCCACAATGATTAAAACTGCCAGTAAAACAAGGCCAAACATGGCCAGCTTATTCTTTTTATACCTAAACCAGATAGATTTCAATTGGCTCCTTTTTTTAACAGCCCCTCTATCTCTGCCTGCTACAGCTTGTGTTTCCACTACCATCACCTGCCTAATCTATTAACTTTCTATAGCGGTCTTCAACCTAGGATCAATATAGGTGTAAAGAATATCGACAATCAAGTTCATAATCCCAATGGCAATTGCAATAAAGACAACGGTTGCCAGCACAATGGGCGTATCCTTCGTCCGAATGGCGTTGACCGTTAAAGAACCGATACCCGGTAGGGCAAAGACACTTTCAATAATCATGCCGCCGGCCAGCAGCATGGCGAAGTTCATGCCAATAATCGTGACAATGGGCAGCAGGGCATTTTTCAAAGCATGCCTGATTACGATTCGCCCTTCGCCGGCGCCTTTGGCCTTCGCCGTCCTGATATAATCCTGCCTGATTGTCTCCAGCATGCTCGATCTGGTCATGCGGATCAGCATGGCAACGCCGGAGGCGGACTGGGTAATGGAAGGAAGCACAAAATGCAGCCAAGTATCCGCACCCGTTGAGGGCAGTAAGTTTAATTTCAATGAAAAGAATAGAATCAGCATTAAGCCCAGCCAAAACCCGGGCATCGAGGTCAAAATCAAAGCAGTGCCCAAGCTGATGCTGTCGATTAGCGAATACTGCCTAATGGCAGATAAAATACCGATGGGTATACCTACGGTAACCATGATCAGCATACTGCCGATGGCCAGCTTAAAAGAAGTGGGCATGCGCGCCACTAATTCGTCCAAAACCGGCACCCTGGTACGGTAAGACTTGCCAAAATCACCCCTTACCGCATTGATGACGTAGCGGAAATAGCGCAGGAAGAAATTGTCGTCCAAACCCATTTCCTGCCTTAAATTTCTGACGTTTTCCTCGGTGGCGCCATCGCCCAGAATAATCCGGGCCGGATCACCGGGTGTAAGATCAAGAATCGCAAAAACTATAAATGAAATTCCCAGTATAATCGGTATCATCATTAATACTCGTTTACCGATGTATTTTAACATGCCTAAACCACCTTCTAGTCAATTTTCTTAACCTCGATTATCTCCTGGATTAAGTTGTGTTCGTCCTTAAAGATGGGCCTGTCTTCGTATTCCGCTTCCCCGATTTGATTATCGCAGGGGTCATCCCTTAAAAACTTCTTGGCCGGGTAGAAATTATAATTGAATTCCGAGTTAGCCACCATGCGATAGGGATCTAAATTGCCGAAATAGAAATTCCACCTGCGCTCGTTATTTGCCCGCAAGCCCCCGCCGCCAAAAGACGGATCGGCGAAAACCCAACCGTAAGGTTCAATATAAAACTCGGCCCAATCATGGCAGCCAATGCGGTGAGGATCAATCACTAACCCTGACTGCCATCTGGCCGGCACGCCCACAAGCCGGCATAAAGTAATGAATAACAGGGCTTGGATGCCGCAGTCGCCTTTCAAGTTGTAAGCCGCATATTCCGCAATGTTTGTGATGGCGGCATACTGCCTGACAAAGGTGTACTGGACATTTCGGGTGATATAATCGTAAATCTTCCGAGCCTTAATTAAAGGGTTTTGCTCATCCGCCACAATTTCTTTGGCCAGTTCTTTTAAAAACGGCGTAAAGCGGATATGAGGCAGCCACTCCCCCGTATAAAACGCCGGTTGGTTCTTTAAAACCCGCGCCGGATCCAAATCATTATACTGCAGATGGCTTTCGTAGGAATATTCAACAGTGAAGGCCTGGTTTGGCTCTGCCGTTTCCTCGAAATAGATTGTCCTTTGCGGGTGGTTTTCCCCGGCGATGATTTTCGGTTCGTGCGAAGTGTTTATGATTTTAATGTTTTTTATCTGCTGGGCTGCCCGCGGTATGGGCAGATGAACCCGGATTGTTTTCCCCGCCTCCAATGCTTCGTCTTTGAGCTGAAAGCCCGTTTTTACATGAATAAAATACTTTGTTTCGCCCTCTTTAATCAGATCGTCGATGGCCCGCTCCGACGCTTCATAGCTTTTATCGGCGGGGCTTTTTTCCAAAAGCCTGTTCTTTACGGTGGGGTGGACTTTGAGCAAATTTAAGAAAAATCTCCGGTGAAAAGCCACCTCGCCGTCAATGTAAATCCAATCGGCGTATCTTTCGTCTTTTAACTCAGACAGTTCTTCCTTCGTAAAATCCTTAATGCTGGCAGACGCCAAGTTGAAAGCCTCGTCAAAACTATAAACATACTCCCCCTTAAGCCTCCTAAGCCGATCTTTTTCAAAGATCAGCCTGTCCTTCAGGATTTGAGGGATCTTTCTTTCTAAATAAAGGTCGATGAGTTCGCCGGCTTTTTTAAAGTCGCCGTACGAAATTACCTTAGCCACATCTTCAGGCAGGTCAACCGTTAAATATTTTAATCTGTTCAATGTCTTAGCCCCTTACGGAATTTTCCCGTTTTAATTCAAAAAGAGCCTGCTCTATAAAAGAAGTACAAGAAATAGTGCCGAGATAATAAGGGAAGGCTGAGCGCAAATTTCTTTATAGAGCAGGCTAATTCAGTTTAACCTTCTTTTGTTGTTGTCAATCTTGCATCAGAGACAAGCTGATTAGTTCTTCCAGCTCAGGTAGTATACGCTGTATTCTCCCAGATAGTAGGCGCCTTCAACGATACCCTGCACGTCTTTGTGAGCAGCGATACCGACTTTTGCCGTGTACATGGGGATTGTAAAGACTTCTTCTTTCCAAAGTTCGGCGATTTCCCGGTAGATTTCTTCTCTCTCGGCCGGATCGTTAGAGAAGCGGCCGCGCTCCAACAAATCATCTAGTTCGGGATTCGCAACTTGGACGAAGTTACGGCCCAAGGTCTGCATCGTCGTATGATACAGCTCGAAGATATGGTCCGCATCAAGATAAGGCGTAGTCATGGACATGGTGGAAATGGGGTAGTCCTTCTGGGTAAGGGTCCTGTCTAGGAATGCGCCCCACTCCAAGCTTTCGATCTCAGCATCAATGCCGATGACCTTCAGTTGGTCCTGCAGGATCTCCGCCCGTTTTCTGTAGTCTTCCATTTCAGTAGCTACGATAGTGGTTTTAAAGCCGTTGGGATAACCAGCTTCGGCCAACAGTTCTTTAGCTTTTTCTACGTTGTATTCCCTGTTTTCAAAGTCCGCCGGCCAGCCAAAGGCAGCCTTAGACATGGGCGTATGCAGCGGTGTGCCTCTGCCGTCTTGCACGCCGAGGATCATAACTTCTTTGTCAATTGCATGAGCGACTGCTTGCCTTACCTTTTTGTTGGAGAAAATCTCGTGCTGGTTGTTAATCGCGGTATAGACAACTGCTGTCGATTCTGCTGGGTAGAATTTCAGGTTTCGATTTGCTTCCACGCTGTCGATTTCTTCTACAGGTACGGAAACAACAAAGTCAATTTCGCCTCTTTCCAAGGCAATAATGGACGTGGTCGGATCCAACATGATCTTCAGGGCCAAGTTTTTAATCGGTGCTTCGCCTCTGTAGTAATCTTCGAAAGCAACGAGCTTAATTTCGGCGCCTCTGACCCACTCCACGAATTTGTAAGGACCGGTTCCTACCGGCAGCCTCTCAAAGCCTTCCGGATCAGCTTCAAATGCTTTTTTGTTGACAATCCCCATGGAAGGGGTTGCTAAGCATTCTTCGATGGGGCCGAAAGCATGCTTGAGCCGCAAGAGGGCTGTGTGCTCATCAATAACTTCCGCTTCTTCCATGGCTGTCACAACACGGGATGCGTAAGGTGAGGCAATTGCCCGGTTCAGGCTGAAAACTACGTCTTCCGCTGTGAGGATGTCGCCGTTGTGAAACGGAACATTTTCCCTAATATGGAAAGTAATTTCAGTGCCGTCTTCCGAATACTCCCAGCTTTCCGCCAAGCCCGGCACCAAAGAACCGTCCAGCTGTTCTTCAATCAAGCGATCGAAAATTTGGCGAACGGCGGTACGGGAATATTGGTCCGCAACTTTACTGGGATCTAAGGTTGTGGGCTCACCCGGAATAGCGTAGTTAAAGGAATCTTTCGCGCTAACCGCACCCAGGCTGAAAGCCAAAAGTAAAGTCAAGAGCATGATACCGATTAATCTTTTGTTCATAAATAAAATCCCCCTTTTCTGTCTTTGCAATTAAGTCCGAAGCCTAGTGATTTGTTCCGGCTCGATTTCACCTGCCTAAGTTCCTGCAACGTCTTTTAAAAGATTTCGGTTTCGGCACACCCCCCGTCCCTTACTTTCATTAGAAAACGGCTGGATCAGCCTGATTTTCACCTGCTGCGTATAAATATAAAAAAATGCCCCTCCCAGGCCGGGTGGGCCTAATCCGCCGGCAGAGTGGATATCGCTGTTGCCATGGAGTATTACAATGCACCCTAATTGACACTCTTTCGGAAAATCTGACACTATTGTATAAAGTATATCACTAAAAGTCAAGCCATAAAGCTGAAATACAATTATTCCCTTCCATTTTCGTTCGTATTTGCAAATACTTTTTTACAATAAAAAACACCGCTTAAAAAAGCGGTAATTTATATCTAAAGATTTAATCCACTTCTCTAGTATTAAAAGCGGCCCTGATCATGCGGTAGGCCTCTTTCTTACGGCGCTTCAAGGTAGTCCGGACAGCCAGCTGCGCTTGGCAGTCAGGGCAAAAAAGGGCGGCAGGTTCTTTTGATAGATCCACGGAACTTTTAACTATCCTGTCCACATACATGCGTAAAAGCCCACCCCTGCCCACCTTTTGGTAGAGAGCCACTTCGCTCTTGCAGTGGCCGCAGGACACCAATAAAAGACGGCTGCCTCTGATGCGCCTGTAATCAGGATTTTTATAAATCAAACAATCCCCTCCGCAATCTGCCGGTCCTTCCCGCTTAACTGAATGACCGCCTGCAGCATGACCTCAATGCCTTTTTTTAAATCCTCGTAATCAGTCCATTCCCCCGGCTGGTGGCTGAGGCCTCCTTTGCTGGGCACGAAAATCAGCCCCGCCGGTGCCAGCCTGTTCATGATCATGGCATCGTGCGCGGCCCCGCTTGCCATCTTCAAATAACTGTAACCTAGTTTTCCGCTTATTTCCGCCGCCAGGTTAACTATGCCCGGTGCCATAGTAACAGGCATAACTGACATAGTTTTTGTTAAATCTACGGCAACACCGCTGCGGCGGCTGATTACGGCGGCTCTTTCCCGCAGTAAGGCAGCTGCTTTTCTAAGGTCCGCTTCTGCCATCGCCCGGATGTCGATGGAAAGCTCAACTTGCTGCGGGATAACGTTGGCCGCATTGGGCTTAAGGCTTAATTCGCCCACAGTTGCCACAGTACCCCGGCCGATTTCTTCCGCAATTTTACCCACCTCTAAAATCAATTCGGCTGCTGCCCGCAGCGCATCCCGCCGCTTTTCCATGGGGGTGGTCCCCGCATGCCCGGAGGCGCCTTCCAAAACGGCCTCATATTTTTCCAGGCCGACGATAACTTCGACCAGGCCTAAATCTATCTTTCGATCGTCTAAAATAGGCCCTTGTTCGATATGCAGCTCGAGAAAAGCTTTTAGGGAGCCGGGCTGCCTTTTCGCTTTTTCCAAAGCGGGCATAATGCCAAAGTCAAGCATAGCATCCTGTACGGAAACCCCGTTTTTGTCTTTTACCGAAACCAAATCTTCGGAAGACAGCAAGCCTGCCATAGCTTGGGAATTAGCCAGCCCCCGGCCGAATCTTACCCCTTCTTCATCGTTCATTGCCGTCATTTCCAAGGGAAAATGGTTTTGGAAACCGCTTTCCTCAAGCACCCTCATGATCTCCAAGGCCGCCACCACCCCCGCGGCACCGTCAAAGGCACCGCCGCAAATAACAGAATCGTAGTGGGAGCCGATCATTACGCAGGGCTCCGGCACAGAACCTTCCCGCCGCCCAAAAATCGTGCCATAGCCGTCTTCCCAAACAGCAAGGCCGATCTTTTTCATTTCCTTTTTTAAATACTCCCTGGCCGCTCTGTCTTCTTTCGTAAACGGCAGCCTGGTTACGCCAAAGCCCGGGGTGGCTGTAAAGCCGGCCAACTCTTCCAAATCTTTGCTGACCCGCTTTAGGTTAATTTGCACGTCGATTTTCCCTCCCTTTCGGCCTATTTTGCAGTAGTAAAGAAGCTAAAGTGATTGCTTTGAGCACCGTTTTATTGCGTTTATCCAACTTTGGATTTAACTCCACTATCTCCGCGGAAGTTAAAAGGCCGGCCTCGTTTAATATTTCCATGGCGGTTTTAGTCTCGGCGGGTAAAATCCCGCCGGGTACGGGTGTACCAACTCCGGGAGCCGCTTTGGGATCAACAGCATCTAAATCCAAGCTTAAGTGGATACCGTCACAGCGGCCTAAATGGCTGATCGTGCGCCGCATGACTTCCCGCATGCCGAGGCTCCGCACATCTGCCGCCGAAAACAATTTAATGCCCTTGCGCTCGATCAGGGCCGCCTCGCCGCCATCTATGGCGCGGGCACCGATGATCACCACGTTTTCCGGCTTAATCTTCTGCCTCATGCCGCCGATTTCCACTAAGCGGGGATGCCCAATACCTAAACTAACCGCCAAAGACATACCGTGAATGTTGCCGGAAGGGCTGGTCTCAGGAGAGTTCAGATCCGGGTGGGCATCAAACCAAATTACCCCCAGATTTTTGAAATAAGGGGCGATGGCGGCAATGGAGCCGATGCTGATGGAATGATCGCCGCCTAAAATCAAAGGCAGGCTGTTTTGCCGTCCCATTATTTTGTCTAAAAAACGATATAATATTTCACTCAGTGCCGCGACGGCAGCTAAGTTCCTTAAATTCAACCGGCACCCGCCAGAAACCTTCTCAGCGGGCCCGTTTAAACCCAAATCCCCACAGTCCTTAACCGCCAGGCCCAAACCGCGCAGCTGTTCGATCAACCCCGCCTGCCTTAAAGCTTGCGGCGCCAAACCTACCCCGCAGTGGGATTGGCCGAAAAAGCTGGGCACCCCAACCACGGAAATATTTCGAGCAGAATTGTTACTTATCACCAAACCCTGTCCCTTTCTTTACAGCATAGACTGCTTAGATAATTGCCGCTCCCGCTGCTTCTTTTAATTCCAGCTTTCCCGGGGATAATCCTTCTTTTTGCACCTTCGGGCAGCAAAAAGGGGCGGCCGGGGCCGCCCCTCCAGAAATTAGGCATTTATGGCGCCCGCCAGATGATGATGTTATTATAAGCACCGCTTGCCAGGGCATCACCCGCAGGTGACCAGGCCAGGGCCTCTAAGCCGCCGCCGAAACCGGAAAAGAGGCGGAGTTCCCTGCCCGAAAAAACGTCCCAAAGCCGCAGGGTGCCATCAGAGCTGCCGCTGGCTAAATAGCGGCTGTCAGGCGAAAAACGCACTACGGTGACCAAATCGGTGTGGCCGGCCAGCTTAGTTAGTTCCCGCCCCTTTTCTATATCCCAGATGCGGATCGTTTCGTCCGCGGAAGCACTGGCTAGGTATTTGCCGTCATAAGACCAAGCCAAATCCCGAATCCAACCAGTATGCCCTTTTAGTACCATGACTTCTTTCGCCGGTCGCGGCGAGTAAATGTGAATATCATTCCCGTCACCGCCCCAAGCCAAAAGGCTCCCCGCAGGCGACCAGGCAACACTGCGGATCCAGCCCGTTTGGTTTTTGATCTGTTCTAACTGCTTGCCCGCAGCCGCATCCCAAATCCCCACCGTCTCATCCCAGCTGGCACTGGCCAGATACCTGCCGTCAGGCGACCAGCTGAGAGAAAGAACCCAATCTTCATGGCTTACGTTTCTTAAGCCGACAGCGAATTCAAATCCTTCCGCGTGGAAGAAAGGTTTTTTGAAGCGGTCCGTGAAGTGCGCCAAAGCCCGCTCGCCGTCTTTATCCCACAGATAGATATTTCGATCCTGCCCGCCGCTGGCTAAATAGTTTCCCTGCGGCGACCAAGTGATAGTTTCTATCGCCTCAACGTGGGCTCCCGTCAGTGTTTTTTCCTTTTGGTTTGCCGCCATATCCCAAAATTTAATCACCCGATCGGCGCTGCCGGAGGCCAAAAGCCTGCCGTCAGGTGACCAGCTGAGACTTTTAACCAAGGTTTTGTGGCCCGTTACGGTCAACATTCTTTCCAGGGGTTCAATGCGCCAAATGCCGATTTCCCGGTTATTGCCCCCCAGAGCAAAGCGCCTGCCGTCGAATGACCAAGCTGCCGCCAAAATGTTGTCCTGAGCTAAAATTTTCTCTGCCTCTTCTCGCCGCTCCCAATCCCAAAGGCGCACCGTCCGATCTTGGCTGGCGCTGAGCAGAATTTTACCGTCAGACGACCAACTGAGATTATTTATCTCACCTTGATGGCCGGCTAAATCTACTGCCTCGGAAGCAGAGAATACGTCCGCAACGGATATGCCGCCCTTCCTGTCTCCGCAGGCCAAAAGAAGATCCTGCGGCGCCCAGGCCAGCGCCGTCACCCCGCTTTCTGCTTCCCAGCTTTTAACTTTTTGCAAGTCCGCCAGATCCCAGATGCTGACAAAAGCCCCATTGGTTCCACTGGCCAGAAACCTGCCATCGCCGGAAAAAGACAGCGTCAGCACCCAGCCATTATGCTGCAAAGCGTGGGTTTCCACTCCCGCCGCCACGTCCCAAAGGCGCACGGTCCCGTCCCAACTGGAACTGGCCAAGCTTTTGCCATCAGGCGACCAGGCCAGATCCGTAACCCAATCGGTATGGCCGGAAAAATAGTGCACCATCTCTGCGGCGCGCCAATCCCAAATCGCAATGCTGCCGTCTTTGGCGCCACTCGCCAGTAAACTGCCTTCCGGCGAAAGGGCCAATGACTTAATGGCACTGCTTTGGCCCAGGAGTGAATTTACCATTTGGCCGTCTGCCGCAGCCGTAATCCCGATCGTCCAATCATCGCTGGCACTTAAAATATAGCGATCGTCAACTGACCACACTACGGCGCTCACTCTTTGGGTGTGTGCCCGTAGAATTGCTGCGGCCCGCCACTTGGAAAAATCGCTTTCCGGCTCCGCCTCAGCTGTAAACTGGAGCCGGCCCGCCCCCCTTATTTCACTCTGCGCCGGCCTAAAGCTGTAGCCAATTTTTCGGGGGATGACAGTGAAATCTCCTTGGGCTTCAACTCCCCAATAGCCGTCCTTGTCCGTCTCCAAAGTATAATACTCGCCGGCCCCGATAACTAAAACACTGACCCCTTCTAAACCCGCTTGCGTACTTTCCAAAACTATTCTGCCCGCGATAATGTTTTCCGCATCCTTCTCGCAGCCCGCGGTAAACAGCATTAAAAACAAGCTGAGGATCAGGGCAGTCGTTCTTTTCATGGCCAGCGCCTCCCATTTTTGTCTGCCGGAGTTATAATTCTCCAACTTGCCTGAATCCGGCATCAATGCATTATTTATTATACAATTCAAATTCTTGCCGGGCTCTGGAAATCCTCCTTAATGTTGCTAAAACTTTAACCCAATCTTATGATAAAGTTAGAGAGGGGAGGTTAAAATCCTTGCTGCGAAAAAAAGTTGGTTAAAAAGCCGCCGCCTATTTTAAAAGGCGGGGCTAAAAACCCCCGCCCAAGGGCAGGGGTCCGTCTCAACCGAGTACTTCTTCCAGTGCTTTGATAAACTCTTTGCTCTCCTCCAGCGTCCCGATACTGACCCGCAGCCAAGGGCCTTTAACGGGCCTGATGATGACGCCCTTTTTCAAAAGTTCTGCAAAAACCGATTCGCCGTCTTTTTTGGCATTGAACATGATGTGGTTTGCTTCCGTTTTGCCGTACTCCAACCCTAAACGATCCAGCTCTTGGTAGAGATAATGTTTGACTCGTTCATTGTTTTCCAGGACTTTTTCTAAAAACTCTTCATCATCTAAAGCCGCAATGGCGGCGGCCTGGGTGATCAGCGTTACGTTGAAGGGGTTCCTGATTTTATTGATCAGTGAAAGCAGCCTTTCATCGCCGATTGTAAAGCCGATTCTGAAACCTGCCAAGCCGTAAGCCTTCGACAGGGTTTTAAGAATCAGGAGGTTTTTATGTTTTTCTAAAAACTTCAAACTGTTTTTCGGATAAGTGGGAGCAGTGGCAAACTCTTGGTAAGCCTCATCGTACACTACCAAGGTTTCGGGAGGTATGAATTCTAACAGATCGGCGAATTCGTCCTCGCTGAAAAAAGAACCGGTGGGGTTGTTGGGGTTGCAGAGCCAAACCAACCTGGTATCGGGGGTAACTGCCTTTTTGAAAGCGGCCAAGTCATAGGCCAAATTATCCATGGGCACTATTTTCAAAGCGGCGCCCATCATCTGGGATGTTGAGAGATAGCGGGGAAAGGTAATTTCCGCCAGCACAACTTCACTGCCCTTGGAAATAAACGTCTTGGCGATTAAATCGATCATCTCGTCCGCACCGCAGGTGGGTAAAACCATTGCCGGCTTAACATTGTACTTCGCCGCCAGCTTCTCTTTTAATAATGTAGCGTTGCCATCGGGGTAAAAATTTGCCCCTGCCAAAGCGGCCAGTGCCGCCTCTTGGGCCCGTTGGGAAAAACCGAAGGGGTTTTCATTGGAAGCTAATTTAATAACCCGCTCCAGCCCTAATTCCCGCTGCACTTCTTCCACGGGTTTCCCCGGTACGTAGGCGGAAATTGCGTCTAATTCTTTTCTGTACCTTACTTTCACACCTATTCCTCCCTTTGCCTTTTCATTTACCAGCTTTTATACAAACTTGCAAATAGTTCACAAAGTTCTTCTACTTCTTTTAAGGCAAATCCTGCTTCGCCGGCTTTCTCTTTAAAGGCAGCCGCCCCTGATTGGTGAAGGGCACGATTTTATTTTAATTAAAGCGTGAAATCGCGAACAGCTCTGCCCTAATTCAGATAGAAGAGGGTAGGGGGAAAAAGAGGTGAGGCAGATTACTGATCAAGAAATTGTTGTCAAAGTGCTGGCTGGCGAAGACTACCATTTTCGGCACCTTGTCCGCCGCTATCAAAAACCCCTTGCCAGACTGATCTATTTTCACCTGCGGGATGCCAATGAAGTGGAAGATGTCACACAGGAGACATTTATCAGAGCTTATCACTATCTCGCCACCTATAACCAAAAGCTGCCCTTAAAAAATTGGCTCTTCGCCATTGCGGTTAACCTGTGCCGCAGCTGGCGAAGAAAAAGAATTTTCACCGTGCCTTTAAAGGCTGTTTTACCCCTGGCGGCAAAAGAGGATGTGGCGGAAGATGTGATGCAAAGTGAAGGCGCCCGGGAAATTAAAAGCCTCCTATTAAAATTACCGCCCAAAGAGTCCATTGTCCTCATCCTCCACTACATCAATTCTTTTACGATCAAGGAAACGGCTGAAATCCTGGGAATTCCCGCAGGCACTGTTAAGTCACGTTTAAACCGGGGGCTGCGGCGCCTGCGTAACACAGTTTTTAAAGAACAGCGAGAAAGGGGTTTCTATGAACAAAAAATTGATCGCTCAAATTAAAAAGGGCAGAGAGCTCGAAATCCCGGTCGATGTAACGGACCGGGTGATGGGGAAAATTACGGCCGAGCAGAAAAAACCACGCCTGCTCACCCAACTAATAGTAATGATCGGCTTAGTGCTGCTCGCCGCATTTTTGCGGCCCTCTTTTGCGCCCCCCAAAGACGATGAGCAAGAACCTATACCTTTAAAATTCAGCGTGCAGCATTTCCACACTTATTCACCTTACCCCAGCCCTCATCGCAAGCTTAATTTTTTAAATACAATGAAAGGCGGTTTTGAAATTCCATGAAAAGATATTTGACGGTGTTTTTTGTTTCTTGCCTGCTTCTGTTCTTCAGCTGGCAGGCGGCCTCCGCCCGTTTAGAAATACTTTTCCCGTTTCAGCCACAAGTTGACAAGTTCTACATGAAAACCCTCACCAGTTCATTCCAAGGAGCGGAACTGATGATAACGGAGAACTATTTCACGGGCGGGCACAGCTTGGTTCAATTCGAAGTTGGGGATGAGATCATGCGGCTCATACTGACAGAGGAGTGGGCTCCTACCCCGGATCAAAGCCTCTTTTATTCTAATTACGAGTTGAGGTTCGTGGGCACGGACAAGGCAGCGGGCCGCAGCGGGCTTGTAGTGGAGCTGCACCGCAAAAGGGACGGCCGCCTTTTGGAAAGATATCTGATCGATCAGGAGACCGGCCTGACCCTCAACCACTACAGCTACGACGAAGAGGGATGCGAGTACTTCGCCAGCGAAGTTTTGGAAATTGACTACAACCCGGATTTTTCTGATTTGGATTGGACGAACCGCATCGTCGTGGGCCCTATCCGGCAGAAAATCTTAAACGAAGAAGATATTTACAGCTCAGCGCCTTGGCTCGATTTAACTGACCTTCCCCTGCCGCCGGGCTTTCAGCTTGTCGCCTTTTCCCAGGCGGAATACGTGCACCATCTAACGGAGCTGGGCGAGGGCATTTTACACATTATGGGGAATTTTCCCGCTGAAGATCTGCAGATGGCGCAGTCAAAATGTTATCTGAGCGAAAAATACCCAGATACTCCCTTAACACACGTCTGGCTCTGGGCCTCAGATGGCCTTGCCAGCCAAATCATTGAAATCAGCTTCGCCACAGATCGAAAAATAGAAATCGGCAGTGGGCAAGCTGCGGAAATTGTTGAACGGCGGGGCGATCTGACCAGCGCGGCACTGGTAAATCAGCCGGCTGTTATCAACTTCAGGGGCGTAATTCCCACAAAGAAGCAGGTTACGGAGGTTTTAAAAGCCCTAGTGAAAATAGAAGAAATTCGAAATCTAAAAAAGCTTGATTCGATAACAGTAAGAAACTCCCCTTCCCACCAATAAATCGCTGAGCCCGCGGGCGGAGCCTGCAGTCATTTGGCTTTACGAATTCTTTTAAGCACAAAATATGCCGCTGCCACGGTAGCAGTCGCCCACAGGAGGCTCATTTTCGCCGAGTAAAGCAGCGGCCTGCCTTGGCCAAAATGCCGCTCTAAAAACCACAGTGTAAATAAAACAAGCCAAAAGACCGCTGCGTTCCGCCTTTTCAAATCTTACACCCCCAAATTCAGACGCCTGCCCAAGGTAAACGGGTTTTCAGTAAAAGGCAAGCATACCCACTACAAAAGCAAAGACAGTATCAACCGCCTTGGCCGCTGCATTTAAAGCCACGGCGGCAAAAACCCATTCATCCCTCGGCGTTTCCACTAAATACTGCACTGTGCCGCTGACAGCGCCCAAGGCCGCCAGTGCCAGCACAACGTGGTATTTCCCCGTCACCTCGGCCAGTTCTTCCGGGCTTAGGGGTTGTAATTCTTCACCGAAAGGCAGAAGGGGTGCCGCCTGCGGGGCCGCCAAAGCGGGCCGGAAAAGACAGGCGCTGAGAAAAAAACAGAGCAACAGAACAGTTAATCGGTTCACAGCCTAACCTCCGTTTTGGAACTAAGAGCCTTGTGCCTTACCTCACCGTATTTTTACCGCTCTTTTGTTTTCGGCAAGCAAATTGTACCTTTAAAGCAGCGGTTTTAAAGAATCCATCTGCGGTTGATGCTTCTTAAGGAGAGAAAGTATAAAAAGAGGGTGAAAAGCACCAACATGCTCAGGCTCAAAGAACTTTTTAAAAGCGAGCTGCCAATGACAGCTTGCCTTAGGGCATCCGCTCCGTAGGTTAAAGGAAGCAAAAATGAGATGGGCAAAAGTATTTTTGGCAGTTGTTCTAACGGTACGAATAAGCCGCAGAGAAAAAGCATAGGAAAGCGGAAAAAGTTTGCTAAAGTCTGGGCCTCAAAAACTTCTTTGGCGGAGACTGCAATCAACAGGCCGAGCAGCGCAGAAGTAGCCGCGCTTAAAAAGACGGCTGCAAGAATAATCCCCCATTTGATTCCCTCTAAACTGATAAAAAATGCGGCAAAGGCGACCGGCACAAAGGCATTCGCCATGCCAAAAACCACCGCCCCCGCCAGCTTAGCCAAAATCAAAGTGCCTAAACTTACGGGCGCCAAAAGCAGCCTGTCAAAAGAGCGGGCTCTTCTTTCAAAAGTAATGGTAACAGCCAGCATGGAGGTTGTGCCGAACAATACGCTCATGGCCATTAAGCCGGGCAGCAGTTCTTTAATCTGCAGGGCCCCGCCCGAGCGGATCAGCTGCATTAAAGTCCAAGCCAAGGGGAAGATGATGCCCCAACTGATGTTGGGCGGTTTAAGGTAGTAGTTGTCAATGTCTTTTTTGAGGATCTGCCAAAAGGCAATCAATGCTTTCATCCTTGTGCCACCTGCCCTCTGCTTGTAATTTCCACGAAGATATCTTCCAGGGACGGTTTAACCTGGCTTGCTTCGTAAACCGTTATGCCCGCCCGTTCTAAATCCTGCAAAAGGGGTGCTAAAGCTAAAGGCTTCGGGCTTGTTACAAGACAGGAATCTTCGTTTAAAACCTCTATTGCGTAAGTTTTCGAATCGGCTAGTTTGCTTAAAAGGTTTTTCCCACCGGTAAAGCGCAGCCTTATTTTAAATACGCCTGCCGCATTTTGCCTAAATTTAGCCACGGTGTCGATCTTAACTATTTTGCCGCCCACAATAAAGGCGACGCGGCTGCAGATGCGCTCCGCTTCTTCCAGGTAATGCGTCGTTAAAAACACGGTTTTGCCTTGTTCTTTCAGCTCTAAGATCAGCTTCCTGATCTGCCTGGCACTTGTTACATCGATGCCTGTAGTTGGCTCATCTAAAAACAATATTTTAGGATCATGAATTAAGCCGGCCGCAATCGTCAATTTACGTTTCATGCCGTGAGAATATGTGCCGAAGGGGCGGTGGGCGGCCTGCTCCAAGGCAAACTGATTCAAAAGGTGCTTGGCTCTTTTTTCCCGTTCGGTTTTTTTCAACCCGTAGAGGGCAGCACAAAAGCAGAGGTTCTCAAAACCGCTCATTTCACCATATAAATTATTGGCATCGGGCACGACCCCAATCATTCTTTGAACTTCTTTCCTGTTGTTTACTGCATCAATGCCGGCGATGGCAATATTTCCGCCGGTCGGCCTCACCAAACCTACCAGCATATTAATAGTGGTGGTTTTACCTGCTCCGTTGGGCCCTAAAAGGCCAAAGATTTCACCCCTGCGAACAGTGAAAGAGATATTTTCCACCGCTTTAATTTTCCCATAGGCTTTTTTAAGGTTGCAGACTTTAATGATCCCCATTGCTTACCACCTCTCCGGCAAAAACCCTCTTGTAGCTTAACACCCCTGCTTATCTTCCCCCCAGCCTTGCCATTTCCTACCTGCCTAAGTCATTTTCTCTAAAATTACACAAAAAAAGGGGTACAACGAGGTACCCCAGGATTTTTCGCCCTTTGATTTTAAAAAAGCACGCCGGCTGTTAAAATGATGTTGCTGTAGGCTGTAAATTCGCCTGTCCGCACACTTGCTTTGGCGTTCTTGGCAATTTCTTGGAATTCCGCGTGAGGCACCTTGCGCAGGGGAATCTCCGCAGGCCACAAAGCCGTAAAATCTGCATACATCTTTGGTGAAACCTCTTCTTGTTCCGTATCGATGATAGCTTCTTCTACATGGAGTTCACCCAAGACCGCTGCCAAAGTTTCCAAGAAGCCGGGTACCCCCTCTTTCAAAGCCAAATCAACTGTTTCCACTCCGGGCGGCACAGGTAAGCCCGCATCGCCGATGACCAACATTTCCCCGTGCGCCATCGAAGCAATCACGCGAGACAATTGGGCGTGTAAAATCCCCGTCTTTTTCATGTCAGTAACACCTCCCGTACGTTGTTTCCCCACATCAACTATTTTGCTTGGCA
>JBHGWS010000027.1:0-12658 GCA_041936745.1 Candidatus Darwinibacter acetoxidans
ATAAAAGGAAAAGCGCGCCGCGGCGCGCTTTTCCTTTTATTTTAAACGCTCAATGTTCGCGGTTTTGCTTCGGGTCCCATTGGTTTTCCGGGAAACCTTCCCGCTCCCGCAGGCTCCTTTCCATGCGGGCATGGGCAAAAGCCGCAATCATGCCCACTGTGAAGCCGATGAGAAAAACCCCGTAGGCCAAAAGAGAAAGAGTATAACTTGTGGGGATCAGTTCCGTTACCATCAAAAATACTGTCACCCAACCTATTATGACCAAAGCTGCCCCCCACAGCATCAACTTTTTAGTTTTTGCCATTATCTTTATACAGCCAGCAGGCTGTTAAATGCCCTTCTTTAATTTCAAAATCCGGCGGGACATCTACATCGCAGAGCCCCTCGATTTTGAATTCGCAGCGAGGATGGAATCTGCAGCCCGCGGGTGGGTTTAAAAGGCTGGGCGGCTCGCCGCCGGGTACTTTCTTGAAAGTTCTTACGTTTTCCGGATCGGGATCAGATGTCGCTTCCAAAAGAGCTTTTGTATAAGGATGGGCCGGATTTTGCAGGAATTCTTTCACAGGGCCCTGTTCGACAATCTTGCCGCCGTACATAACTAAAATGCGCTCGGAGAAATAGCGTACGGTGGAAAGATCATGCGTAATGTAAATTACGGCTAAATTGTATTCTTCCTGTAGTTGGCGCATGAGCTGCAGGATTTCGATGCGGACGGAGGCATCCAGCATGCTCACGGGCTCGTCGGAGACGATCAGTTTCGGCCCCAATATTTTCGCCCTGGCGATGACAACCCTCTGCTGTTGGCCCCCGCTGAGCATGTGGGGAAACTTGGGCAGGAAATCCTCTACCGGGGTCATTTTCAAATCAGTCAAGGCCTCTCTGATCATGCCATCCTGTTCCTGCCGGTCTTTGATGCCATTGATGGTTAAAGGTTCCGCTAAGATCCGCCTTACATTCATAAAGGGCGGCAGTGCACCGTAAGGGTCCTGCTGGACGTAACCGAGCTGAGCTCGGTAGTCTTTGATCTCGCCTTTGGTAAATTCATTGATGCTCCGGCCGTCGTAGACGATATCCCCTGCTGTTGGGCGGTAAAGCCCTAAAATTGTCCGGGCTAAAGTAGTTTTTCCGCAGCCCGATTCGCCCACCACGGAAATTGCTTCGCCGTGCTTTAAGTGGAAATTGACATCATCGACGGCGCGCACATGGCCCACTCTGATGAAACCCCATTTTCTCATTTCGAAATAGGTTTTTAGGTTTTTAACTTCTAACAGTACCTCATTTTGCATATTTTCCACCTCATTCGTAAAGCCAGCACTTCACCCAATGGTTTTCCTTGACTTCCAATAAGGGTGGATCATACTGGCACTTTTCAAATCTCTTATGACAGCGATCAGCAAAGCGGCAGCCCGTTGGCGGCTCGAGCAAGCTGGGAGGCTGGCCGGGGATGAAATCCAATTCCTTGTCTTCTCTTAACGTCGGTACGCTGGCCATCAGTTTCTCCGCGTAAGGATGCAGCGGTTCGGTGAAAAAATGAGCGGCATCCGATTTTTCCACGATCTGCCCGGCATACATAACCGCCGCGTCATCGGCCAGTTCACTGGAAGTGCCGATATCGTGGGTGATGAGTATAAAAGTGATGCCTGTTTCCTGTTTGATTCTTTTTAAGACATTCATGATATTGGCCTGTGTCAAAAGATCTAAAGCGGAAGTAGGCTCATCTAAAACTACAAGCTCGGGGCGGGCGGCCAAAGTCATGGCAATTGCTGCCCTTTGCCGCATACCCCCGCTCAGTTCGAACGGGTAGCGCTGGAGAAAGTCAATAGGCAAGCCCACCAGGCCGCAGGCTTCGATGACCCTTTCCATGGCCTCATCTTTGTCGGCCACTAAGTCGTGGATCAAAAGCGGTTCCGCAACTTGTTCTTCCACTTTGATTACGGGATTCAAAGCATTCATTGCAGCTTGTGGCACCATAGCTGCCTTAACCCAACGGATTTGTTTGCGAAATTCCTCGTTTCCTAATGTCATAATATCGGTGCTGTTGAGATAGACACTGCCTTTGTAAGTGTGTACGTTGCGGGGTAAAAGGCGCAAAATGGCTCTGGCGAGAGATGTTTTCCCGCAGCCGGATTCTCCAACTATAACAATGGTGCGGCCCGGTACCAAAGAAAAACTCACATCGTCTACTGCTTGCACGGGCCCTCGCCTGGTCTGAAAATAAAGATGGAGGTCTTTGACTTCAAATAAATTATTTTCCCTGTTCACATTACAACCCCCTTAGCCTAGGATTAAAGATGCGGTCCAAAGCGAAGCCGAAGATGGCAAAGGCAAGGCCCGTGACCAAAAGCAGTGCTGCCGGTTCCAAGACCCAGTAGTAGTGCCCTAAATGGAGGGCGCCGTTCGCCTGCGCTTCGCTTAAAACTTTGCCCCAAGTAGGAAGGATGGGATCCCCAACGCCCAGTATTGCCAAGGACGCTTCCAAAAAGACGAATAAGGGGATTGCGGTTACAAAGCCCGGTATTAAAGTGGGAATGATCCTGGGGATCAAGTAACGGACGATGATTCTAAAATCACTGGCGCCGTAAGCCCTGGCAGCCTCAATATAGTGGGATTCTTTAATCTGTAAAAACATTGCCCTGTACACTTTACTGCCGGAAAACAGGCTGAGTATGATAACGGTCAACAAGATTATCCAGATACTGCGGGAGATGAATAAGCCCACCATGATATAAATGGGGAGTGTTGGCAAAATCATAGTCAGTTCCGTCAACCGCTGGACAATCCCATCGATCCAACCGCCGTACCAGACCCCAATCGCAGCGAAAAGCAGCCCAAACATGGTTGTGCCCACCGCTGCAACCAGGCTGAAGGTTAAGGCAACAGGCGTACCCCAAAGCAGTGCAACGGATAGATCCCGCCTGAGATGATCTGTACCGGCAAGGCCGTGTACTTGGCCGTAAAGCACAAGTTTGGCCTCAAAGTCGGCATCTTCTTCAAAAATCAGCCCTTCAATAACCAGCTTGTATTCACCGTGCAGCGGCGTTGACTCCTCTAATTTGGGATCTTTCAGCAAACCAACGTGGGGCCGCGCACCTCCCAGGCGCCTCTGCACCCTTGCACTTTGGGAAACGCGATAAACAGTTGTTGATTTTAAGGTTTGGGAATCAAAAGGGATCGTCCTGCCGTCCGGTGTATGCCAGGTCATCTCCACATGGGGTGAGACCCTGTCATACTTGCCGGTGAAAATAACGTTGATTTCTTTTGGGAAATCATCGTAAGTGTACTCGAAAGTCAGTTCCATATCTACCATTGTTGTTTCCGCACTGAGCGGTGTGACAACCTTCAGCTCGGGATTTTTTGCCGAGTCAACAATGATCGTTTCAGGCAGGTTAACGCCCGGTAAAATGTTAACCCAGGCGGGACTGGCGTTGTGCGGGTTTTCCAGCCAGATGTTGTCGGCCCCTTTCCAGAGGCGGATCGCTTCGCTGTATGGTATATGGATGAGAGCAAAAATTGAGACGCCGATTAGGATCAAAATGATGGCCAATCCAAAGATGGCCGAAGGGTATTGTTTAATTTGGCCTAATGTTTTCATTACTCTTTTCATGCTCTTCTCTCCTCGGCACCAACTTTGACCCGGGGGTCAATTATGGCGTAAATAATATCCAAGACAAATACTGTCACAGCTAAAAGATAGCCAAAGATGACCGCGTTAGCAACAATTACGGGCGTATCGTACATGTTGATCGCTTCCAGCATGACCAAGCCCAACCCGGGCCAGTTAAAGACTGTTTCTAAAATATAGGCCCCCTGCCATTGCCCGATTAAAGCTAAAGCGAATTGAGTAATGATGGGGGGGAGGGTAGGCCGTAGAATGTAGCGCCTTTCAATAGCCCGCGGCGATAATCCTTTTGCTTTTGCCATTTCCACATAATCTTCCGTGGAATAGATGAGGAAAAAGGTGCGGCGGGAATAGATTGCGATAAAAAGGCTGCTGCAGAACATGGCCAGGACAGGCAGGACCATGTGTTTAAGCACACTTGCCGCATAAGGCAGCCAGTCTTGCGGCGGAGGGGCTTTGACCATTCCCCCGAAGGGCATTACTCCTAAGACGGCGGCGAAAAGCATAATTAGGAAAATGCCATAAAACCAGGCCGGCCCGGAAGATGCGGGAGCAAGTGCAATCACCGCCTTATCAAAGAAACTCCCGTAGTGCCGGGATAAATAGAGGGCAAAATACAGTGAGATGAAAAAGATCAACAAAAAACTTGTCATCATTAACAGAAGGGTAGTGGGCAGGCGTTCCAAAATTATCAGTTTTACCTGGTTACTCCCGGTGTCGCTGGTAAGATATTCAGCTCTGCCCAGATTTAAGGTCAAAGCATTGGTCAAATAGATGAAACTGCGTATTGCAAACGGCTGGTCCAGCCCATAGCGGCTCATTTCCAAGCGGACGAGTTCTTCTTCCATGGCCCTGCGTTCTTCCATGGGCAGGCGCATGATCTCGGGATCAGCCAAGGCAATCATGCCTATTCGCTCACGAATTTGCCCTTCTCTAATCTTGTCGACTGCGCCTCCCATATTAGCCACTATTACAGTAAGATAAATGGCAAAAACCAAGGTAATACTGAGCGAAATAACGCGAGTTACAAAATATTTGCCAAAACGAATTAAGTTTTCTGTGGCCGCACTGCGCGTCTCTCTCGCCGTCACTTCTACAGGCGTCTGTTCGGCAGAAGGCAATTCGGTGGCCATTTGATCACTCTCTTTCCGTGCATAATTTATTGTAGAAAGAGGAAGGGGCCGTAGGAGGAGACCTTCACTACGACCCCTTCCTTCACATCCGGATCAGTTAGTGTTTATAAATTAGCGATAGGTTACAAATTCTATGTCTTCAAAGGTGGGAATACTTACAACTACCGATACCGCGGCAACATCGAGGCGGTTTGCACCGACGATCAGTTCTTCGGTTACTTCGGCAGGTACTACAGCCAGCCATAACCCATCTTCGATAGGTTCTGCTTGGCCGACGTATACCAGTTCGCCCACGGCGTCGAAGACCATGAACTTGATATTGTCGAGATATTCGGTCGGATACGGTTCACCTTCAAAGGTAACTTCCAATTCAAATGTGGCTTCCGTGCCGATTTGGACTGAACGGTCACCGAAGATTTCTACTTCAGCAATCATCGGTTCGGCGAAGATATCCCATCTGCCGGATTCAAAAGCGTAGTCTTCATTTCTCCTCAGATGGACAACTCTTTCGAGATGATACGCTTTATCCAAGTAGAAGGGCCCTGTGCCTATCCAGAAGTGATTTTTGTCTTCGTACCAGCTCCGCAAATTCGCCCAACGAGCAGCTGCTTCGTCAGGAGTGATAAATTCGCTGAGAGTTGGTGCGTAGGGGATCCAGTTCTCGTCAATGACTTGGCCGAGATACTTCTCCAAGATGGGTAGGCTCGGTCCGCCGATATAGCTCAACCACTCAACTTCCAACCTGCTGGCTTTATCGGATGAGTGGGCAACTTCTCCTTCCATCTCAGCCAAGATCGCCAAGCCCAGGTTGTGCCAAGCGGCTGTTCCCTGCGCATAGTAGGGATACCCTGTGGGGATATACCATTCTGCGTCAAGGTAGTACAGGTCGGAATAATATTCGTAAACTAAGGGGTCTGTAGATGTAATGCGTACGCCCTTAAAGGTCTTCAGCCAGCTCTCATAAGAAGGTACCTGAGCTTCGTCGAAGAATTTACTTTCTTCCATGGAACGATCCCAGTTTAAGATTAAACCGAGAACTATGTCAGCCACAGAGAAGGGGCTGCCATCGTGCCATTTTGTTTCGTAAATGTCTTCCGGATAATAAGCAATGGTTTTACGCAGGGAGGTTAACCCTTCCGGATATTTTTCTCCCACGGTGATAAACCGCTGCTCTACGGGATCCCAATCGATCCATGCATCTTCGGGTACGTGGTTCTCTTCTACTCTATGCACGTCAACCCAATCTAATGTTACTGATACGGGCAGGTCTTTTTGGATGTAAAGTTCAGCACTTTCAATTTTATTGGGGTAGTGCATTCCTGTGTACGGATCCCACATGTAGCCCAAATCACCGGTTGGCCTAATCAGGCCCATGTCATAAATCCAGTTGGTACCATCCAGGGGGTTCCACGGTTCGGTGAGGATACTGGGCATCGCAATGCGCACAGTCCCGCCGACCTCTTCGCCTCTGCGGATAGTATGCGGCCACAGGTAAGAACCGGCAATGGCCCCTGCCAGGTCAGCCGTAACACTGATTTCGGCTAAGTGCGGGGAAATACTGGTTTGGTCAATCAGCCATACTCTATTGGAATCCTCCATGCAAAGCTCCAGTGCTCTTGCGAACAGCTCGTCGCGCTCTTCCATGCTTTGGAAATCCTGTCTGGCCAGCCTATTCGCTATATCATCATACTCAGGAGTATTTTCATAGGCCATCCACAGCGGTGTTGCTAACCCCCGCGGTGTATAGAAATAGTCAAAGTTGGTGGATTGGTCACGGGCAACGACAGTTGTAATCCAGCCGCCGGTATAAATATGGAACTTGCCTTCCGCGGGATCACCGGAATACCAAACCGGGCTGGCTTCAGCGGCGGTCCGATAGTCGTAGGTCACTTCAAAACCGATGTCTTCCAGAATGCTGCCGATGTAATCGCCGATAAGGCGGCGTTCGTCTTCGTTTCTGATAAGCAGCTTGATTTCAACAGGTTCTCCCTCATACATCCATTTGCCAAGAAGCCTGATGGCACCGATTTTTTGCATTTCAGCGCTGATAATTTCATCCGCCAAAACGGGATCGTGTGCATATTTTAACTCCAAGACGCGGGCTACTTCCGCATAGCGGGCGTAGTCGGGGAATGCTGCCGTAATCGGGAAGAACTTGGGAACAGCCATGCCACCGTAAATTTCTTGTGCGATATGCTCTCTGTCGATTAGTATATTCATGGCCTCGCGAATCTTCGGTACGGCAAACGGATTTAGCTTGCCTGTGCCGGGGAATACGGGGCCGACGGGGTTAAAGGTAAGTTCATTGTAAGAGCCGAAAGAGATTTGATAATCCAGGTCAGGGTTATCCAGAACTCTTTCAAAAATCTCCGGATTGGAAACAGTGTAGGCATAGACATCAATGTCCCTAACTTCCAGACGGCTGATGGCAGCGGCATCACTTGGTTCTTCAATGACAACGATCTCATCTACCCAAGGGCCTTTTCTTGCTAAGCCGGTGACGGTGAAAGTCAGAGCCATCACCAAAAGCAAAATGGTAAGCATGCTGATTCTACGCAACGCTCTCATTAATAAAATTCACCCCTTCAAATATTTTCTTCTCATTCTAATGTGCGGTAATTGACATATAAGTGTTCTCCCAAAAACACCTCCTTTGAATGTAGTCGGGATTCGATTCTGATACATTTCTAGATTCGGATAAATTAAAGATTAATTGTTTTCGATCAACTATAAATCTTCCCACTTTATTATTCTTTACAAATGGAAAAAGTCCTGCCTAAATATTGATGTAACATTAACAAATGATTTGGCCGGCGTGACGATGCAAAATATACGGCAATTTAAGGAATAAAGGCTGTTAGGGGAAAAGGTGCAAAATACTATTAAAGGATTAATAGAAGGAAAGTTTAGAAAATGGCTGCTTTCGCCACTGTATTTCTGCGTCAACAGTAAAGTTCCTGCTAACACGGGGCAAAAGTTGTTAAATATGCAGGAAGACGAGTGAGGTGTTCGGATCTTGTTTTTAGGCAAGGGCAGGTAGGCGGGGAAAAAAGTCCAATAAACCATATATAAAGAGTTTCTCGCAGATATGTTTAAAAAAGAAAAGAGGCCTGAAATGAAACCAGATAGTGTTAAAACCGCCCGGGACTATAACGTAATTGTGGGCTCTCTGCCGCCCGGCCCCAATAATCTGATTACAGATGTGGCCGGCGTCAAGGTTGGCCACTGTACCTTGGATCAAGGTTCAATTAAAACCGGCGCAACTGCGATACTGCCCCACGGAGGCAACCTTTTTGCACAAAAGGTGGTGGCTGCTGTCCATGTGATCAACGGCTTTGGCAAATCCGCCGGTATTGTGCAGATTGAAGAACTGGGCGTGATCGAAACGCCGATAATTTTAACCAATACCTTAAGCGTCGGCACTGCTTACCAAGCCGTGGTTGAATACATGCTGGCTCAAAACCCTGATATAGGACTGAAGTCGGGCACGGTCAATCCGGTTGTGGGTGAGTGCAATGACGGCTATTTAAATGACATCAGGGGCTGCCACGTTCAAAAATCGCACGTGCACAGGGCAATTGAAAATGCCGCCGGGAACTTTGCTCAAGGCAGCGTCGGCGCCGGCACGGGGATGAGCTGCTACGGCCTCAAAGGGGGTATCGGTTCTTCTTCCCGCTCAGTAAAATTGGGCAACGGCGATTACATAATAGGTGCCTTGGTTTTAGCCAACTTCGGCCGGAAAGAAGACCTCTTGGTCAACGGCAGCAAAGTGGGGCAAACTATCGCCCGGCATTCTGCGGCTGAAAAGCAGAGTGAGGATAAAGGATCCATCATAGTTGTTTTAGCCACCGATATCCCCTTGAGCGCAAGGCAGCTTAGGCGCCTTTGCCAAAGAGCCCAAGTCGGCATCATCAGGACGGGCTCCTATCTCGGCCACGGCAGCGGTGACATAGTATTCGGCTTCAGTACGGCCCGGCAGGTGCCTCACCACAATAAAAAGCACTTTGCCGCAGTCAAAGTGCTGAACGAAAACTATATAGATCTTCTTTTCCGGGCCGTCGGTGAAGCCGTGGAAGAAGCCATCCTCAATTCCCTCTTCTGCGCCGAGGGCAAAGAAGGCCGGGAGGGCAACCGGCGCAGGTCTTTGGCAGAATATGCCCACCTGTTTCTGCCTTAAACGGCGGCAAGATAAGAGGCGTAGGCTAGAGGCAGAAGGTAGGCGTTTTTGTAAGCCTCTTCGTCCTCTATTTCTTTAAAGATGCTTTTTGTGGGCTTGCCGTTAATTTCAATCAGCCAGGGCCGGGCTTCTTGATCCAGCGCCAGATCAACACTGATTTCCCCCAAAGAACCCAAGGCCGCCTCCAGGCTTTGGGCCGCGGCCAGGCTGATTGCCTGCAGTTTTTTTAAGAGCGGGCGATTGGGAAAGGCCTTTTCAAGAACCGCCGCGGCGGCCGTGACCCGCTTGGAGACATTGGTGATATAAGAATAACTGACGGCCTTACGGCTTAATGCCCCGGCCGTCCGCCAAGTCCCCGTCCCGTCTTTTTGCACTAAAAAGCGGGTATCAAAAATCCTTCTTTCAACGGCCGCGAAGGGGATGAACTGCTGGATGAGAAAAGAACCCGCCAAAAGTGATGCTGCTTTGTGCTCCAATTCCGCTGCGGAAGCGAAGGAAAATTTGGGATATCTCGACCCGCAATAAAGATGGTAGGTATTATCATCTTTTTCCGCAAGGTAAATTTGCAGCCCTAAATGCCCCAAAGTGGGCTTTAAGATGACCCTGCCGAACTTCTCCAAAAAGGAAGTAAAAACAGCGGGGCTGTAAGGCTGCGTAGCGGGTAGGAGAGGTGAAAGCTCGGTACTCTGCAGGATGTTATGCACTTCCCACTTGTTGAAGCGTGTAATGTGGTTAAACACTTTGTTTTCACCCAAAATATTTTCCAGCCTGTCCACTACCGCGGGCTTAGGGCCGTAATAACGATTATAAATCCCTCCCGGTAAAGGCACTGTCCGCCTCCGCCAAGCCTCTCCGCTGAAGACGAGCCCCCGCACCTGTTTGGCTTTCCAGGCTATATCCGCCGGGGTCATTACCACCAAAGAAACGTTTAATTCCAGCGCCGCTGCTTCGTAAGCACGAAAAGGAGCGGAGTAAGGCGTTAAGATACCCACCGCTGTTTTGTTCATTTTTACCAACCCTCCCTAGTTCCTATTTATATAGTATCTAAACTGCGGGAAAGTGCTGTAGCCTGTTTTTCCTATTCGGGCGGAAAGAAAAGAAGGGAAGGCTTTAAATCTTAGGAATGCTGTCCTATTCCCCTTTCTTAACCCTCCTCATATATTAAACTGGAAGGAGGAGTAAAATGGGTATAAGAGCGTGTTGCAATTGTCCTGATCGCTTCGATATTTTTGTCGGCCAGTGGGTACGCATCTGGTTAGCCAACAGCGAGGAGTCTTTTTTGGGAAGATGGTTTTTTGCCGAATTAGATGAGGATTCTATTCTCGTAAGGCGCAGAATAGAAGGGGAGTTCGACGGCTGGCAGAGAGTAGTAATCCCCTGCCATCAAATTGTCGCTATCATGCGAGTACCGCCGCCCGGAATTGAGCCTGTCCCAAACTGACGGCTCCAAATAATTCTGATAGAATGAGTTTGAGAAAAACAACACTATCAGACAATTAGAAGGAGTCGTCACAATGGCAATATGCCGGCCCCAAGGGCAAGCACGGTACTAATTGCCGTATAGGGTATCGCCACGGCCAAGAGCAAACAACGGTCGTGATGGGCGGCAAGAAGATTCATACCAAACGCCCAAGGGTTCGGAGTGTTAACAGGGATGGGGAATTGCCATTACCCACATTAGCGCAATTCCAATCAGAAGATCCGCTCAACGAGGCTATCATGGCCAGACTATTGGCAGGCGTGAGCACGCGGAAGTACTGGCGAACAGTGGAGTATCGGGATGGTGTATGTACTAGCAAGAGCGAGGTTAGTCGCCGTTTTATCAAGGAAATGGATAAACTTGTGGATGCGGCTTAATCTGCCTGGGCTGTTGCGTGAAACTCTTAGCAACACAAATCCGTTAGAATCAGCCAATTCGGTTTGTCGAGGACTTATTCGCCGAGTATGCAACTTCAAGGATGGCAGTATGGTCTTACGGCATGCTGCGGCCGGCTTTATGGGAGCAGAACAAGGTTTTCGTAGGATAAGAGGCTACAAACACATGGGTGTATTAGCAGCAATGCTTGAGGGTCAAATCGCTATTCAACCTATAATCAACACGGCGTGATCTGTCTCTATCATGAGTTATTTGGAGCAAGACTAAGGAAACCAAATTCTACGGACCTAGGGACACCATCCATCACCTTATGGCCTTACAGATAAGGTACCTCGCTTTAAAAGCAGGGAAGAGTTTTGGATCTATGATTCTGCTGAAGTGGTCCAAAGAGCGATGGCATCGATTGGAAAAGGTGGTTACAACCTCCTCTTCAATAACTGCGAACACTTTGCGTTTTGGTGCAAGACAGGCTCTAAAGAAAGCTATCAAGGTCTCTTGGAGTGGGTGGGGTGACGGTAGTCGTCTCACGGAGGGTGTTAGTCAAAGTCAAATTGAAAGAAGATCCTGTTTGTACCGGCAATAACCCATATCTTCATCCATTTAGTATCCGGCGTAATAATTTCTTCACCGTTGTCAAAACGCGGAAAAAACACAGTATTACTACAATACCAGCCAGCCCAAGCTTCATTAATAGGTTCAGCGTCACCACCGGACAAAATTTCCGCTAAATAACGTTGTCCCTCACTGGTTTCCAAGATGACTCTGCTGATAGCCGTATCCTTGTGCTCAACATCCACATAGCGATAACCTTTGCTTACATCCGGATCCGAAACTAATTCAAGCATAATTGTGATATATTTATCAACTATCTTGAATAAATCAGCTCGGTTTTTTCTCTTCTCATTTGCCGTCCAAAACTGATAATCGGCTAGTTGGTTAACTCTAGCATCTAGCACAATTGGGGCATAAAAAGTTGCCGTGCCGAACATAAACCAAGGGTAGGGATCATCTTCTGTACGTAAAAACGTAGTGTATTCTCCCTTTATTTATTTGTATACCTTTTCTAAATCCCCCGTAGTGGGTAGATCATAATCCCCGTAGGGGTACGGTATAGCCAGAGCACTAGATGCTATTAACAAAACAAGGCAAATACTCAGCAACATTTTTTTCATTTACAACAACTCCTTTTGATTTCCTGTCATTGTACCTACATTCTCCATTTTCTGTAAAAAACCTGCCAATCTACAAGGTTCTGTCAACAATCATTATAACGACCCGACCATTCATAATCCAAGTGCCAAAAAATGATTTTATATAAAGACTGCCAGCAGGCAAGATGGACCTGATGGGGGCAAAGCTGTACGATAACACAGGCGGAACTTTGCTTTAAGCGTGATTTGAGAGTAGTTGATTCTACCATGCTCAACCCCTCACACCGCTATATCGCAAGTTTTAATGTAGACATGGTAGACTTCATGTAGAGCTGAAACTACCACCTCTACACTCCTAAACAGCGTCGTAGGCGGCAGTTAGCAAGAAATGGTAAAGGTGTTTGTAACCTTAAGGAACTTTTGAATTTATGTTGTATCTAGAATTAGAATACTATAGTGGCTGAAACATCTCTACAACCTCTACTATCTCTACAGATACCGTCTATGAAGGCGTTACAGCGTGTAGGGGTTGATTTTCCATCTCTACACTTTTAACTATTAATTATGCCAGTAGGCGGCTATCCATTAGCGATTTCATCTAAACGTTTTAACAGCATCTGTATATAGCCTGACTCTAAGGCATCCAAAAGTGCACCTTCACAGAATCGATCTGCTACAGTACCTGTACCCCGTGTTGCCATT
>JBHGWS010000028.1:0-14684 GCA_041936745.1 Candidatus Darwinibacter acetoxidans
TTATCAATTTCTTCGAACTGCTTGATCATTTCCTTGTTTTCGCGGCCCAGAAGCATGGTAATTGCAGCTGTAGTAGTTGTTTTACCGTGATCTACGTGGCCTACGGTACCCACGTTGACATGGGGTTTTGTTCTTTCAAACTTTTTCTTTGCCATTCGTGTTCCTCCTCGTTATCTAGGGTCTGAAATTTATCTATTTACATTCCGGCGGACGTCCTGATTTTCTCTGCAAGGCCTACCGGAACTTGCTCGTAGTGTGCAAAACTCATGGTGTGTTGGGCTCTTCCTTGCGTCAAGGAACGTAAGACTGTAGCATAGCCGAACATTTCCGAAAGAGGAACGAATCCTTTCACAACCTGAGTATTACCTCTCAATTCCGTCCCTTCAATTTTACCGCGCCGGGAGTTAATGTCACCCATCACATCGCCCACAAAGTCTTCCGGCGTGACAACTTCCAGGCTCATTATAGGCTCTAAAAGTACGGGGCCCGCCTGGTTGCAGGCATTTTTGAAACCGATGGAACCGGCAATCTTAAATGCCATTTCCGATGAGTCCACCTCGTGGTAAGAGCCGTCAACTATTGTAACCTTGACATCTACCATAGGATAACCTGCTACAACCCCTGAATGCATCGCTTCTTTAACGCCCTCCTCCACTGAGGAAATATATTCCTTGGGAACGGCGCCTCCCACAATTTTGTTTTCAAATTCAAAACCGGCCCCCGCCTCGGCAGGCTCCACTTCTAAAACGACGTGGCCGTATTGGCCGCGGCCGCCTGTCTGCCTGATGAACTTTCCTTCGGTCTTGGCCGCCTTAGTCAAAGTTTCCCTGTAGGCAACCTGCGGTTTGCCGATGTTTGCTTCCACCTTAAATTCCCTAAGCAGCCGATCGACGATTACTTCCAGGTGCAGTTCGCCCATGCCCGCAATGATCGTCTGGCCCGTCTCTTCGTCTGTGTAGACCCGAAAAGTAGGATCTTCTTCCGCTAAGCGGTGCAGAGCACTGCCCAGCTTATCTTGATCCGCTTTGGATCTGGGCTCGACCGCCAGGTTAATAACCGGTTCCGGAAACTCCAGTGCCTCCAGCAAAATCGGATGCTTTTCATCTGACAGGCTGTCTCCGGTGGAGGTGTCCCTCAAGCCCACAATGGCGGCGATATCGCCCGAGTAGACTGTTTTCGCCTCTTCCCGGTGGTTGGCATGCATCAATAAAATCCGCCCAACCCGTTCTCTGTTGCCGGTACTCACATTCAGGACATAGCTGCCCGAGCTTAACGTACCAGAATACACCCGGAAAAACGACAGCTTGCCCACATAAGGATCCGACATAATCTTGAACGCTAAGCCTGAAAACGGTTCGTCATCGACCAAAGAGCGGTACTCCACTTCCCCGCTCTGGGGATTGGTACCTTCCACAGGCGGTAAATCGCCCGGTGAAGGCAGATAATCAATCACCGCATCCAACAAAGGTTGAACGCCTTTGTTTTTAAAGGATGAGCCGCAGAGCACAGGTATTAATTTCACATCAATGCAGGCTTTACGCAGGGCTGCTTTAAGTTCCGCCGGCGTTATTTCTTCCCCTTCGAGATACTTTAAGGTTAAATCGTCATCTGTTTCGGCAATTTTCTCCAGCATCAGCTGACGGGCAGCTTCTGCTTCTTCTAAGACTTCTGCGGGTATTTCGCTTTCCTCAAAGTTACCTAAATCGTCTACATAAATGTAGGCTTTCATTTCAATTAAATCTACCAGCCCCCTGAAGGTATCTTCAGCGCCAATTGGCCACTGAATCGGTACGGGATTAGCACCTAAACGGTCGGAAATCATAGCGACTCCCCGTTCAAAATCCGCACCCACCCGATCCATCTTGTTGACATAGGCCAGGCGGGGGACATGATATTTATCAGCTTGGCGCCAAACGGTTTCGGACTGCGGTTCCACACCCCCAACGGAACAAAAGACCGCTACCGCGCCGTCCAGCACCCTTAGTGAGCGCTCAACTTCTACGGTAAAGTCCACGTGTCCGGGCGTGTCGATAATGTTGACTCTGTGATCCTTCCAATGGCAGGTTGTTGCCGCGGAGGTAATGCTGATTCCCCGCTCGCGCTCTTGTGCCATCCAGTCCATTGTCGCCCCACCTTCGTGGGTTTCACCGATTTTATGAACTTTCCCGGTGTAGAAGAGAATCCGCTCAGTGGTTGTGGTTTTACCCGCATCAATGTGCGCCATAATTCCTATATTTCTTGTTTTTTCAATCGAAAATTCTCTTGCCACTTCTCTACTCCCTCCAGCCGAGTAAATTCACCGCGCCAAATTCCATCTCTATCAATTTTACCGCTGCCCAAGGCAGCGAGTTTACCAGCGGTAGTGTCACTACCAACGGTAGTGGGCAAAAGCCTTATTAGCCTCCGCCATACGGTGAACATCTTCTTTTCGCCTGACAGCCCCGCCTTGGTTGTTAGCCGCATCCATCAGTTCCGCAGCCAGTCTTTCCGTCATGGTTTTTTCACCACGGAGCCTGGCGTGTTGAACGATCCAGCGCAGAGCTAACGCTTGGCGGCGGTCAGCCCTAACCTCTACAGGTACTTGGTAGGTGGCTCCGCCGACGCGGCGAGGTTTTACCTCTAAGACGGGCATAACATTATTCATTGCTTGATCCAAAAGTTCCACTGCTTTAATACCCGTTCTTTCTTCGGCAGCTGCCAAAGCTTCATACATGATGGCCTCGGCGATTCCCCGCTTGCCGTCCAGCATGATGGCGTTGATAAACTTTGTAACCAGTTCACTGCCGTGCAGCGGATCCGGAATTACTTCCCTCTTGGGGACACTTCCTTTTCTCGGCATTCATTTTCACCCCATTCTTATTTTGGCCTTTTAGCACCGTATTTAGAACGAGCCTGACGGCGGTCCGTCACTCCTGCTGCGTCCAATGTGCCTCTTACAACGTGATAGCGTACCCCCGGCAGGTCTTTGATCCTACCGCCGCGGATTAAAACCACGCTGTGTTCTTGTAAGTTATGGCCTTCACCCGGGATATAGGATGTTACTTCTATACCGTTAGTTAATCTAATCCGGGCAACTTTGCGCAGGGCCGAATTTGGTTTTTTGGGCGTTGCGGTATAAACTCGCGTGCAAACACCCCTTTTTTGCGGTGCCCCCCGTTTATTGTGGACAATCTCATCACGCAGTGTGTTTTGACTGTACGACAAAGCGGGAGCGGCACTTTTCGACTTTTGCTTCCGACGGCCTTTCCTAATTAACTGATTGATAGTTGGCACTACAGACGACCTCCTTTCAGTCTGGCTTAATGCGGCTTCAGAATTGACGCAACGGCGGCCCCAACTTCTATAGAGCACGCTTGGCCCAATTCCGCCATGGAATCCACTTCAACTACAGCGATCCCCCTGTCTTCGCATTCTTGGCGAATGGGATCGGTTACATGCCCATCAGCATCAAGAGCAAGGTAAACTAGCTCCACCTGCCCGTTTTGAACCGCTTTCAGAGTCTGTTTAGCTCCGACTGCTTTTTGCGAGTTGGCAAGTCTGCCTGGCATTATAGTCTCCCCCTTACTCACAGATCCCGCAGGGGAAAACCCCTGCGGGCCGACACTAGCTCATTCTATCACTGAGTTGCCCATCTGTCAATAAAATATTCGGAAGAAATTTAACCGGAAGCGATCTCCGCTTCAGTGTCTACAACCTCGTTTTCCGAGATCTCCTCGACCTCCAAACCGGCCACATCTATTTCGACATTCCGGTAGCGGACCATGCCCGTGCCGGCAGGGATCAGCTTACCGATAATGACGTTTTCTTTCAAGCCCAGAAGTTTATCTAAACGCCCTTTTACGGAAGCCTCCGTTAAGACACGCGTTGTCTCCTGGAAAGAAGCTGCCGATAAGAAGCTTTCCGTGGCCAGCGATGCTTTGGTGATCCCCAATAAAGTGGGTTCAGCCCGGGCGGGCTCGCCGCCTTCCTTAATTACGCGCTCGTTTTCAATCTCGAAATCGAAAACATCGACTAAAGAGCCGGGCAGCATTAAAGTATCCCCGGAGCTCACCACTTTGCACTTGCGCAGCATCTGCCTGACGATCACTTCAATGTGCTTATCGTTGATATTGACGCCCTGCGAGCGGTAAACTTCCTGTACTTCCTGGACTAAATATTCTTGGACTGCCAAGGTACCCTGCACAGCTAAAATATCGTGGGGGTTGACGGGGCCTTCTGTAATCCTATCCCCCGCAGCCAGTTCGCTGCCGTCTCTGACCCTTAAGCGGGCACCGTAGGGGATGGTGTAGGTCTTATCTTCTTCAGCCCCTTTGATTATAGCTTTGCGGACACCCTTGGATTCGTCTATCTCTAATGTTCCGGCGATTTCACTGATAATGGCCTGGCCTTTCGGCTTGCGGGCTTCGAATAGCTCCTCCACCCGGGGCAGGCCTGCGGTAATGTCATCGCCTGCTACCCCACCGGTGTGGAAAGTCCTCATGGTCAGCTGTGTACCGGGCTCCCCAATCGACTGGGCAGCAATGATACCAACCGCTTCGCCCACATCAACCAAGTCGCCATTTGCCAAGTTGCGCCCATAGCATTTGGCGCAGACGCCATACTGCGTGTTGCAGGCTAGGACGGAGCGAATTTCCACTTCCTCTATACCGGCATTTTCTATCCGCTGGGCACAATCATCATCGATCATTTCATTGGCATTGATCAATATTTCACCGGTTTTAGGGCTGGTTACGGTTTTTGCGGCAACTCTGCCCGCCAAACGCTCCCAGAGAGGTTCTATAATTGTTTCCCGATCGCCGGAAATTTCTTTCAAAGCGCTTACCGTAATGGCTTCTGTTGTCCCGCAGTCGTATTCGCGCACGATTACATCCTGCGAAACGTCAACCAGCCTGCGGGTCAGGTAACCGGAGTCAGCGGTTTTAATCGCCGTGTCAGCCAAACCCTTCCTCGTACCGTGGCTGGAGATGAAGTACTCCAGGACGGAAAGGCCTTCGCGGAAATTGGCTTTAATAGGAATTTCAAAAGTTTTCCCCGTGGGATCCGCAACCAAACCGCGCATACCGGCCAATTGGCTGATCTGCGATTCATTGCCTCTCGCGCCGGAAACAGCCATCATATAGACGGGGTTAAACTTATCAAAGTTATCCACCATTTCCTGCGTAACTTCCTCTTTGGTCCTGGTCCAAACGGCGCAAACCCGCTGGTAGCGTTCTTCCCCGGTCAAAAGCCCCCGCCGGAACTGAGTTTCAATCTGTTCTACTTCTTCTTCCGCCCGGCTGATTTTCTCATGTTTGCCTGTGGGCACCACTATATCAGCTACAGAAACGGATGTGCCGGACTTTGTACAGTATTTAAAGCCCAGCCGCATAATTTCGTCCAAGATCTTGGCCGTGTTTTTGGCCCCTTCCAATTGGTAAAGCTGGTTTACTAAAACACCGAGCTTCTTTTTATCCATCTCATGATTGAGATACTCCAGGCCGTCCGGCAGGATGCTGTTGAAAAACAGGCGGCCGGGGGTGGTCTCCAGGCGGGAATGGTCTTCCAAGCGCAGAGTGATCAAAGCATGTAAGTCGACCGCACCCGCTTCATAGGCGTGACGCACCTCATCAACTGACCCGAAGTAGCGCCCTTCGCCTTTGGCGCCTTCCCTGTGCGCCGTGAGGTAATAAAGGCCCACGACCATGTCTTGCGTCGGCGTAACAATGGGTCGCCCGCTGGAAGGCACCAAAATGTTGTTGGTAGACAGCATCAACAAACGCGCCTCTGCCTGCGCTTCCGCTGACAAAGGAACGTGCACTGCCATTTGGTCGCCGTCAAAGTCCGCGTTGTAAGCGGGGCAGACCAAAGGATGAATCTGAATAGCTTTGCCTTCGACCAAAACGGGCTCAAAGGCCTGGATACCTAAGCGGTGTAAAGTTGGTGCTCGGTTTAACAAAACCGGGTGCTCTTTAATAACTTCTTCCACCACGTCCCAAACTTCGGGCCGCACCCTTTCCACCATCTTTTTAGCACTCTTAATATTATGGGCTAATTCTTTTTCCACCAATTCCTTCATAACAAAAGGCTTGAACAATTCCAGGGCCATTTCCTTAGGCAAGCCGCATTGGTGCATACGCAAAGTGGGGCCGACGACAATTACCGAGCGGCCGGAATAATCCACCCGTTTACCCAAGAGGTTTTGGCGGAAGCGGCCCTGTTTGCCCTTGAGCATATCGCTTAAGGATTTCAAAGGCCTGTTGCCCGGACCCGTTACCGCTCTGCCGCGGCGGCCGTTATCGATTAAAGCATCGACGGCTTCCTGCAGCATCCGCTTTTCATTGCGCACTATAATTGCGGGGGCACCCAGCTCCAATAACCGCTTTAGGCGGTTATTTCTGTTAATGACCCGCCGGTAAAGATCGTTTAAGTCAGATGTGGCAAACCTGCCCCCGTCCAGCTGGACCATGGGCCGCAGCTCAGGAGGGATAACCGGTATCACATCTAGGATAAGCCAGGCCGGGTTGTTGCCGGAAGTGCGGAAAGCCTCCACAACCTCCAAGCGCCTGATAGCCCGAGCGCGCCGCTGGCCGGAAGTATCCATTATTTCCTGCCGCAGCTCTTTACTCATTTTCTCCAGATCCAAGTCTTCCAAAAGCTCTCTGACCGCTTCGGCTCCGATCCCCGCTTTGAAAGAATTCTTGTACTTATCCCTATATTCCCTGTATTCACCTTCACTGAGAAGCTGTTGTTTGGTTAAAGTTGTTTCCCCGGGATCAATGACGATATAAGAAGCGAAATAAAGTACCTTTTCCAAAGTCCTGGGGGATATATCTAAGATTAAACCCATCCGGCTGGGAATTCCTTTAAAAAACCAAATATGACTTACGGGGGCGGCCAATTCTATATGGCCCATCCGCTCCCTGCGGACTTTTGCGCGGGTTACCTCCACTCCGCAGCGATCGCAAACGATGCCTTTATACCTAACCCGTTTGTATTTGCCGCAGTGGCATTCCCAATCTCGCGTAGGACCAAAGATCTTTTCACAAAAAAGCCCTTCCCGTTCCGGTTTGAGCGTACGGTAGTTAATTGTTTCCGGTTTTTTAACCTCCCCGCTCGACCATGCCCGGATTTGTTCAGGTGATGCCAGCCCAATCCGAATCCTATCAAAATTATTGACATCCAGCAAAGGCCCAACCTCCTTTTAAGCTAGCCGCTGATTACACTAAAAATCATCTTCATCGTAGTCTTCATCGGCGTAATCATCTAGGTCTTCAAAAGAGACATCATCTTCGTCTTCACCGCCGTTATCATCTTCATCTTTATCATCGTCGTCATCTTCGGCAGCGGATTCTTGGCGCTGAGTTGGTTTTGGCGACCGGGAGATCGTCGTGCTTGCGCCGCGGCCCCGAATATCAATGCCTAGTTCCCTCGCCATCTCACTGATGTCTTCTTCCTCTTCTTTAATTTCAATTTCCTGCTCGTTTTCGCCTAAAACACGCACATCTAAAGCCAAACTCTGCAGCTCTTTTATTAAAACCCTGAAGGACTCGGGCACACCCGGTTCGGGGATGTTTTCACCCTTGACAATCGCTTCGTAAGTTTTAACCCTGCCGACGACGTCGTCGGATTTAACCGTCAACATCTCCTGCAGAGTGTAAGCCGCACCATAGGCCTCCAGCGCCCACACTTCCATTTCCCCGAATCTTTGGCCGCCGAATTGAGCTTTGCCGCCCAAAGGCTGCTGCGTTACCAAAGAATAGGGCCCTGTGGAGCGGGCATGGATTTTATCATCAACTAAGTGGGCTAATTTTACAATATAAATGATGCCCACGGTTACAGGGTTATCAAACGGTTCACCGGTCCGGCCGTCATAAAGAATGGTCTTGCCGTCCCGGCTCATCCCCGCCTTTTCCATCATGTCCATTACTTCTACTTCTGTGGCTCCATCAAAGACAGGTGTTGCCACGTGGATGCCTAAAAGCCTGGCGGCCATCCCTAAGTGGGTTTCCAAGATCTGCCCGATATTCATCCGGGAAGGAACCCCCAAGGGGTTTAAAACGATTTGAACAGGAGTACCGTCAGGTAAGAACGGCATGTCTTCAACCGGCATAATCCGGGAGATTACCCCTTTATTACCGTGGCGGCCGGCCATTTTATCGCCTTCGGAGATCTTTCTCTTCTGCGCAACATAACAGCGCACAAGGCGGTTGACCCCCGGCGCCAATTCATCGCCGTCTTCACGGGAAAACACTTTGATGTCGACAACTATGCCGCCCTCGCCGTGGGGGATCCGCAGTGATGTATCCCTCACTTCCCGGGCTTTTTCGCCAAAAATTGCCCGCAAGAGGCGTTCTTCCGCGGTTAATTCTGTTTCCCCTTTCGGCGTTACTTTACCGACTAAGATATCTCCCGGCTTGACTTCCGCCCCGATCCGCACAATGCCCCGATCGTCCAAGTTTTTCAGGCTGTCTTCCCCCACATTGGGGATATCCCGGGTGATTTCTTCCGGCCCCAGTTTTGTATCGCGGGCCTGCGCCTCGTATTCTTCAATATGAATGGAGGTAAAGGTATCTTCTTTAACTAATTCTTCGCTCAGTAAAATAGCATCTTCGAAATTATAGCCTTCCCAAGGCATAAAAGCGACAACCACGTTTCGCCCCAAAGCAAGCTCGCCTTGATCGGTGGAAGGGCCGTCGGCTAAGAGATCGCCGGCCTTGACTTCCTGTCCGGCCACACAGCGCGGCTTTTGGTTGATGCAGGTTCCTTGGTTGGAACGTTCAAACTTTAGGAGAGGATAGCGCTCCCTGCCCCCTGCAGTTTTTACAACAATTTCCCTATTGGTAACCTTTTCCACAACGCCGTCGTTTTTGGCTAAAATAAGGGCGCCGGAATCAATAGCCGCTTTATATTCCATGCCTGTACCAACGAGAGGCGCTTCCGCCTCCAAAAGAGGTACTGCTTGCCGCTGCATATTTGCCCCCATGAGGGCTCGGGCACCGTCATCGTTTTCTAAAAAGGGAATCAAGGCTGTAGCTATACTGACGATTTGCTTTGGCGAAACATCCATAAATTCAACAAATTCCGCGGCAACGTTTTTAATCTCTTCTGCTTCCCTTACCGTAACCCGGTTGTTTGCAAACCGTCTATCTTCCCCCGTCGCCTCATTAGCTTGGGCAATGCGGAAAGCATCTTCTTCATCAGCGGTCAGGTATCTGATCTCATCCGTGACCAAGCCGTCTTCAACGATGCGGTAAGGTGTCTCAATAAACCCGTATTCGTTAATCCGGGAATAAGTGGTCAAAGCACCGATCAGGCCGATATTAGGCCCTTCCGGCGTTTCAATGGGGCACATCCTGCCGTAGTGGGAATGGTGCACGTCGCGCACTTCAAACCCGGCTCGATCCCTGGAAAGCCCGCCGGGGCCTAAGGCACTGAGCCTGCGTTTATGAGTTAACTCTGCTAAAGGATTGGTTTGATCCATAAATTGGGACAGCTGGCTGGAGCCGAAAAACTCTTTAATGGCCGCCACAACCGGCCGGATGTTAATCAAGGCCTGTGGAGTAATTATTTCCACATCTTGAATAGTCATGCGTTCCCGCACGACTCGTTCCATACGGCTTAAGCCGATCCGGAATTGATTCTGGAGTAATTCGCCGACGCTTTTCAGCCTGCGGTTGCCTAAATGGTCGATATCATCTACGTGGCCGATATCATAAGACAACCCCACCATATAATTGATGGTGGCTAAAATGTCCGCGGGAGTAATGACGGTAACGTTGGGCCCCGGTTCTTCGTTGGCGAAAAGCCGGATTACCTGGTCGTCCCGCACAGACAGGTAGACTGCGTTAATACCCGCGGCGTGGATTTGTTCCGCTTTGCGGCGGGAAATAAGCTCACCTTTCAGCACAATCAATTCGCCCGTATTGGGATCGACAATATTTTCCGCCGCCGTCTTATTGACAAGCCGCTCTGTCAGCCGCAGCTTTTTATTAACTTTGTAACGGCCAACACCGGCCAAATCATAGCGGCGCGGCTCATAAAAGAGCGTAGAAAAGAGGCTTCTGGCACTTTCTTCCGTTGGGGGTTCCCCCGGCCGCAGCCTTTTGTAAATTTCGATTAAGGCCTCTTCTTCCGAGCCTATGTTGTCCTTTTCCAAAGTGGACCGAATGATCGGCGCGTAATGAAAGGCTTCTAAAATCTCTGCATCGCTCCCTAAGCCCAGGGCGCGAATCAAGACGGTAACAGGCAGTTTTCTGGTCCGGTCAATCCGGACGGAGATAACTTCGTTGGAGTCCGTTTCAAACTCTAACCAAGCACCGCGGTTAGGTATGATGTTGGCGGAATATAATTTTTTGCCCGCGGTATCAACTTTATAGTTGAAATAAACACCGGGGGATCTGACCAACTGGCTGACAACGACGCGCTCGGAGCCGTTAATGATAAAGGTGCCGTGTTCCGTCATTAAGGGAAAATCACCCATAAAAACTTCCTGTTCTTTCACTTCACCCGTATCTTTGTTAACCAGCCGAACCTGCACTCTCAGAGGCGCAGCGTAGGTTGCATCCCGATCTTTGCAGTCTTTTACGGTATACTTTGGTTTTCCAAAACTGTATTCCATAAACTCCAAAACCAGATTGCCGGTGAAATCTTGAATAGGGGAAACATCATCGAACATTTCTCTTAAGCCTGTTTTCAAAAACCAATCATATGACTCGTGTTGGATCTCGATCAAGTTAGGCATTTCAAGAACTTCATCAATTTTGCCAAAATTATGCCGTTTCCGCCGACTCGCTTGTTTCACTTCCACCAAATGCCCTCACCTCTCCTTAGTTATATCCAAGAAATATGATTAAAAGCAAGGGTGCCCTCCCTCGCTTTAGTTATTGTCCTTTCCAACCTGCAAAAATAAATGCGAACTTAGCAGGATTCCCGCTATTTATGTTGAATAACTATTTAAGTAGGGTATGTTCTCCCCTCTTTTGCCACCTATCAATGATATCATAGAGGTTTTTTGATGTCAAGCAAATATAGGGCCCTCCTGAGGACGGCCCTATATTTTTACATTATTTGCACTTACTTAATTTCGACAGTTGCACCTGCTTCTTCCAGTTTCTCTTTGATTTCTTCCGCTTCTTCTTTGGAAACGCCTTCTTTAACAGCATTAGGTGCTTCGTCCACTAAGGCTTTAGCATCTCTTAAGCTGAGAGCGGTAATCTCTCGGACAGCTTTAATGACAGCAATCTTCTTCTCGCCGACACCGCTTAAGATTACGTCAAATTCGGTCTGCTCTTCCGCCGTTTCCGCTTCCGCCGCCGGTGCTGCCACAGCTGCAACGGGTGCTGCCGCGGATACGCCGAATTTTTCCTCCATAGCTTTTACCAATTCACTTAGTTCCAACACTGTCATATTTTCAATTGCTGCTAAAATTTCCTCTCTGGTCATTCAAATTTCCTCCTTTATGGTCCGGCACTTAGGCGCCGGCTTCCTTTTGCTCTCTAATCGCCTCTAAGGCGTAAACCAGCTTACGGATATTACCCTGCAGGACATTGGCCATGCCGCTGATGGGCCCCTGCATAGCACGGACCACCATCGATAAAAGCACCTCACGGCTGGGCAGGCCTGCCAGATTCCGTACCCCCTGGATATCCAACACCGAACCATCTAAAATGCCGCCTTTTATCTCAAGTTCACGGCTTTTTTTCGCAAATTCAGTGATGATCTTGGCAGCAGCCACCGGGTCCTCATATCCAAAAGCAAAGGCAGTGGGTCCGTTGAGCAGGGGAATCAAATCCTGCATAGCCAAATCTTCCGCTGCCAAAGTTGCTAGGGTGTTTTTAAAAACTTTGAATTCAACCCCCGCTTCCCGCAGCTCTTTGCGCAGAGCTGTCATCTCCGCCGCATTTAATCCGCGGTAGTCGGTAAGTACGCCCCCCTTGGCCCGGGAAAGGCGATCTTTAATTTCTTCCACAAGCGCTACTTTTTCCGGTCGAGCCATTCTTTCACCTCCTGGGAAAACAAAAAGGATCTGCCGCCCAAGGCGGAGATCCCAAACTTGCACATTAAAGCAAGGCACTTTCTCCAACCTCGGCGGGCGAAATCTTTCTTTCAGCCCTGCCTGCTTTGGAGCAGGCCGGGCACCGGCTGTCTTCGGTTCTTATATTCAGTTATACAGCTTTTTTAGTATAACATGGCCTACGGTAGGGGTCAACCCTATTTTAAGGCAGCTGTTTCTTGCGGGTTAAGTCTAACCCCCGGCCCCATCGTGCTGGCAAGGTATGCCCGGCGGACAAAAACGCCTCTGGCACTGGCGGGGCGGGCTTTAACTAAAGCATCCATAAATGCCGCTAAATTATCATAAAGCTGTTCTTCGCTGAAAGACGCCTTACCGATCGGTACATGCATTCCCGCTTCTTTATTGACGCGGTATTCAACTTTCCCCGCTTTTAATTCTTCCACCGCCCGGCCAACGTCCATAGTGACAGTGCCCGACCGGGGATTGGGCATTAAGCCGCGGGGGCCTAAGATGCGGCCGAGCCTGCCTACGACACTCATCATGTCAGGTGTGGCTACTGCCATATCAAAATCGGTCCAACCGCCTTCAATTTTTTCGGCTAAATCTTCAGCGCCGACAAAATCAGCGCCCGCTTCTTCGGCCTCGGCCGCTTTTTCGCCTTTGGCAAAGACTAAAACCCGAATATCGCGGCCCGTGCCGTGGGGCAGAATAACCGTGCCCCGTACCTGCTGGTCCGCATGGCGGGGGTCAACGCCGAGTTTAAGGGCGATTTCCACCGTTTCATCGAAATTAGCGTTTGCACATTTTTTTACCAACGCAATGGCTTCCTTAGGCGAATAAAACTTTTCGCGATCAACGAGCTTAAAGTTTTCTTGATACCTTTTGCCTCGTCGTTTTGCCATTTTAAATCCTCCTTTGTGGTGCGAGCGGAACGAAGTTCCTCCCACCGATCTTCCTCATCTTAATCTTCTACGATAACGCCCATACTGCGGGCAGTGCCTTCGACCATCCGCATTGCGTTTTCAATATTCGCCGCATTCAGATCAGGCATTTTCAATTCGGCAATTTCCCGAATCTGGCTCCGCTTAATCGTCCCTACCTTTTCCAGGTGGGGAACACCGGAACCGAGTTCAATGTTGGCAGCTTTTTTAATCAAAACCGATGCCGGCGGAGTCTTGGTGATAAAACTGAAAGTCCGGTCTTCGTAAACCGTAATCACGACAGGGATAATCATACCCATTTGATTAGCGGTCCTTTCATTGAAGGCCTTGCAAAACTCCATAATATTAACACCGTGTTGGCCTAATGCCGGTCCCACCGGCGGCGCCGGGTTAGCTTTGCCTGCATTTACCTGCAATCTGATAATAGAACTTACTTTTTTTGCCACGGCGCATACACCCCCTTAAAATTTTGTGGTCTTGGCGGACAGACGTCCTCCCACTGACAAATCCGGATCCGTTAGAGCTTAGATACCTGATGGAAGTCGAGTTCAACCGGCGTATCACGCCCAAACATTGAAATATTTACCCGTATTTTTCCTTTATCCAAATTAATTTCCGTGATTGAACCTGTAAAATCGCGAAAAGGGCCGTCAGTAACTCTAACAGATTCCCCCAGGGAAAATTCCGTTTTGGGGACTTCTACTCCCATATCCCGTAAAATGGTGTCAACCTCGTGTTCCTCCAAGGGGATTGGCTTGACACCGCTGCCCACAAAACCGGTAACACCGGGCGTATTGCGGACTACATACCAAGAATCATCCGTAACGATCATTTCCACCATTACGTAGCCGGGAAACACTTTACGCGGCGTGATCTTTTTCTTCCCGTCTTTATACTCCACCACGTCTTCCACAGGCACTATGACTTGGAAAATTTCTTCTTCCATGCCCATGGATTCAACTCGTTTTTCCAAATTGGCCTTGACCTTGTTTTCATAGCCGGAATATGTGTGTACTACATACCATAATCTGTTATCGTTCGCCTTTTCAGTATCATTCATTTTGAAGGGACCTATTCAAAGCGCCCCTCACCCCCCTAATCGACCTAATAAGTTCAAGAGCCCGGTAGAAAGCACGTCGACAGCACCGCTGAAAAGAGCAACTATTACTCCGGTAACTATCACAACAATCGTGTAAGTAACCAATTCCTTGCGGTTAGGCCACGACACCTTGCGCACTTCCGATCTTACTTCACGAAAAAATTTGCTTATCTTATTCAAAAACACGGGCTTTTTAGGCAATGTTACCATATTCCTCACATCCTTTGCACCCTAGCGGGTTTCTTTGTGAATGGTATGGGTCCTGCAGGTACTGCAATACTTTTTTAATTCAATGCGGTCCGGGTCGTTTCTTCTGTTCTTCTTCGTACGATAATTCCGGTTCTTGCATTGGCTGCATTCAAGCGTAATGCCGATCCGCACAGCTGCCACCTCCAGACAGTCGAAATACCATTAGAATTTAACACATTTTAGATCTGGTGTCAACACCCCGGCAGCCGCAAAAGAAAGAAGGGGGCAAACCCCCTTCCCGGTTTAGGGTTGTTGTTACTCCAGAATTTTAGTTACAACGCCCGCTCCCACGGTCCGGCCGCCTTCACGCACTGCAAAGCGCAGCCCTTCTTCCATGGCGATGGGAGTTATCAATTCACCGATTAAGTTCGTGTTGTCGCCGGGCATAATCATTTCTGTGCCT
>JBHGWS010000029.1:0-2685 GCA_041936745.1 Candidatus Darwinibacter acetoxidans
CCGCCAAAGCACATGCAACGAATATTGGAATTGCGGTACGCAAAAACTCGGAAGAAATGAAATGGTAATACCGCAGCGAGGGCAACGGTAACGGCGTACCTTAATGCGAAAGCAATTAACTCCATCAAGATAAAAACGCTCGTAAAACCCATGTTTGTGAGGTTTACCGATTTTACAGCTAAAACAAATTCGTGGTCTGGGCGGTTCAACATATCCTTGAGCCACGTACTCTTCAGCTGAACAGCCCGGATCAAAGATTATTTGCATAAGTTGCCTCCCGGAAAGATATGGATCTATTCTATCAAATTTCGGGGACAAATTAAGAAAGAAAAAATCGCAAGTTATTTTATCTTGCGATCTAATACCGAAGACATTTAATTTGATACAAACCCGGGTATTCTTACCCATTTAATTTAAGACGTAACAGTATATGATCTTAGTCGTTGGTGTGCTGATTACGGCCTTCCCTTTTTATTGGATGTTTATTTTGGCCACTTTAAGTAGGAGCGAGATTTTCTCTTTCCCGCCTACTTTGTGGTTTGGCTCTCACCTTGTCACGAATTACAAGAACCTGTTAGAGTTTGTCCCCTTTCTACGCAACATCTGGAATAGTTTCTATATAGCATCGATGGCCACATTTACAACATTATTCTTCTGTTCTTTGGGTGCCTATGGCTTCTCCTTTTACGATTTTAAAGGCAAGGATTTGCTGTTTGGGATCATGCTTGGAACCATGATGATCCCCGGTGTTTTAAACACTATTCCTTGGTTTATTATGATGCGCTGGTTCGGTTGGATTAATCAACCCCGCGCTCTTTATGTCGGCGGCATGGCTAACGCTTTTGGCATCTTCCTTTTAAGGCAGTACATGGAAAGTGCCATCCCCCGAGAGTTGCAAGATGCAGCGAGAATTGACGGCTGCGGCGAATTCGAAATCTATTGGCGTATAGTATTACCTTTAAGCGGCCCGGGACTCGGTGCTTTAGGTATGGTGACCTTCATTGGTTCCTGGAATGATTTTATGGGTGCGTTGATTATCATGAAAGAACGGGCCACTTATACTGTGCCTCTTGCTCTTCGTAGCCTGCAGGGGGAAATCAGTACTGATTACGGAGCGGTAATGTTTGGTACCGCTTTAGGCGTATTACCGATTCTAATTGTATTCCTGCTCGCTTCCCAACAGATCATTTCGGGCTTAACTGCGGGGGCTATCAAAGGCTAGGGGGTAATAAAAATCAATTTGAAAGTTTGGCTCGTGTTGATTTTGGCGCTGTTGTTGTCTGTGCCCGCCAATACCTTCGGTCAAAGCTACGAAATTACATTGGGCGAGAAACTAACCGAGGTCAAGCCCGGCGTATTAAACGGCATGAATTTCGGCAATTGGATGATCGTGTTCGATTTACTGACCGAGTACCGGGAATTAAACATCCCCCACCTTAGGTTTCCTGCAGGGAATTACGGGGATGAGAACCTCCTCTCCGAAGCTTCTTTACAGCTGTTTATGTTAGCGACAGATGCCCTGGAAGCAACACCCATGGTCCAGCACAATATTTCTCAGGGCGATGTGGCCGAAGCGGTCAAGTGGGTCCGGTTTGTTCAACATGAAAATCTCGGCATCCACCACTGGTTTATAGGCAATGAGCCGGATTTATACGGCCCCAATAGAGGTGCCCCTCATTGGACACCGGAATATTACGCAGAGAAGTTCAGAGAGTACGCCCTGGCAATCAAGGCAATCGATCCCGATGCCGTAATCATTGGGCCGGCAGTCACCGGAACGCCTAATGAAAAGTGGTTGAAAACCTTTTTAACGTTGGCCGGCGATGTTGTCGATGTTTTAGCCTGGCAGTGGTATCCCACTGACGGATCGGCACCCCGGGAAAAAGCCCTAGCTACGGCGGCGGAGGTAGGCAGCCACATCAGGACTTTTCGCGCCTGGACCCAGGATCCTGAAATTAACCCCTTGGGCTGGGAGCGGCAGATACCCCTTTTTATCTCGGAATTCGGGCTCAGCTGGCGTACCCGGCACGCCCGCCTTTTAACGGATATGACCGCTGCGCTTTGGTTGGCCGAAGTGTACGGTGAAATGGTATTGGCCGAGTTGGATTACGCCGCCTATTTTGCCCTGCAGGGTACGGGAGGGCACGGCCTTTTTGATATGGCTCTTTGGCCCCGCCCCACTTATTTTGTCCATTGGCTGCTGGCCCGGATGGGAGATAGTTGGCATGCTGTAAAACAGCCGCTATCTAACGAGCAGCTGAAGGCTTATGGTTCGCTCACGGCAGAAGAATACCGTTTCCTGCTGATTAATAAGAAAGAAGCCCCTTTAACTTTAAAGTTCCCGCAAGCACGAGGCTCCATCACAAGTCTTTGGGTTGATAACGCCGAACAAGTAGAGCTTAAACAGAAGGTGTGGGGCCAAGAAGTAATTTTAGCATCTTATTCTGTCACTTTAGTAAAATTTAGGAGGAATAATCCATGAAATTTCCAGACGATTTTATTTGGGGAGTAGCCACCGCTTCATATCAAATTGAAGGTGCTGCAAACGAAGACGGCCGCGGTGCATCCATCTGGGACCAGTTTAGCCACACCCCCGGCAAAACTCTTCACGGCCATACGGGCGATGTGGCGTGCAACCACTACCATCTCTACAAAGAAGATGTCGCTCTCATGAAACAGCTGGGC
>JBHGWS010000030.1:0-17393 GCA_041936745.1 Candidatus Darwinibacter acetoxidans
TAGTTAAACTGGAATGGATCGGTATCCGCTGAGAAGGAGGCGTTTTAATGTATTTAGGAGTAGACGGCGGCGGCACTAAAACCGACTTTTTATTAATCGACGGGGAAGGCAGCATAAAAGCTCATGTACGCTCTCCCACCAGCCATTATTTGCAGATCGGCATGACGGCGGCCCAGGATATTATCCGCCGGGGGATTACTAAGGCTTGTGAGCTGGCGGGCATTGGCCTGCCTGATATAAGATATTCCTTTTTAGGCCTGCCCGGCTTTGGCGAAGACTTACAGGGGGCGGCGGAGCATGAAAGGCACATGAAAGAAATCTTAGGCGGGAATCTGCAGTGCGGCAATGATGTGGAGGCCGGTTGGGCCGGTTCTTTGGCCTGCCTGCCCGGCATCAACCTAGTGTGCGGCACGGGCGCCATCGGCTTTGGCAAGGATACTTTAGGTAATGCGGCGCGCTCCAGCGGTTGGGGTTATTTCTGCGGTGATGAAGGTTCGGCCCACTGGTTGGGCAAAAAGGTTATTGAGCTCTTCAGTAAACAGTCCGATTTCCGGCTGCCGAAAACACCGCTTTACGAAATCACTAAAAAGACATTGGGGCTGCAGCGCGATTTTGATTTAATCGATTATGTCCACTTTGAACTGAAAATGGAAAGGGATCAAATCGCCGGTTTGGCCCAAATCATGCAGGAAGCGGCCTCAGCCGGCGACAGCAATGCAATTGAGGCTTACAAAACAGCGGCTTACGAAAACAGCTTGACGGTCAAGGCCATTTTAAGCCAGTTAAAATTCGACCCTTCCGCTGAAGTCACCGTGTCTTATTCAGGCGGGGTGTTTAAAGCGGGCGATCTGATCTTAAAACCACTGCGCTCCTACCTCGAGTCAAGCAATGTTGTCTTGGCCAAACCCCTTTTGGAGCCGATTTTAGGCGCCGCTTTATATGCGGTTATCCTGGAAGAGCCGAACAAAGATTACCCTCAAGCATTGTTCGAAAGGCTGAAAGAGCAGCAGGCAGCAGGTGCCTTATCTGAGCCTGCCCGTATTGAGGCTTAAACACCATTAATCTGTAAACTGTAAACAAAACGGCTGAAAAAGGCACTTCGGGGCCTTTTTCGCCTCTAAGCAGGAAAAACGGGCTTTAAGCTAAACTAATAGAAATGAATCAATTGCTAGGCAAGGTAAAGCTTCGAAGGGGGATCCCGTTGGTTGCAGCAGACGTGCTGGTGGTGGGCGATGTCTTAATGGATTATCAGTATTTGGTTGAAAAGATTCCTTTGGCGGGCGATGAGGAAAAGATTAAAGGTGCCGGCAAAAGCATCGGCGGCTCTGCTTTGAATGCCGCTTTGGCCCTGCAGTGGCAGGGCGTTAACTGTGCCTTTGGCGGTTATGTGGGGCGGGATGAAGCCGGCAGCTTCATTGTGGGCGAATTGAAGAAAATAGGTTTAAACCTAAGTGCCCTGCAGTACGGGGAAAGGACAGGTTACTGTTTGACCATGATCGATAAAACCGGTGAGCGGACGATGTTTGCCGATCGGGCCGCCTCGGAAAAACCTCTTGAGTTCACACCGGGTCTCAAACAACTTCTTGCCGGTGTCCGGCTCTTTTTCTTGACAGGCTACTACTTGGTTAAAGAAAAGCAGGCGGAGTTTTCGCTGAAGGCGGCGCGCCGCGTTAAAGATGGAGGCGGGCTTGTCGCTTTAGATCCTTCACCTGATATCGGCCTTGTAGATCCCGCCACACTGGCCAGGATGTTCTCCCTGACGGATATCATTCTGCCCAATGAAAGGGAACTTGCGGTGCTGGCTGGAACAAACTGCCAAAAGAAGGCGGTTGAATTTTTAATGGCCGAGGTTCCCTGCATCGGTTTGAAACTCGGCCCCCGTGGTTCGCTTTTAAGCCTGCGGCAGGGTTTTAAGCTGCCCGGCGGCGGAGTTTTAACGGAAAACAAGGTTTGGCGTGAAGCGGCCGCGGAAATAAAGCCCGTTGATACGACCGGTGCAGGCGATGCCTTTAACGGCGGCTTCCTTGCCTCTTTTTTAAAAAAAGAAAGTCCCCCACAGTGGCTGAAAACCGCCAATGCCCTGGCCGCCGAAGTAATTAAGCGGCAGGGGGCCGCAACTTTCTACTTCGAAAAAGGCTTTTAAAGGCCTAACTCCTCGCTGATTTCCCGCATCGCTTGCAAGCCGACTGCAATAAATTCCTCCAGTTCCAGGCCGATATCCGTGCAGGTGGCAATAATGGCGCGGTCCGCGCCCCGGGCGAAGCTTTTTTCCCGGAAGCGGTTTAAGACAAACTCAACGTCAATTGCGGCAAGTTTCTTCTGAGGATGGATCAAAGCCGCAGCCACAATTAAGCCCGTTAAAGGATCTGTGGCGTACAGGGCCTTATCCATTGGAGATTGGCGGGGTCCTTTTTCTGCGTGGGCTAGGACTGCTTGGATGATGCTGGGCTTGACGCCTTCTGATTCTAAGAGCTTCGCGCCTATCAGCGCATGCTTATTTGGGTTATCCTTCGTTTGATCGTAATCAATATCGTGCAGCAGGCCTGCTAAGGCCCATTCTTCTTCATCTTCGCCCATGTGGCGGGCTAAATGGCGCATGATTGCTTCTGCGGCCAAGAGATGCTTAATTAAATTCTTTGTCTTGACATGTTCCTTCACTAAAGCAAGTGCTGTTTCTCGCTCCATGCTGCTGCCTCCTCTGATTTTAATCTGCCTTAAAACTTCCTGTAGCGGATTTTACCTGCGGGGAAGGTGATTGTCGATCCCGCGTTATTATTAAAAAAGGTTGTACCTAAATGGCCGGCTAAAATACAAGCGCTGCTCAGGCCGGTGCAGTGCGAGACACCGACTTTTTCAATGCCGATTGCTTTAATCTCCCGGACGGTAGCGGCCATTCTCTCTTTACTTGCGCCGTAGAGGTGAGTGCCGCCGATTACCAGGTGGACATCTGCCATGCCGGTTATGTTTTGCGCCCGGCGGATAGTATTGATCATACCCCTGTGGGCACAGCCTAAGATAATGATCAGGCCTAAGTTTGTTTTGATAAAAATGGCTTGGTCATCGATGATTTCTGTATCTTTTTTAAACTTTTTACCTCGGCCGGGAAAGCGAAGTTCTTCTTCCGAAACGGCAGGCCCCCTGTCTCCTGCGGGCATTTCTCTAAAAAAGCCTTCACCGATTGTTTCAAAATCATTCACCAGGGGTATTTCACCGCTGATGACAACGTCTTCACTCAGCCAAACGGGCTCTTTGTTGAAGGAAAATCGGGCCCCGAACCGAGCCAGCTCTTCTTCGGTAAACGGGCAGCCGAAACTTCCCGTGCCCCGGGTGTACTGGGGAGCCATCGCTTGGGGGTGGCAGATGACCTCTAGCTCTTTTCCCTTGGTTTGGTAAAAGTGTTCTTGGAAAAATTCTCTTAAGCCGCCCGTGTGATCTTGGTGGCCGTGGCTTAATACCAGATAATCAATATCTTTTGGGGCAACGCCCATCGCTCTCATGTTGTGCAGCAGCACACCCTGGTTGCCGGCCCCCGTGTCAAAAAGAATATTTAGATCCGGCAGGTTTAAATAAATACTCAAACCCCATTCCGCCATCACATTGGAAACGCTCGCGGTGTTATCGATCAAAGCCTTGATTGTAATATCCTCTACATTGAGCATGGCAGGCCTCCTAGTCGTTTTCCCTTACAGGTTGATTCGAGCCGGCCGGGGCAGTTCCTTTTTTTAAAAGTTTTGCTTGACCTTTTTTTATTTTCATTATACTATATGCTTAAGGTATATAGTGCCTATGCATATAGTCGAACAGTTGGGAGGGAGACAAAATGTTTCAACCGGGCCGGTACGGCAGGGGCAGCGGCTGGATTGAGGCCTGCCTGCTCTGTTTGTTGAAAGAAGAGAAGTCCTATGGCTACAGCCTGATGGAAAAACTGAATACTATGGGGTTTACGGCGGAGCCTTTTAATATTTCCGTCATCTACCGCAATTTGCGCAGCATGGAAAAAAGGCAGTTGGTGGCATCCTTTTGGGCCGCCAGTGAGCGGGGGCCGGATAAGCGGATGTACGAGATTACGCAAAAAGGGGAAAAAGCGCTGAAGGAATGGATTCGCTTTTTAAAAAAGCGGCAGCAGCTGTTGCAGGCAGTAATCGACAAATACGAGAGTATGCATCTTGAGTAAAGTGGGGGGATTCCATGCAGAATATAATTTTTTATGGGCTGGCGTTGGTTTTACTTTCAATTTCATTTTTTAAAGATCGGGCTAAAACTAAAAAGTCCCTGGTCAAGGCCTGGCGGTCTTTTGAAAACATTCTGCCGCAGATGCTCGCTATGATTTTTGGCATCGGCTTAATTATCGCTTTTTTAAGCCCGGAGTTGATCAGCCAAGTCATCGGCGGTTCTTCCGGTTGGTGGGGAGTTGTTTTGGCGGCCGTGCTCGGTTCGGTCACTTTGATTCCAGCTTTCGTGGCTTTTCCCATGGCTGCCATCCTGCTGCAAAACGGGGCCGGCTACATGCAGCTGAGTGCTTTTGTTTCCACTCTGACGATGGTGGGGGTCTTGACCGTTCCTTTGGAAATCAAGTTTTTCGGCAGGAAGTTTACAATAATTCGAAACAGCACCGCTTTCCTCTTCTCTTTTCTGGTGGCGCTGCTGATTGGAAAGGTGATGGGCTGAGTTGGAACTGCTTAAAAAGTACTCTATTTTTTTGGTGGTCGTAGTTCTTTTAGGTTTAACGTTTCTGTGGGATGGGGAAGTGGGCAGAGAAGCCGTGTCTACGGTGAAGTTCAGCCTGAAAGAGATGCTGATTATCCTACCGCCCGTTTTTATACTTTTAGGGCTCTTGGATGTCTGGGTGCCCAGGGATACCATGGTGAAGTTTATGGGTGAAGGCTCAGGCTTTGTCGGTGCGCTGCTGGCGTTTTTCCTCGGTTCGGCCGCGGCGGGGCCCCTTTACGTGGTTTTCCCCGTGGCGGCGGCTTTTATGAAAAAAGATGTGAAATTCGCCAACATCTTGATTTTAATCGGCGCTTGGTCGGCGACTAAAATCCCCATGGTGCTTTTTGAATACGGGGCTTTGGGGCCCCAGTTCACTTTGGCCCGACTGTTGATTAATATCCCCATAGTTTTGGTGATAGCTTATGTGCTCAATAGGGCCTTAGGCCAAAGTGAAATAGAGAGAATTTACTTGTTGGCAAAAGATAGTTAATAATCTTTGTTTTATCTTTTTAGCTGCAGGGACTTTCTAACAAATGTGGAAACCCCAGGATAGGGCTTGTTGAAAAAGTTTTTTTGCGGAAATCAAATAAATAGTTTGACAAATCAAAACTACCATAGTATAATTCAGTTAAGCTTTCCTGTGAAGGCTGAATCAGGCTGGGGGGTGATAAAAGTTTTGGCTGAGGCAGCGGCGCGGAGTATTAGGGCACCCGAGAAAATGAAAAGGGAGTGGGGGGCTCTATAAATTACATACTTCGGCTGTCTTAGATTGTGCCTGTGTTCATTCTATCTACTTACTGAAAAAATGCTTGGTTGGTGTGAGTATAGGCATGAAACAAAAGTTTCGGATTATGCAGTAAGCCGCTTTTGGGTTTTCAACCAAAAATAAAAAAATGATAGATCCACCTCCGGTGCGGCTTCTGCAGTTCCGGAACGATGAAAATGTTGCATGGACCTCGCTGTCAGACGGGGTCCATTTTCATCCGGCAGGAAAGGGAGCCAGGTTGGGGAATACCTTTAAAGAGAATAAATTTTCGGGGGGATTGTGTGGCTAAACTGCCTTATCTGGCTGCGGCCGGATCTGCCATTATTTTCGGTTTTTCTTTTTTATTTACCAAAAATGCTTTGGCTAACTTAGCCGTCCTGCAGCTTTTAGGGCTGCGCTTTTTGTTGGCCGCTGTTTTTCTGGCCCTTTTACGCCTCTTGCAAATAATTAAGGTTGAAATTACCGCGGCTAAAATAAAGGGGCTGCTTCTTGTGGCGATCTTTCAACCGGTCCTTTATTTTTGCTTTGAAACGGTGGGCGTCAATCTTACCGCCGCCTCTTTGGCCGGCGTTATTATCTCCTTAATCCCTATGGTGGTGGCCCTGTTAGCGGTAATTTTTCTCAAAGAAGAACTTTCTTTTTTGCAGTGGCTCTCTGTTCTGGCATCCGTAGGCGGTGTCGTTTTGGTAACTCTGCCTTCGCTAAAAAGCGGCAGTGGGCAGCTTGCGGGCATTCTGGCCCTTTTGGGGGCAGTGCTCTGCGGTGCCTTATTCAACATCTATTCCAAAAGAGCATCGGCTGTTTCCTCGCCTGTAGAAGTAACTTACTTCATGATGTGGGTGGGCGCCGTTGTTTTTAATGGGGCGGGGCTTTTGGATTTTGCCAAAAAAGGTATCCCGGCCGCCTATTTTACACCCTTTGGCGATTGGCAACTTCTTTTCCCCGTCCTCTATCTAGGCCTTTTTTCTTCCGTGGCCGCTTTCTTTTTAATGAACTATTCCCTGGCCAGGCTGGCGGCAAGCAAATCCGCCGTTTTTATCAACCTAACGCCGGTGGTATCTGTTTTTGCCGGTGTGCTTTTTCGGGGGGAAAGCTTTACCGCCGTGCAGGTTTTAGGCTCCGCCGTGATCCTGGCGGGAGTTTGGGGAGTGAGCACCCTAACAGGGGACAAACGAGTGCAGAATAAAAAAACCGGTTTGTCTTAAGGAGGGATTCGCCAAAATTGGGGGAAATTAGGGAATTAACAGAGTAATTAATAAAATTTGGGAGGGGAAAAAGGATGACTCAGACCGCGGAGACAGAAAAGAAGAAGTGCCCCTTTTGCGGTGCGATTAACCTGCGGGCCGCCATCCGCTGCACAAGCTGTGAGAAGGATTTAACTGCGCCTTCCCTCAGCGGCTCGTGGGGAAAGACAGCGAAATCTGAGGCGGCCAAACTGCCGGTTAAACTGCTGGCGGCGGCCTGGCTGTCTGTACTTCTCACTCCTTTTTTAATTCGGTCCGTGTTTTGGTATGTGGTGCATTGGGCTTCCTTAGCTTTGGGCATTGCTTTAGTGCGGCAGAATAATAGGGTGGCGAAAATCAACGGTTGGCTTGTAATCGGCGCCTTCGCTCTTTTTTTCATCCTCACCGTAATTGTTGCTCCCATCATGGTCAGCCGGGGGGCGGCGGGCTGATCTTACTCAGGCCGGTTTTTGTGCTAAAACCAAGATCCACCTGTGAAGAAAGTGGAGGGCGCCTTCTTTTTTAAAAGGCCGCATTCCTGTTTCCTCACCGTTTTTAAGTTCTGCTTCGAAAGCTCTAAAGATCGCTTCCCGGGCGTTTTTTGGAGCTTTGGTCAAATTGAGCCAATCCTCAGTCACCATTTCTACATCTCGGTTTAGGACTTTGACGGGCTGCAGCCCGTGGTTTTGAAACAGGCTTATAAATTCTTTTTCGGTCAAAGCATAGATATGAGAGTCATCTCTTAAGGTTTCCAATTCGTTGTAGCGGGCCGCTGTCTTTGCGTCCGCCGGCGAAATTAAATCCATAACAACTAAAAAGCCGCCCTTTTTGGTAACGCGCACCATTTCCAAAAAGGGCGTTTTATAATCGTAAAAGTGGTGGAAAGCCAAGCGGCAGGTCACTAAATCAAATTTTTGATCAGGGTAGGGCAGCGCTTCGGCTAAACCCCGCTCAAAAATTACATTTTCCAGCCCCGCCTCCTCGGCTAACTTTTCCCCGGCGGCCAGCATAGAGGCGGTGGCATCCAAAGCATAAACTTTATGGACGGCTCCGGCCAGCTCCCTTGCTAAGATACCGGTGCCCGCGGCCACATCTAAAACCACCATATCTTTATTCAAAGGTATGTTTTCGAGGGCCCACGTTAAATATTCTTTGTTAGAGAGAGAATAGCCTTTTTGATCAAAGCGCTGTGCCTGCGAAGTGAACTGGCTGATAATCTTCTCTTGGTGTTTTTTGCGTGAATTTGTCATGGTAAACCTCCTAACCATTTATCTCAGCAGCAGCCGGCAGAGCAGGGGCAGTAAAAGAGGGATGGCCGAGCTTAAAACTGTGCCGGAAAAAAGAGCAGCCAAAGTGGTCTCCGGATCAGTCGCTTTAGAAATGACGGGTAAGGTCACATCCATGGCCGTGGCCCCGCCCGGCGCCACGGCGGGCAGATAACCGAGTTTTCTTGCTACGAAGGGAGTTAAAATCAGGGCCAAGACTTCCCTGAACACATTAGTCAAAAGAGCCAAGGCCCCTAAGGTAAGATCATAAGGAGCAATGATTACCGCCGCAAGGGAATACCAGCCAAAGCCGGCACCGACTAAAGCGCCGCTTAGGGGTTTCAAATTCAAGAAGGGGCTGATTGCGGCCGCGGCTGCAACGGAGCCGAAAGCGATTAAAAACGGCAGTGCCCAAGCTATGGCCGGCAGCCTTTTAACGCTCTGCCTCATGCTGCCGCTTTGGGCCAGCGTAAAGCCGATCACAAAAAGCAGCAGTGCTAAGGCGCTGTTTATCAGGCCTGCTCCAAAGATGTTTTCCAGTGCGGGGTTTACATAACCGGCGGTTAGGCCCGCGGCTAAGCTGATTAAGATTAAGAGCGTCATTTAATTCCCTTCTTTTCTGCTTTCATTTCAAATAGTGTTTCTTGTTTTCAAGCTCTCTTCCTGCTTGAAAAAGGAATGAGGCCGCCAACCTTGAAGATTTTGATTGAAGGAAGTGGGAAAAATGGAGCAAAAACAAATAGAGGTTCTAAAAAAGTGGTTAAAAGTTACCCCCGAGGTGGATGTGAGAGACGAAGACGGCTGGACGTTTTTGATGCTTTTGGTGACGCAAAATCCCCGCCCCCGTTTGGTGGAAACCCTTCTGGACGCGGGTGCTAACGTTAATGCGGAGAACAAAGACGGCCTAACGCCTCTAATGTCAGCTGCCGGTCTTGCTGAAAAAGAAGAAATCATTGAAATCCTTTTAAAAGCCGGTGCAGAAGTTAATGCGGTTAATAATGAGGGCCTGACGCCTTTGATGTACGCCGCCGCTTATAACGAAAATGCCGCGGTAACGAGGCTTCTTTTAGAGGCGGGCGCCTCAGTTAATGCTGCAAATGCGGCAGGGGGCACACCGCTTCATTTTGCCGCGGCGAATAACAAAAATCATGAAGTCTGCCGGCTTCTTTTAAAAAGCGGTGCCAATCTTGAAGCGGTTGACTCTGATGGCTTAACGGCACTGGCCCAGGCCGCCGGCGGCAGTAAAAACCATTTGGTTTTAGAGGTGCTTTTGGCGGCGGGCGCTGAAATCAACGGTGCGCCGGGCGAGGGTGTTTTAGCCCCCATAATGCATGCGGCGGGCTCAAACAAAGATCCCAAAGTACTGGCAGCTTTAATTAAAGCGGGAGCTGACGTTAACTTACAGGATGAACTAGGGGCGCGCACACCCTTAATGTTTGCCGCCGGCCATAACACAAACCCAAAAGTTTTGGAACTTCTTTTAAAAGAAGGGGCCGTAATTGATGCTGCGGAAACCGTAGGTGGGCGCACGCCTTTAATGTTAGCCGCCGCCTACAATGAAAACCCTGCGGTCATTACTCTGCTCTTAGAGCAGGGCGCCGACGGCAGCCTCCGCTCTCGGGCGGGTAAAACCGCCTACGCTTATGCGCGGGGCAACCGCTTTATTCAAAACAGCCCGGTTTTGGGCGCCTTGCGAAAGGCCCAATTTAAAGCTTGAGCTAAGCGAGGAATTTAATTAACTGGATGAGCAGCGGAACTAAAAAAGGCACCATGGCGCTGACTAAAGAGCCGGAATAGATGGCGATCAGTGTTGTCTGCCCATCGGTGCTGCGTGAGATCATAGGTAAGGTTACGTTTAAAGAAGTGGCGCCACCCGGTGCCACGGCCGGTATAAAACCGAATCTTTTAGCGACAAAAGGGATCACCAAAATGGCTAAGACTTCCCGGAAGACGTTAGTTAAAAGGGTTAAGGTCCCGATCTTCAAATCATAAGTCTGGGAGACGACAACTGCCGAAAGCGAATACCAGCCGAAACCGGAACTGGCCAAGATGCCATCACCGACGGAAAGCTTTAAAATGGGGCTCAATAAGCCGGCAAAAAGGAGGCTGCCCAAAGCGGTGAGGAAAGGGACTGCCAAGACGATTTTTGGCAGGCCTTTAACCTGCTCCTTTAATTCGCCGCCTTTGGCAAAGTCAAAGCCCACTGTGAATAAAAGCAGGCCTAAGGCACTCTGTGTAATCAAAGGCACGTAAGGTGATTTGCTGATAATCAGATCCCCGTAACCCCAAAGTGTCCCGGCCAGGAAACTTGCTAAAATTAGAATTGTCATCTGCTTAAATCCCTTCGATGTCTGCCGACAGAGGCCTTTTTGGCAGTCAGTTTAAGCGCGGCCCAAACTAAGAGAGTACTGCCGGCGATAATGGCAACAGCCAAAATGAAGGCCTTAAAACCCAATGTGGGCAGAGCGGCAATAATCTCCCGGTTGCTGCCCATGGAAACACCCATGGAAAAAAGCAGCAGGCAGAGGGCCGCTGTACCGATTGTTTTCATTTTATCTTCTAAAAATGAAGGCAGCAGTTTAAAACGGGCCGCCGCAAAACCCAAAACTAAAGCACCAAAAAGTAATAGCACGATTTATCCCTCTTTCCCGGGTCTGCAATTAACTTACTCATTCTACCTCGGCTGAAGCTATCCTCTTTTCAGCCGCGGGAAAAACAGCGGTTGGGCCTTTAAAAACAAAGGAAACAGAGGCGGCCTTGCAGAAATGTAAAAAAGAAAACAAATTGAGGAGGTATATTTGTGAAAGGGCCGTTTGCAGGTACATATTCTATCGTCGCCTACGATCCAAAGACAAAAGAATGGGGCATTGCCGTTGAATCAAAGTTTGTTGCCATCGGGGCCGTTACCCCTTGGGCGAAAGCTAATGTGGGGGCCATTGCCACTCAATCTTACATTAACACTACTTACGGGCCCAGAGGCTTGGAGCTTTTGGCTCAGGGTAAGTCAGCACAGGAGACGCTGGACATTTTGATTGCGGGAGATGAAGGCCGGGCCCTCCGCCAAGTCGGCATAGTGGATGCTAAAGGCGGTTCGGCTAATTACACCGGGGAGAAGTGCATGGAGTGGGCCGGCAGCCGCAAGGGCGAAAACTACACGATCCAAGGCAATATTTTAGTCAGTCAAGGGACAGTTGATGCCATGGAAGAGGCGTTTTTAGAAACGGAAGGTGATTTAGCCCACCGCCTCTTAGAATCTCTCACAGCAGGCCAAAAGGCAGGCGGCGATTCCCGCGGCAAACAATCCGCGGCACTTTTGGTCGTGCAGGAAGGGGGCGGCTACCGCGGCTTCAATGACATCAAAATCGATCTCAGGGTGGACGAGCATAAAAAGCCAATAACGGAGTTAAGGCGCATCTATGGGATCTACAAAGACTTTTTAGCGGCCAGGCGGACGGATATAAAAAGTTAGCCGGCCAAGCTGTATGAACTAGGCTGAGCGGTACTCAAACACAGCTAAATTTCCACTAAAGCTTAAAGCATTTTGTGGTTTTCTCTGCATTGAAAAACCCAAGGAGGGTGGAAATGAAAAGATTAAGTTTGACTTTAGCTTTAAGCCTGATTTTTGTCTTGGCTGGGGCAGGCCTTTCAACGGCGTGGTATCTTTCGCCCCAGGCTTTGCTGGACCTGGCGGAAGTGAGCATGGAGCACGAGCTGCACAGAATCCATTCCGGCTCGCCTCTGCTTCCCGCAAGCATTCACAGGTTTTTGGATCTAAGGGAAGAGTGGATCAAGAGTGCGGAGTACCTGTTTTGTGAAAGCACGATAGGGCCGCCGCACATTGCTGCAATTTATACCTTTTATGGCCAGGATGGTGACGAAGCCAGCATTTATCTCTACAGCTTTCATGGCGGCCGCTGGGAATACGAAGAGGTCTGCTGGCTGGTAAGCTCGGATCAGTACCGGGGAACCCCGTTTGGCGTGGGGTTTATAAACCTGTGGGATGGTTTTTACCCGCAATTGGTTGTGGAATGGACCACCAATGCGGGCGCAGGCGTTTATTGGGACAGCATTGAAATTCTTGCGGTTGAGGGCTGGAACTTTCGGACCATTTGGGAGATAGACAGTACAGATGTTTCAGTTAATGCTCACGCGCATCTGAAGTTCACTGATATCTACCTCTTTCCTTCGGCTAAAAACCCCATGATTGTGACTGCCCAGGAAAGGCTTACCATCCCGCGGGAGAGCGTGTTTACGCTCGATTACCGAGAAGAGCGCCATTTGAGTTACACGATTGAACGCTGGATACCCGAAGTGAGGGAATTTGCAACCGGCGAAGGAATCTGCCTGCGCGGGGAAGGGGCGGGAGAAGAAGTTTGGTATGTGCCCAAGCTTGGCGTAGTGTCTAAGGAAAGCGGGGAAATATTACCTGTTCCTTCTGCGGATGTACTGTGGGTACCGTTCAGCTTTTCCAGGCCTTTGGGTCCGCTGCGAAAGGAGATAGTGAGGGGGTGCTTTTCGGTCTATGATTTTTCGGCAGGGCGGTTTAGGTTCGAATCAGAGGAGCAGAAAGATCGGGTGGAAATTACCCACAACCGGTTTGTAAAAACGCTGGATGAAGAAGGGCCAATTGAGCTTGACAGGCACCCCTTTTCAATCGTCGTCCGCTGCAGGCAGGCCAAAGACTTTATCCTGGGAGCCTTTTTGGCTGACGAAACAGCGGTGGGCAAACCGGGGCAGTTTAAGATGGCGGGGGCAGCAGTTGAGGAAATCTACAATCCTCATCCCAATACCCTAATCTTAGGGGATTCCTTGGACAACATCAAATTTCAAACCATGACACCTTTTGGGGGTTTTCCCTTTGATCGGGAATATTGGACCTTTGACAACGAAAACGTGGGCGAATGGTATATAGAAAAAGTAATGCTGCCGGGTGCAGATCACCCTATCCGCATAACTGAGTTTGACGGCGGGTTAATCCACTTTGTTTATGCCTTCGAAGACCGGGCAGGCGAGCGGGAGTGGGGTTTTTTCACGCTGGATTTGAGCAAGGCTCTTTTCGATTAAAAGCCATGGAGAGAAATTATTTAAGTGAAGGCGGCCCGATACTGCCGCCTTTCTTAGTTTTCTGCGGCTGTTTGGGAAGCTGTGGGCTTTACTGCAGCCATCGTGCAGGTGTTTTTTAGGGCCGCGGCGAACACTTGTGTTAGGAAAAGTTAAGCTGAAAGGGTGAAGCTGTGAAATTTCTCCACTGTGCCGATTTACACATCGGCAAACGCTTAAATGAGTTCAACCTGCTTGAGGATCAAAAATACATTTTAAAACAAATCAGCGAGATCGCTGCCGAAGAAGCGGTTGATGCGGTTTTAATAGCCGGCGACGTTTATGATAAAACGCAGCCGTCGGCGGAAGCGGTGGCGGTGTTGGATGAGTTTTTGACCGGGCTGGCTGCTTTGGATCTTGATATCTTCGTTATTGCCGGCAACCACGATTCCCCGGAGCGCTTAAGCTTTGGCAGCAGGCTTTTAGAAAAAAACAGGCTTCATATCCAAGGGGCCTTTAACGGCCGTTTAGCAAAGATAACTCTGGAAGATAAATATGGGCCGCTTAACATCCACCTGCTCCCTTTTATTAAGCCCGCGCAGGTGCGGCCGTTTTTCGCGGAAAATATTGCCTCTTACGATGAGGCACTGCGGGCTGTTTTAAACTCTGCCGAAATTAAGCCAAAAGAGCGCAATGTATTGCTGGCCCACCAATTTATAACTGACGGCGGATTGGAGCCGGAGCGGTCCGAATCGGAAATCATCTCGGTGGGCGGGCTCGATTCTATCGATGTTTCCGCCTTTACAGACTTTGATTATGTCGCTTTAGGCCACCTGCACAGGCCCCAGAGCGTGGGCCGGGATGGAGTGCGCTACAGCGGCTCGCCTTTGAAATATTCTTTTTCGGAAAGCTTACACGAAAAATCCGTAACTATAGTTGAAATGGGGCCTAAAGGGGAAATAGATCTACGTGAAAGGGCTTTAACTCCCAAAAAGGACCTGCGGGAAATTAAAGGGCCGCTGCAGGAGCTGCTTGCCGTGGGCCGGCTTGATGAGACGGGATCGCAGGATTATTTGCGCATCGTTTTAACCGACGAGGCAGAACTTTACGATCCTTTGGGCCAGCTGCGCCAAGTGTATCCCAACTTGATGGCCTTGGACTTTGCCCGAATTGGCCGGGCGGAAGCGGAAATTGCCGGTGTGGGTGAAGTAAGCGAGCGCAGCCCTTTGGACCTTTTTGCTGAATTTTACCAACTACAGCAGGACGACGATTTGAGTGAAGAGCAGATCCGGCTGTTGGAGGAAATTTTTGATAAGGCGGGTGATTTAGTATGAAACCTCTCAAGATCGTGATGAGCGGTTTTGGGCCTTATGCGGGCAGGGAGGAATTGGATTTAAGGCCCTTGGGCGAGGAAGGTTTGTTTTTAATCGCGGGCCCCACGGGCTCCGGTAAGACAACCATTTTTGATGCCATCGCCTTTGCCCTTTTCGGTGAAGCAAGCGGTGCCGTGCGCACGTCTGATACCCTGCGCAGTGATTTTGCCGCGGCGGATACGAAAACCTACGCTGAGCTGACCTTTGAACATAAAGGCCAAATTTATAACATAAAGAGAAATCCCCGCTACGAAAGGCAGAAAAAAGTAGGCGAAGGAACCACCATTGAAAATGCCGATGCGGTTTTAAAATTACCCGCGGGCACAGTAGTGACCGGCCACCGCAACGTGACAAGCAAAGTTGAAGAGATCCTCGGCATCAACTACGGCCAATTCAAACAGATCGCCATGATTGCTCAGGGCGAATTTCTGGAACTGCTCTTAGCAGACAGCAAAGAGCGGGGCGAGATCTTTCGACGCGTTTTTAATACAGATGTCTACCAAAGCGCCCAGAGGCTTTTAAAAGAAAAAGAAAGAGACTTAAAAAGGGGCTTGGAAAGGCACGAAGAAGCCATCTTAACTGCCGCCCAAGGCATTAGCAGGCCCCAAGGGCGGTTGGGTGAAAGTTTACAAGAGAAACTTTTAGATTTAAATATCCATGGGGTGCCGGAGGTTAGGGAGCTGTTGGCCGAAGTGATCCGGCGGGATCAAGAGGCGAGAAGCAAGTTAAGAAAAGAGGCCGATAAACTTGCCGGCGAGCTTGGGGCTCAAATTCTTGCGATTAAAGAAGGGGAACTCTTAAATCAAGCGCTGGCTGCGCTGGCAGCAGTCCTTAAAAGAAAAAAAGAGCTGCAAAGAATGGCACCTGCCCATAAAGAGCGGCAAAAATCACTTGCGGCTGCTAAAAAAGCAGTTTATGAAATCTCCCCTTTAGAAAAAGCCTACCTGCGGGAAGAAGAAATCAAAAAAGAAGCCGCAGCAAACATTGCTCAGCTGACAAAAACAATTCAAAGCCGAGAGGTGGAACTGGAAGCAGCGGGAAAGGCTTATGAAGAAGAAAAAGGGAAGGAAACCACCCGGGAAGAACTGGCCCACTCTATTAGGCGGTTGAAAGAAGAACTGCCGAAATACGAGGCGTACGGCGAGCTGAAAAAGCAAGCGGACAAATTGGAACTGGCGGAAAAAGAGTTAAAAAAAGATCTGGCAGATCTTAAGCTGGCGAAAGAAGAGGCCCAAAAAAACCAAACAGCTTACGAAGAAGAGTTGACAGGCCTTGGCAACCCGGAATTGGCGGCCGCCGTCTGCCTGCAGGAAGGAGAAGCTTTAAAAAGGGCAGCGGCCGGTTTTAAGTCGGTGAAGCAGCTTTTAAGCGGCTTAAAGCACCTTAAAAAAGAAAAAGATACCGCCCAAAAAGAATTTGCGGAGGCCGAAAAAGGCTTTCAGGCGGTTAATGCTGATTTTATCTCCGCGGAAGCGGCGTTTTTCAGAGAACAAGCGGGCCTTTTGGCCGCCTCTTTAAAGCAGGGCGAAGCCTGCCCTGTCTGCGGTTCCTTGGAACATCCCAAAAAAGCGGTCATGGCCCCGGATGCACCCGGTGAGGCGGAGCTTTTGGCAATGAAAGAGAAAGTCAGCCAGGCGCGGCAGAAAATGCAGAAGACCGGCGAAACCGCGGCCGCCAAACTGGCGGAATTCAATTCCGGCGAAGCTCAATTTAGAGCTGAGAGGGAAAAATTCTTTCCCGGCGCGGATCCAAAAATACCGCTTGGGGAATTCTCCGCTGTCATCGAAACGGCGCTAAGGGAAAATGCGGCGAAAGAGAAAGCCAACCTGCAAACCTACGAGCGGCTGAAAAAGCAGCAGGAGCGCAAAGAAGAAGTGGCAGAAGAACTTAAGGCTTTGGCAAAGGCTTTAAACGAAAACGAAAAGAAGCAGGGCGAAAAGGCAGAAGAGTTAAAAGAACTTACAGGTAAACTGGCCCGCAGCCAAGGCGAACTGACCGCGCTGAGGCAGGCGCTTAAATACGATGGTAAAGCTGAGGCCGAGGCGGTTTTGAAAAAGCTAGAGGCTGAACTGGAGGCTTTGAAAAAAGCGCTGGAGGCGGCCCAAAGCCTGTACCAAAGCACGGAAAAAAAGCTGGCGGCAGATAAAACACTCCTTCAGGAGGAAGAAAAGCGCTTAACTGCTGCAGTAGGCAGCGTAGAGGCCAGCCGCAAAGCATATTTGGACAAGCTCAGCCTGCTGGGCTTTGCCGATGAAAAAGAATACCGCGCCGCTCTTAAAACCGGGGAAGAAATAGAACAGTTGGAGAAATTGATTAAAGAGTACGAAGAGGAAGTTAGGGCAGCCGCCTTAGAAGCGGCCAGGCTCAGGCGGGAAACGGAGGGTAAGGAAAAGGCGGATTTGACCGCTTTGGAGCAGGCCAAGACTGATCTGGAAGAGAAAAGCAAGAACTTGGCTGCTTCTTTGGAAGTTTTAAATACGAGGCTTGGGGCAAATGAGCCCATCTCTGCATCTCTGGCGAAAAGTACTGCTGAACTTGCAGCGGCCCAAAAAGAGTATCTTTTGGTCAGCAACCTGGCCAAGACAGCCAACGGGGAGCTGGCGGGTAAGCAGAAACTCGCCTTTGAACAGTACGTCCAAGCCTTTTATTTTCAGCAAATCCTCTATGAGGCCAATAAGCAGCTGAGAAGCATGACGGAAAACCGCTATGAGCTTTTGCGGCGGGCCGCTGCCCAGGATCTGCGCTCGCAGACGGGGTTGGAGATCGATGTCTTGGATAACTATTCGGGAAAGATCCGCTCCGTCAAATCACTTTCAGGCGGTGAATCTTTTAAAGCTTCCTTATCTCTGGCTTTGGGGCTTTCTTATGTCATTCAAAGCACCGCCGGCGGAGTGGAAATTGGCACGTTGTTTGTGGATGAGGGCTTTGGCGCTTTAGACCAAGAATCTTTGCAGCAGGCACTGCGCACGTTAGTCAAGTTAGCCGCGGGCAGGCGTTTAATCGGCATTATCTCTCA
>JBHGWS010000031.1:0-21617 GCA_041936745.1 Candidatus Darwinibacter acetoxidans
CACTTCCTTGGCTGTATCTAAGGTCAGAAGGCCGGGCGGCTTTGCCTCATCCCTGCTGCGGTGCCTTTCTTTGTTGATAATTGCTTTGATACCCAGCCTGTCATTTGTTGTAATCAATGCTTCGCCTCCTAGCCAATATTAAAAATTTTAAATAAAAAGCCGTAGACATCTGTGTGTTCATCAATTATTTTTGAGACCGGTTTACCGTGGCCATGGCCCGCGTCCATATCGACGCGCAGCAAAATCGGCCCTGCTCCTTGTTGGGCCTCCTGCAGGGTTGCCAAAAATTTGTAAGCATGGCCCGGAACCACCCGATCATCGCCATCTGCGGTTATTACTAAGGTTGGCGGGTAGTTTTCCTCTTTTACATTGTGTAAAGGCGAGTATTTATAGAGGAATTCGAAGTGCTCCGGGTTTTCCGCCGCGTTGCCGTATTCCGGGATCCAAAAACGGCCCACGGTGAATTTATGGTAGCGCAGCATGTCTGTGACCGGAACGCCGCAGATGACCGCACCGAAAAGTTCCGGCCTCTGCACCATGCTGGCGGAGACCAATAAGCCGCCGTTGCTTCTGCCTTCTATGGCTAAAAGCTTGGGGCTTGTGTATTTTTCTTTGATCAGCCACTCCGCGGCTGCTTGAAAGTCGTCGAAAACATTCTGTTTGTTTTCCAGCATGCCCGCTTCGTGCCACTCTTCCCCATATTCACTCCCGCCCCGCAGATTAGCAACGGCATAAACGCCGCCTTTTTCCAGCCACAACAGGCGGGAGGGCGCGAAGCTCGGCGTTATGGATATGTTAAAACCACCGTAGCCGTACAGCAGTGTGGGATTTTCCCCGTTTAATTGAAGGCCTTTTTTATGCACGAGGTACATACTGACTTGAGTGCCGTCTTTTGAAGGATAGAAAATCTGCTTGGTTGCAAAATCAGCTGCCCGGAATGTAAGATCAACTGCCTGAAACGGCTCTATTTTATCTTCTGTCAAATCATAATGCAGACCCACTTGAGGGTATAAAAATGAGGTAAAACCGATAAAAAGCTCTGTGTGGTTTTGCCTGCCGCTCAGCCCTTCTACTGAACCGAGAGTAGGCAGGGGAATATCTTTTATGTGATTTCCCTCTCTGTCATAACTGCGCAGGAGCGAGTGGGCGTTCCGCAGAAAAGAGATCACAAAGCGGTCGTTAATCAACCGTGCCTGGGCAATAACATCTTCTTGTTCCGGTATAATTTCCTGCCAGTTTTCCTTCTGCGGCTGTTTTAAATCGATGCAGATAATGCGGCCTTTGGGCGCCTTGTAATTCGTGAAGAAAAAGAATTTTTCCCCTTCATTACCCAGAAACAAATACGTGGCTTCCCCTTCGGCCAAAAGGCGTACGAAATCCCCGTCAGCACCAATTTCTTTGTAATAAAAGCGGTTGCGGGAATCGGTGCCGTGGAAGACGTGCAGGAGCAGATATTTTTCATCAACCGTAACAGACGGGGAAAAGCTTAATTCTTTGGCATCCGGGCGGGAATAAACTAAGGTATCCGCCGACTGGGGTGTACCCAGAGTATGCCAGTAGACTTCACTGAAGTTGTTTTCATCTTCTTTGGCAACGGTGCCCGGCTGAGGATAGCGGTTGTAATAAAAGCCTTTATCTCCCACCCAAGCCATATTGGTAAACCTGCACCAGTTGAGCACTTCGCTTAAATGTTCTTTTGTTGCCAGATCTAAGATATGGATTTTCTGCCTGTCGCTTCCTTTGGCAGAAACGGTGTAACTTAAGTACCTGCCCGATTGGTCAACGCTGAAATTGCTTAGAGCTATCGTCCCTTCTTCACTCCACGTATTCGGATCCAAAATCTTTTCCGGTTCACCTTTTAAACCTCTCTGCCGATAGAGAATCGGTTGGTTTTGCAGCCCATCGTTTTTTTGGTAAAAATACCAAGGCCCGACCTTTACGGGCAGTGAAAGCCTTGGGTAATTCCAAAGTTCTGTCAGCCTTTCTTTCAATGCAGCCCGCGGCACATCTTCTAAGTACTCTTCCGTCAGCTGATGCTGGGCTTTAACCCACGCCTTAACTGCCGGATCCGTATCTTTTTCCAACCAGCGGTAAGGATCAGCCACAAGTGTGCCGTGGTAATTATCGACAACGTTATCTTTCCTAGTTAACATTGCTACACCCCTCTGCCTTTTATCCCTTGTTACTTCGCTGACAGAGGGAAATTCCCTGCCTTAGATCGCCCGGCGGAAAGAGTCGAAACGTGCTGCCAACCTCTCTTGATCGGGCCAATCGCGGCTGTTTCTGGGCATGATCAGTTTTCTTTGGTGGAGCCCCTGGATACCGTGAGTGAGCATAGGGCCGTCTTCTTCCGACAGTAAATCTTCCCGCACCACTATTTCATAATCAGGGCTGACGCCGATAAAGTGGCGGTCAAAGGCCGCATGGTGGATCTTGCATAAAGAAAGCCCGTTGGTAACTAAAGGCTCCCCTGCCGGATCTTTGTCAGGGATAATGTGGGCCGCATCTAAAAGTTCAACATATCTTAAGCGGCAGAAGGCACATTGGCTGCGGTAAGCTACCAAAACACGGGTGCGGAAGGCCCTTTGGTGCACCCTCGTTTTGAAACTGGCGGTAATATACCGGCGCCTCAGTTGATCCGCCTCGCCCAAGCTTTCTTCAACCGTAAACCTGGCGTCATCGACAGCGACCGTGAAAGTAAGGCGGGCGGGATCGGCGGCCACTACAAAGACGGGCCAAGCCGCCACGTATTTTCCTGTGGCGATCCCACAGAAATAGATGAGGGGGATCCGCGCCAGCATGGCTTTTTCCAAACGGACATTATCCGGATGCTTGGGATCCGTGCCCCTGTAAGAATAGCTTAAATAACCGCCGCGCATAAAATCATTGTAATCGCTGTGCGGCGAAGTAGTGATGGAAAGGGGCATTTTTAAAACCTGAGGCTTCCAAATTCCCTGCGGGCCGACCAAAGTGACGCGGCGGCCTTGAAAAGTAAAGCCCTGCTGCAGATCATGCCACGACAGGACATCGTCCTGCGCCGTCTTTTCTTCCAGCCAGCGGAAAGCTGCCAACCTGATTTGGTGTTCCGCTCCCACTAAAAGCACCCCCTTACCACTGGTTCTTCGCCGCCGGTTTTACCATCCCTCTTTTTTCCAATTGAACTTACTCCTTAACCTGATAGCCGCGCTTTTCTAATTCTTTTTTGATTTTCTCCAAATCGAGATTTCTCATCAGGGCACCTTTCGGAATCGTCATAACCCTGCCTACCGTGTTTAACATGCCGGGCTTCGTAATTTCTGCAAAGCCCAACTCCTGCATAATGCCTAATAAATCCGGGTCGCCTTTAATCAGCTCATGCACCGTTTTCTTTAAATCTATAATCTTGGCCATCTTCCCCAGCCTTTCTTTTATTAACTAACACCGCTTTCGTTGTCAGCGCTTAAAAACCTTTTTAATGAAAAAAATCCGGCGGGCGCACAGCCTGCCGGATTCAAAACTTTTTTAGTGAATGGGGATCTGGCCCTGAGGCCCTGCCTGCGCCTTGGGGAATGTAATTTCCAAGACACCGTCTTTGTGTTCAGCTTTCACGTCCGCCGGATTTATATTGCCCACATAAAAACTCCGTTGGTTTGCCACCCGGCGCCGTTCCCTGCGGATGTAATTCTGTTTCTCTTCTTCCCTGACGTCCTCCTGCCTGACGGCGATAGTCAGATAGCCGTCGTTTAAGCCAATGTGGATATTATCTTTTGCAATGCCCGGTAGATCGGCCTTCAACTCATAGCTGCCTTCAGTTTCTTTCACATCTACACTGAAGCCCTGCCAAGAGCCTTCCGTCCAATTCAAAAGATCGGAAAATGCCTGCGGCATGAATGAGCCGAAACCACCTCTTTGGCGAAATGGAGCGATTCTAAACAATTTCCGCACCTCCTATAAAAATCTTGTTCGTTCACTACTGATTTTATACTAACGTCAGGGAAAGTCAAACTCCCTAAATCGCCAAGATGCACCCTAAAGGCGCGTTTTTCCTCATTTAGATTGAATAACTGCGGCTTATCTTGCTTTTCTATGGTCAGGAAAGGTCAAGTGTTTTTGGCGATCAAAAAAGCCCCGCCGTTTCTAGGCGAGGCCCTTCCTCTATTTTACTGAGCTTCGAAGAAAACATTTTCTTCCGCTACAGCCAAATCAGCTAACACTTTCAGCGAAGCATCGACCATGGGCGGCGGCCCGCACATGTAAACATTGTAGCCGTTTAAATCGAGTTTTTTAAGAACATCTGTGACAAACCCTTTTTCGCCCTGCCAATCGTCATCGAAGGCCACAACCGGAATATACTCAAACTTAGCGTGTTCGTCCGCCAGCGTCTGGAAGCGGTCCCAGTCAATGAATTCGTTTGCCATATTAACGCCGTAAATCAGTTTCGCTTCTTTGATGTCGCTGCGCAGCACAACATCCTCAACCAAGCCGGCAAAAGGAGCGATCCCAATGCCGCCGGCGACCATGACTACTTTTTCCACGCCTTCTGCAATGGCGAGCTGATCGCCGTAAGGGCCGGTCAGTTTGACCCGATCACCAATCTGCAGAGCCCTGTGGATATACGTTGTACTCAAACCCCTGGGGACGTAACGGATCATCAGATCCAAAGAGTCATTCCGGCTGGCCGGCGATGCAATGGAGTAGGCGCGGTATTCTTCATAACCGGGTATCAAAATTTGAACGTACTGGCCCGTTTTGAATTCAAAAGTAGGCGGCGAAACAAATTTCAAGCGGACGCGCCTGACCACTTCGCTCAACTGTTCCAGCTCAACAACTTCCGTAATATATTCAGCAACATCCAACATATCTTCGGGTACGTTGATTGCCATATCATCTCTTAACCTAATTTGGCAGGCAATCCGTACGTTATTTCTCTTTTCCTCCGCGGTAAGCAGGCCTTCTTCTGTAGGCAGCATAGGGCCCCCGCCGCTTTCTACCTGCACCTTGCAGTGCCCGCAGGTGCCTTTGCCGCCGCAGGCGGAAGGCAGGAAGATTTCCTGCTCCGCCAAGGCATCCAAGAGGGTTACGCCGCCGTCGGCGGAAAAGCTCTCTTTTTTATTGATCTCTACCTTTAACTTCTGATCGCTGCCAAAGAGGGTATCGGCAAAACCCAGAATAAAGGTTATTCCCAAAAGCAGAGAGTTTAAAACGAAGAATGTGGTGATAGTCATTACAGTTCCACCATCCCTCCAAAGCCCATGAAGCCCAGGGCTAAAATACCGAGAACTATCATGGTGATCCCCGCACCGCGCAAGCCGCTCGGCGGATCGCCAACTAGTTCAAGTTTTTCATTAACTCCCGCAACTAACGAGATTGCCAGTAAAAAACCTATACCTGAGCCAAAGCCGTATGTTAAGGCTTTCCCCAGCGTATACTCTCGCAAAACCATAAACAGCGTGGCACCCAAAACAGTACAGTTAACTGTAATCAGGGGCAAAAAGACGCCAAAAGCCATGTATAGGAAGGAGAAGTACTTCTCCAAAATCATCTCTAAAAGTTGTACGGAAGCGGCGATAGTGAGCATAAAGATCAGTACGGAGATAACCTGGCCCCCTGTGGGGACAAGGATGAAATTGTAGACAAACCAGTTAATCAAAGTTGTCACAGTGATCACTAAGGTTACTGCCGCACCCATACCCACCGCCGTATTGAGGTTTTTAGAAACCCCAATCGTCGGGCAGAGCCCCAGAATATAGACTAAGACAATATTGTGCGTTAACACAGAAGCAATAAAAACTGCTAAGGTAGCGCCCATCTCTTTCCTCCTCCGGTTAATTCAACTTAAGCGGCTCTTAAGACCTTTTCTTCTATCTCAGCTCCCGGCCCCTCTTCCGCTCCTTCAAACTGCATGCTTCGTACAGCCCAGACAACGACAGCCAGTAGGAAAAACCCTCCCGGTGCCATAGCCATAACCGTCCAGTTAGTCCAACCGGGGCCGACAACATTAAAGCCTAAAAGCGTACCAAAGGCCAGTACTTCCCTGATTGCGGAAAGAACCAAAAGAACTAAAGAGTAGCCTAACCCGTGCATGAAACCGTCCAGGGCGGCAAGGCCCGGTGTATTTTTGAAAGCGAAAGATTCACAGCGGCCCATAATCAAGCAGTTCGTGATAATCAACGAAACGTAGGGCCCCAAAGCTCTGCTGATGTCGGGGAAAAAGCCCTGGAAAAACAAGTCTACCGCAATAACAAAGGTGGAGATAATAACCATGTAGGTGATCATCCGCAGCCGCAGCGGAATGTAGTCCCGAATCAGCGATGTAACCAAAGATGCCATCATTGCCGTAAAAGTAACACCTAAACCCATGGCAATGCCGTTTTGCAAACTGTTAGTAATCGCCAACGCTGAGCAGATGCCCAGCGTAGACGAAATTACTGTGTGTTCCGTCCAAAGCCCGTCTTTGGCAACAACATAGGGCTTGGTATAACTTAAGCGGTACCATTTGCGCCTAGCCATATCAATCTCCCTCCAGCACTCTTAAAACGTTGGCGATGTTTTTTCTCAGCATAGCCTCTAAGGCGTTCCCGGTCATAGTCGCACCGGTGATTCCGTCAACTTCGTAAGGTTTAGAGGCGGTCCTGCCGGTGGGCAAAATTACAATTTGCGGCTCGAATACCAAGCCTTTAAACTGCTCTAAAAACGCTTCCTCACTGATCCGCCCGCCTAAACCGGGTGTTTCCTGCTGTTCCAAAATTACAAGGCCGCCAATTTTCTTTTCAACGGGGTCTAAAGACAAAAGCCCTTTGATGTTATCTTGGAAGCCCATTCCTTCAAAGTTAAAAGCAACGCGGCCGTTGGCGGCCTTGTAGAGGACAAGATCATCTATTTCTTCGATCACAACATTTTCAGCAAAATTTTCCTCGATGTTTGTTGTATCGTAGTCTAAACCCAAGACTTTCAAAATCAAAAGCTTACCTTCCAAATCCAAACCTTCTCCATAGGCAGGTACCAGGTAAGTGACGCCCAGTAACAGCCCGGAAGAAAACAAGCCTAAGATCAGAACGAAAACCAGCCAGCCGACTTTGTCCATGACAGCCAAGCGGAAATTCGACTTTTTCCTTTCTTCCGGCGTAAGATCGTTATACATTACCAGACAATCCTTTCTTTTTTGATGTGCTAAACCCCACCTTGAGGACTACCGTGTCAAGCAGAGGCGCCAGGGCATTGGCCATCAACAGCCCAAACGCCGCCCCTTCCACATAACCGGAAAAGGCCCGAAAGATGATGGTTAAAAAGCCAAGCATGATCCCAAAAAACCACTTCCCCGCCCCGGTAAAGGGCGAAGTAACCGGATCTGTGGCCATAAACAACGCAGTAAAAAGCAGTGCCCCTGTCAGCAGTTGAAAGAGCGGCGGAGCGATCTGCCCCGGTAAAAAATAGTGGCCTACAGCGGAAAAGACGACCACGGAACCTAAAAAGGAAACGGGTATCCGCCAATCGGCAACTTTGATAATCATCAGGAAAATCCCGCCAATGATAATACCCAAACGGAACGTTTCACCTAAAGAGCCGGGAACCTCGCCGAACAACAGCTGAAAGTAGGAATGTGTCACAGCTTCCCCCGCCCTGTGCGAAATCAGGGGGGTCGCCGCAGTTACAAAATCGGCTTGGTAGCGTAAAAATCCCGCCAGCCCTCCCGCCAAAGGTTTCTGCCACATAGCTGACATGAAATTGGGGAAAGCTGCCGTTAAGAAAATACGCCCTACCAAGGCGGGGTTGAAAATATTGCGCCCCGTCCCGCCGAAGACTTCTTTCCCGAAAACAATACCGAATACGGAACCCAAGGCCACCATCCACAAAGGAAGCGTGGGAGGCAGTACTAAGGGAAACATGAGGCCGGTGACGGCGAGCGCCCCCAACTGCATCTTCCTTTGCCGGAAAATTGCAAAGAGCATCTCGGTTATCCCTGCGGCAAGGTATGAAACAAGAATCATCACCACGGCGCGCCAACCATAAAAGTAAACACTCGCTAAAGTTGTGGGTATCAGAGCTAAAACTACCATGAGCATATACCTTCTGGTATCCAACGTGCTCAGTATATGGGGTGGTGCCGTTGTCAGCTCAGGCGAACCGAAAAGAAATGATTCAACGGCACCCAAGACGGGTTTAAAAGCCCGCAGAGATTCCTTTTGCTGCAGATTGCCTAAAAGTTCACGCAGCCTATTCATTCTACAATCACCTTCCTACCCTGCGTCATCCAGCTGAAAGCTGTTTGTTAAGAAGACACGGGTATTTCTTTTTCGTAACCTTCCTCTGTCAGCCTTTTGCGGCCGTGCTTAATCAACCTGGCCACGGGAATCTTCGAGGGGCAGACAAAAGTGCACAAATTGCAGTCAATGCAGTCATAGACACCGTATTTTATCAAATTATCGTCGATAATATCTCTTTTCACGTATTTCTCCAACAGATGCGGCAGCAGCCCGGCCGGGCAGGCATCTTCGCAAAAACCGCAGAAAATGCAGGGCATGGTTTCACCCTCCACCGCTGTATCCTCGCCGTGTTCTGCACCGAGGCCGACACCCCGGAAAAACGACGTCAGGAAAGAGCGGCGTTTTCTCTTTTCGGGAACTGCCGCCAGGCTCACATGCCCGGCGCTGATAGGCAGGGAAAGATCAGTTAACGCCCGATTAACTAAGACGTTATTTAAGATCAAGCGGTAATCGCCCTGTTTGAGGTAAACACGGGTGATTTCCCCCACGGGTGTGCCCAAGCGCACCCTCAGGTGGACATTTTCCTGCCAGCCCAACCCACCCAAAGAGATCAGGCGGTCCAAAACGGGCTTACCTTGAGTGACAGCGGCCAGGCTGTCGAAAACAGCCGTAATGGGTAAGACCAACACTTGCTTGGAATCGAAAGCGGTTCCGGGTAAAATGGCCGGCACCAGCTTCTCACGCCAACTTTGGGGATATTTGGGTGATAGAGAATACAAGTTCAACCAGGGTAAATCTTTATTCTGCCGCAGCCTGGCGATCAAGTGTTCTCTGGCTTCGTTTACAGCCAAGTGTATGCCCGCTTCGGGAAAGGCCGATCTTAAAATCCGCAGCCCTTCGAAAAACTCGGCGTGCCTCTCTTCGGCTAAAAGAACCGCCAAGGACAAATCGTAGGGCGTATCTTCAATCCCTTTTATAATTATTTCTTCAATTTTTTCCCCTGAACCCAAAACCCCGGCTGAAATCAGGAGTGCCTGCAGTTTTTTTGCCGGCAGATCCTGCCACTGCGGCTTAAATCCTCCTAAAGGCTCCCAGCCCGCGGTTTGATCTGTTTCAATAACCACCGCATCTTCTTCCAGTGGCGCCAGTTTGGTGAACCCCTTGACTTTGCCGGCAACACTGGCACGCACGGGATTTTTTTCATCCCCGCCGATCAACTGCCCCGCTTTTACCTCAGCACCCGCCTCAACTACAGGCGGGACTTTCTCGCCCGATTTCGCCGTCAGGGGAATGACAGCCTGAGCGGGGATGCCAAAATCGATAATTTTATCCTGCGGCTTACCGGCAGGGTTAAATCGGTATCCGCCGGCAAAAGCCTTATCTATTTTTGTAAACTTCACGCCTTCCCACCTTTCACCCTAAACCAACACGTATTTTAGTTTTGCTGTCTCTTTATTTCTGCGCAGTCTGCAGGGCCGCTTTAGCCGCTTCCCTGATGCTGTTAGAACTGGACGTCGCGCCGGAAAACACGTCAACATCCCAAGAGTTTTTATCTATAATCCGCTTCGCCAAGGTAGGATGGGCTTCGGCCAAGAGTGGTGCCGTGCCGCCTTCAACGCAGATTTGGTAAACATTGATATCTTTTTGGTTGCCTGCATCGTCAAATTCTACAATGTCTACCGCAGTAATTTTATTATCTTTGACGGTAACGGCGACCTCTATATTTTTGTTGTCCGAAACGCCGCTGAACGTGCCGTCTTGGTAAGCTACTTCTTTCTTCCCAAAACTACAGCCCGCCAAAAATACTGCTGCGGCCAGCGCCAACACAAAAAATATGGTTTTCCCTCTCATGAATATCCATCCTTTACTATTATTTGCTTACTCCCCGCCCCGGCAGTGTGCAAAAAAGGGCTAAACCCCTTGAGTCCGGCAGCCACAGTATTATGTGGTTGTAAGCACAATACTTTAATGCTGCGTTAATACCGCTGCCGCCCACCCAGGCAAAAAAACATACCAGCATTATATAATGTTTAACATTTATCGATATTCTACCACAGTAAAGAATACGCTGTCAACGTTTTTCCCAGAGTTTTTTACGAGATCCGAAAACGATAGTGCCCCTTTTCCCAAAGATTCGTTAAAACACTAACGCCTTTTTACATAAAGCGGCAACTATTTCCTTTTCGCAGTTCCGGGCCGGGCGACAAAAAGCTTCATGATATCCAGCCACAAATCTTCTTCTGCCACAACAAAGCCCGCCTTTTCCAAATTAGCCTTCGTCTCCCTGTTGATATTGGCACCGACAGCACTGCGGATGAGCGGGTTAATAAAATTCATCGCCTGCCTGAGCCCCCAGCGGCACGACAAGACATGTTCCAGCATAATCAGCCTGCCCGCCGGTTTTAAACCCGCCTGATTTCCCGCAAACCCAAAATAGGATCAGGCACCGAACAAAACACGCAGGAAGTCAAGACTGTATCAAAAGTGTGCGGCCCAAAGGCGAGATTCTGGACATCCATCTCTAAAAGTTCCACCTCTAAGCTGAGCTCGGCCGCCAGTTGGCGGGCGTAGCGGAGCATACCCGGGCTGAGATCGATCGCGGTCAGCCGAAGCCCCTTGGGATAGTAAGGCAGGTTGATCCCCGTACCCACCCCACCTCTAAAACCTTAGGCCCTTTGATCTTGGCGAAAAGATCTTGCCGCCACCGATTAGAACCGTGGCCTAAGCCCCTTTCCACCAAATTGTACAGCGGCGAAAGGCGGTTATACCTGCGGCGCGTTTTTTCTGTCTGCATAAGTTTATTCAGCTCGCTTTATTTTCCCAAGTTTTGCTTCATCGCCAGAAATTCCGCTTCATCTATTTCGCCGGCGGCATAACGCTTTTCTAAGATCTCCAAGGCCGCTTCCCCGCGGTGATAGTGTTTGCCGCCGCTGTTTTTAAAAAGCTTAAACACAATATATATAATGACTGCGGACGCTATGACGCGCCCTAAACCCCCCAGCCACCATAAACCATGCCACATCCCGTGCATAACACCACTCCTGATAAGTTACCCTTACCCCGGTGGGGTACTTTGCTTCATTGTACCGCTAAAAAGGGGCAGGGTCAATGTAATATTAAGTAATTTTATAATAAAATGACGAAACCCCGCCAACTTACCGGAGTAAGCTGGCGGGGCCGCTTGAGGCTTTTAAACTCAGCCTGCTTGTTTTTCCACCATCTCTTCTAAAACAACTAACTGCTCTTCTAAAGCAGACTGCTGCCTGTTGACCAGAGCAGTATAACCGAGTAGCAACAGCCACACTATAATATAACCGAGCGTAAAGTAAATCAAAATAAACCCTCTTTTCTTCAGCTGATCTCGCTTTTCAGCTTATTGATCCGATCTTTTAAATGCAAACCGCGATAGCGCAGGCTTAAAAGGTAGGTATAAAGCAGGGAGAAAGTAATCAGGCTGGCAAACAAAGCCGTCCGCATTTTTGCCGTAAGGCCGATCCCTTCCGATGTTACGACTACCGGGTGGATGGAGCGCCACCAGCGGGCGGAGAAAAACACTAACGGTACGTTGATGAAAGCGATAATACCGTAAATTGCCGCGAAGCGTCGGCGGTTTTCCGCCTCTCCCCCGCTCTGCAGCGCAATATAAGCGAGGTACATAAACCATAACACTAAAGTTGTCGTCAGCCGCGGATCCCACGTCCACCAAGTCTGCCAGATAGGATAAGCCCAGAGGGGGCCCGTGAGTAAAGTGCAGGTAATGAAAACGGTGCCGATTTCCGCTGAGGCAAGCGCTAAACGGTTTGCGGCATCTTTCCTGTTCTTTAAATAAAGAATGCTGGCAATAAAGACAACCACAAAGGCTAAAAGCCCAATCCAAGCAGAAGCGACGTGGTAATAAAAGACTTTCTGCACCAGGCCCATAGTTTTTTCAACGGGCGCATACATAAAAATCAAATACACATTGAGCGGCAAAAGCAGCACCAAAAGCCAGAAGTTTAGTTTCTTCCACTTTTCAACCATCATGTTAACCCTCCAAGACGTAATCAAATAACACTAACGGCACCGCCGTAAAGAGCAGATTGAAGCCGGCTAAAAAATACAACCAGGCGGCAGCCGGTTCCGGCTGCAGTTTAACGGCAGCCGCCGTTGCTTGAATCACGGCTATCAAAACCGGGATCATTAACGGAAACAAAAGGATGGGAAAAAGCAGCCTGGCTCTGGGCAGCTGAGCCGTCATGCCGGAAAGCATCGTCCCAATGGCGGCTAAACCCCAGCTGCCCAAAAAGAGAGCCAACAGCAAAACCCCGCCGGCCGCCTGAACCGCCCCCGGCAGATCAATAAACAGCCACAAAAGCGGTGTGACAATCAATTCGAAAATAAAAAGGATGCTCAGATTGCAGAGAAACTTGGCTAAAAAGATGCTGCCCCGATCGCCCGTACCTAACAGAAGGCCGTCCAGGACATCGTTATCTAATTCTTTGGCAAAAGATCGCTGTACGGCCAAAACGGAAGCAAAGAAAATATTGACCCAAAGTACAGCGGGAAAAGCCTGCTCAACATCAACATCCGCCAATTGAAAGGCAAAGCTGAAGATAAATACTAACATAATCCCGAATAAAATTGTGGCCAAAAGATTGTCAAAAGAGCGTATTTCATCGCGCATATCCTTGCGGTAAATTAAAAACACCCTGCCTAAATAACTAACGGCGACCAACCCCTTCCCCCACCACTCGCCCTTTTTTTAAGCGCAGCTCCCTGTAATCAAGGCCCGCCAGCAGATTGGGCTCGTGGGTCACCAAAAGCTGGATGCAGCTCTGCCGCTTTTCTTTTAAAACGCCCCTTAAAAGTTCCTGGCCTTCTTCGTCCAAGCCGGTAAACGGCTCATCGTATAAAATCAGCCGGGGCTCTAAAAGAAAGGTGCGGGCCAAAGAGAGGCGCTGCTGCATGCCCCTTGATAAAACAGCGGCCGGTTCGTGGCGGTAAAGCCAGAGATCAACCCAGCTCAAAAGTTCTTTGATCCTGCCCGGGGAAAAACGCCCGTGCAGCTTAGCAAAAAAGGCCATATTTTCTAAAACGGACAGTGTATCATAAAGCATGGATTTATGGGAAACATAGCCCAGCGAGCCCGGCTTCGCTTCGTAGGGATCGCCGTTAAAAGAAATTGTCCCGGCACTGGCCGGAGTTAACTTGGCGATTAGGCGCAGCAGGGTAGTCTTACCGGCACCGTTTGGCCCCAAAATCACTACTAAATCACCTGTGGCAGCTTGAAAAGAAACATCGTATAAGATTGTCTTGGCGCCGATGCGCTTATGAACGTTTTGTACTTTCAGCTGATCTCGCACGCAAAAACCTCCCCCGAAGATCGAGGCCCGGCAGCATAATTACCGCCACCCCCAGATAAATCAAGCCCGATCCGAGCCAGATCCAAAGGACAAACCCAAATGTCTGCACATGCAGCTGAGCCGTTTGGCTCTGCCAGCCCGCCAAGTTTAAATAAAGATCCTCTTTTAAAGTGCTGCGGATCCCAACTTTAGTGGACGGCTGAGTGCGGTTTTCGTGGAAGGTTTTCCGGGAAGTTATTGCACCGGCCTTTTTATCCCCCCGATAGACATCTAAAGTGGTAGCAACGGAATATTTATTGATGCCCCACTCCACCGTTAAACCGGGATAGACAAGCGTGTAATCACCTACTTGGATACTATCGCCGGGGTTGACCGTTTCAAAAACATCTTCAGTAAAAAGCACGGAGCCCGCCACACCAAACAGCATCACAAAAATACCTATATGGGCTAAAAAAGCCCCCAGCTTCCTTTTACTGCACTGCCTGATTAAATCCAGCACATGCGTGATAATACCAAGGGCCGCCAGGGCAAAGCTGAGACTGCCGGCCAGGTGGCCTGCGGTGATTTTAAAGGCAGAGGCGAAGACTGCTAAGCCGCCGATAAGCGGCAGGAAAATCCTTTTAGCAAACTCGCGCCAATCCGTCCCAAGCCAGCCCGCCGCGGGGGAAAGCGCCAGAATCAAAAACAAAGGTAAAAATAAGGGGACAGTTAGGCGGTTAAAGAAACTTTCATCTAAAACCATTTCCCGGCCCAAAAACCATCTGGAAAAGAGGGGAAACATTGTCCCGAAAAACACGCCGGCAAAAATTAAAAGTAAAAGTACTGAACCGCCGACGATACCGCCCTCTTTAGACAGCCAATTAATTTTGTTCTTCCCCGCCGCTTCCTCCTCGGTAAACAGAGCCGCCCGGCTGAAGCCTAAATAAAGGGAGAAAAGAGTTAAAACGGCTAAAACGGCCAAGAAAAAATAGCCCACAGCGCCGCTGGCAAATGCGTGCACTGAATCCAAAATCCCGGAGCGGGTTAAAAAGGTGCCGAAAATCGTCAAAAGGAAAGTAAGCATAATCAGGCTGAAAGACCAAACCTTGGTGGATTTTTTTCGCGGTGAAAGCCTTAAAAAATGCAGTAAAGCCGTTGCGGTCAGCCACGGCAGCAAAGAGGCGTTTTCCACCGGATCCCAAGCCCAGTAACCGCCCCAGCCCAGTTCGTTGTAAGCCCACTGGCCGCCGGTGATAATCCCCACAGTCAGCATCGCCCAAGAAAAAAGTACCCAGGGCCTTGAAAACTGCAGCCATTTTATACTTTTTTTACGCGCCAGAAACTCAACGGCGGTAAAAGCAAACGGCACAATAAAGCCGCTGAAGCCCAAAAACAAAATAGGCGGGTGGACGATCATCCCCAGGCTCTGCAGCATGGGGTTCAGCCCAAACCCATCGCCGGGCAGGGCCGCCGTCTTCTCAAAAGGTTTCGTGACAAAGAGCAGTAATATCAAAAACAAAATACGAAGCACATGAATTACTGCCACCGTCTTTATATCCAAATAACCTTCCCTGTATTTCTCCTGCCTGTGCACGAGAACAGCTAAGATGGATAAAAGAAAAAGCCAGAGCAGTAAAGAACCGGCTTGGCCGGCCCAAAGAGCGCTGATTTTGAAAATTACAGGCAGGCGCCGCTCGGAATTGCGGGCCACATAGGAAAACCGAAAGTCATCGGCTAAAAAAGCCGTAACCAGGATTAAAACCGCCAAAAAGACAAATAACGTTGAGGCAGATGTAGCGAGCCTGGAGTTATTAAGCAAGCTTTTCTTTTGATTCTTAATCCCACGAATTCCAAGATAAACTGCATAAACACCGGTAAATAAAGCAAGTGTCAGGGCTCCTGCCCCCAAACCAACCATATTAATCTTCACCCTCATATTTTGATGGACACTGCAGCATCAGTTTACTAACGATAAATTTGCCGTCGGACTCCATTTTTCCTTCCACGATAACTTCTTCCGCGTGGTGGAAATTATCAGGTAAAACACCGCGGTAAACGGCGGGCAGAGTGTGGCCGCCTTCCTTTAAAGTAAATTCCAATAAAGGCAGGCGGGGGTCATAGTCGACGCTGTTTTCCGCCAATTCACCCTTAATGCGGATTTTACCCGTATGATTCATTTCTTTGGCCGCTACTTCAGAAATAGTGTAATAATAAGCTGCGGAGTCTTTAAAGCCCTGCAGTGCAAGATAACCAAAAATAAGGACAGGAATCAGCACTGATAATAAAATTTTAATTTTTTTGCCGCCCATATAAAATACCTCCAGTTTCTAAAAAAAAGGGGAAAGCGCCAAGGCACGCCTTCCCCCTACGGCCGATAGTTTTACTTCGTATGATCGTCGTGGCAGGCCAGGCAGTCCATCTTGCCCAGCGTGTCATCTGCTACCTTTGTGTGGCAGTCAAAACAGGCCTGGGTTTCAGCAGACATTTCAAACACTGGTACGAAAGTACCGGCAAGGACTTCATTCATGTACAATGCCGCTTGCGCCGCAACATCACCTGTTAAAGCTGCGCAGCGCGGGCCTCTTTCACTGGCTTTCTTACCGGAGGCCTTAACCCAATTCGAAATAGAAGCATGGCAGAGTGGCGTGCCGGCTACGCTTGATACGCCTTTTGTCAACGGAAGAGCAGTCTGGCTGTACCAATGCATTAATTCGTTTACAATAACCGTTGTTGCCTGCTCCCTGCCAAATACGAGAGAAACTGCGGCTGCTGCGCCGTTTACCGCGCCGCAAAGAGTGCCCCAACCAACGCCGCCGCCTTTACCGAAATTAAGGATTTGGGACGGAACCAAATCAAAAGGCTCGCCCAATGCTTCCAAGACCGCACCGAAAGCGGCCTCCGCACAACCCTCGCCGGCGAAATAGCGCTCTTCTCCCCTGGCCCGGACCGCTTCTACGTCTAAGGGCTTGGAGAAATGATCCACCCAGGGATACTCGGGCAACGCGCCGTTTTTAGCAACCGCTTTCGGGGTGAAAAGCCCTAAACCCGTACCGGCTAAAGCAACCCCCGCTGCCGCAGCGCCCGCGCCGACTAAAAAGTCGCGCCTTGTCACTACTTTTTTGTTATCCATGTTTCTACCTCCATTTTTTGCACTTTGTGCATTATTTCTTTAACTCCTCATACTTTACATTCTCTTTTTAGAACCTCAATCCTGCCTAGTGGTTATAATTTTCACTTTCACAAGCGAAGTTTTTTAAAAAACCTACTCTTTTCTCTTCTTTCTGCGCCAAAAGGACGAACGAGACAGCAGGATACTCAGTTCATACAAGAAAATCATGGGAAGTGCCATCAGCACTTGTGAGATAATATCCGGCGGCGTGAGGACCGCAGAAACAATGAAGATGATTAAAACCATGAACTTCCGGTAGCGAACCAAAATTTGTGGTGTAAGAATCCCGATCGATGTCAAAAGCACAACCACCAGGGGCAGTTGGAAGACCAAGCCGAAGGGGATTATCAGGCCGAGCACAAACGAAATATAACTGTTGATGGAGATCAACGGCTCCAAGGAGTCAGTACCAAAGCCCATAAAAAACGAGAAGGCCAATGGTAATATCAATTTGTAAGCAAATACAACTCCCGCTAAAAACAACAGCAGCACAAAGGGTAAGCCTACGAAGAGAATAGTCCTTTCATTTTGTCTCAGTGCCGGCAGTATGAAACTAATCAATTGGTATAAAATCACGGGGCCTGCAAGGCCGAGCCCCCCTACCAAAGCCAGCTTTAAGTGGACGAAAAACGCTTCACCGGGATACAAGTAAACAAGCTTTTCCGGAATGAGCAGCAGATAATCGACAATACTGCTTGCAAAGTAAAAGCCAATTAAAACGCCGACAACTAATGCTGCAATAACGATAATGATACGCTGCCTTAGTTCAGTTAAATGATCGACAATGCTCATGCCCTCTTCAGCTTGACCCGCCTGCTTTAACCTTGCCAACATCAGCCACCCGCCTGACCCAAAATTTTAAGAAGTTTAGTCTTCCTTCTTCTTCGAAGAAACATCCTCCTCCAGCTCATCCGTAAAACCTTTTGCCGCGCTTCTAAATTCGCGGAAACCCTTGCCGACGGCTTTACCAATCTCCGGCAGTTTGGAAGGGCCAAAGATCACTAAAGCCAGCACCAAAATCAGAATTAACTCTGCAGCACCGATTCTACCCATAACTCCGCCTCCTTCATTTTATTAGTAGTTTCTAAAAAAAGATTATCACTTCTAATCAGGCCAGTCAAGTCAATTTCCCGGCTCAAGCTTGGGAAATGAGCCCTGTTAAATCACCTGTTTTCCTTTTTAGTTTTTGTAAAACGCCGTTTATTTTAAACATTGGAACGGGGACTGCCCCTAAAAACTTCCCTGAAATGCCAGCGCGCATACTCCGGTTTTGGCGCATAGCGGACACTCACCGGGCTCCTTAGCGGTTTGTTGTCGTATCTTAACAGCCACTTTTGGAAACCCCTGCCGCCGTGAGCGCTTTCCGAGACGCGCAGCACATACCTTTGTTCTGCCACTGCCTCCAAAGTAAAGGCCCCCCTGTCAAACAGTTTATGGTGTAAGGAACAGAGAGCTAAACCGTTAGTTTCCCCGTCCGGGCCGCCGAATTGATGCCACTTAATATGGGCGGCTTCTAAGCCCACGGGGACGGTATCCAACATGACGTTAAAACCACAAACAGCGCAGCTGTAGCCATAAGCACGTAAAAGGCGGCTGCGGAAGGTGGGATCGCGCCTTGGCGCTTGGAAAGCGGCAGCGGAGCCGCTTATTGTAGTTACGGAAAGCCCTGCCGCAGTACGTAGATCTTCGTGCCGCGAGCGGGGAAAGTTTTTTTCTAAAAGTTCGGCCGCTAAAGCTATAACTAAGCTTTCATCTTGTGCCAAAATTTCATAAACAGCAGGGGTAAACCCGCCTTTAATACCGCTTTTAAGCAGATCCCGCCGGCGAAAATCCGGCGGCCGGCCGGGGTAGTAAGTCCAAAGCCCATCGCTTGCCAGATGCTTAAAAGGATAAAGGGGGCTTGTCTGGCGGGGCGGGCCAAACTCGCGCAGTAAGTTTCCCACATCTTTACTAATCTCAGCGTAGGAAAACCACCGTTTTCCCCTTAAAAGCCCGCTAAGGGCATATAGAAGGAGCAGCGGTTTGTGAGGTGCCCGTTCGTTGTGCCTCTGCCAAATGCGGATGTTTGAAAAAAGCCGGCGGACTTCTGCAGGCAAGAAAAACACCCCCTTTGCAAAACCTGTTTCAACGCGGAAAGGAACAACTCCTGCCACAAATTGGCATTAAAAAGCCCAGCGGATTTTTCCCGCCGGGCAACTCCCCTTATTTCCTCTTTTCCTCCAGCCACTCGTGAATGCCTCGGGCAGCCTGCTTGCCTGCTCCCATGGCACTGATTACGGTAGCTGCGCCCGTAACGATGTCACCGCCGGCCCAGACCCCCGGAATACTGGTGGCTCCGTACTCATCATAGGTCTTAATATTGCCCCATTCATTCAGCTCTAAGCCCGGTACCCTGCTCGTCAAAAGGGGGTTGGGGGCTTGGCCCACAGCAACAATCACAGTATCCACTTCCAAGACAAACTGCGAACCGGGTATTTCCAAAGGCCTCCTGCGGCCGCTTTCATCGGGCTTGCCCAATTCCATCCGGACACATTCCATGCCTTTTACCCTAAAGCGCTCATCGCCTAAAATGCGCGCCGGGTTTGTGAGAAGTTGGAAATCAATACCTTCTTCTTCCGCGTTTTCAATCTCCTCTTCCCGGGCGGGCATTTCTTCCCTGCCCCGCCTGTAAACGATAAAGACTTTATCGGCGCCAAGCCTTAAGGAAGTGCGCGCCGCATCCATGGCAACGTTGCCCGCGCCGATAACGGCTACTCTTTCGCCGACTTTAATAGGCGTATCGTATTCGGGGAATAGATACGCTTTCATTAGGTTAGCCCTGGTTAAAAACTCATTGGCGCTGTAAACACCGTTTAGGTTTTCACCGGGAATGTTGAGAAAATAAGGCAGCCCCGCACCTGTAGCGATAAAGGCCGCGTCATATTCTTCCGAGATCATTTCCAAAAAATCAAGCGTTAAGCCCACTGCCACATTGGTTTTGATATTAACACCCAATGATTTCACATATTCCACCTCTTCATCCACAATAGCTGTGGGCAGGCGGAAATCGGGAATGCCATACCTTAAGACGCCGCCTGTCTCGTGCAGCGCTTCGAAAACATCTACTTCGTAGCCAAAACCCGCCAGCTCGGCGGCACAGCTTAAGCCGGCCGGGCCCGAGCCTACAATGGCAACTCTTTCTTTCCGAATCTTTTTTGGCGCGGCTTGTTTCCGCTCTTCAGCGGTCTTCTTTTTCTTAGCCTCGCTGGCGTAGTCCGCGGCGAACCGCTCCAGCATGCCGATGGCCACAGGCCGGCCAACCTTGGCCAAAACGCAGCGCTCTTCACACTGGATTTCCTGCGGGCAGACCCTGCCGCAGATAGCGGGCAGGCTGTTCTTTTCTTTAATCTTAGCATCGGCGGCTTCAAATTCGCCTTCTACAATCAACTGGATAAATTCCGGGATGGGGACTTCTACGGGGCAGCCCGTAACACAAGGTTGGGCTTTGCAGTTTAGGCAGCGCTGGGCCTCAACTATAGCCATTTCCGGCTCTAACCCCAAAGCCACCTCTTTGAAATCGCAGATCCTCTCTTCAACATCCCGCTTGGGCATGCTCACTCGTTCTTTCATGCGTCGTGACATTGACAACCCCCCTCATGCTCGGCACTTTCTTGCGCGAAGTGCTCTTCTTCCCTATAATAAGCCTGCCGCAAAATCAATTCTTCAAAGTCCACGGCGTGCCCGTCAAAACCGGGCCCGTCAACACAGGTAAACCTGGTCTCCCCGCCAACCGTGACCCGGCAGCCGCCGCACATACCTGTACCATCGATCATAATAGCATTCAAGCTCACTAAAGTAGGCAGCTCAAAGCGTTTGGTCAACTCACAGGTAGCCTGCATCATCCTGGCAGGCCCGATGGCGATCGCCTGATCGAAGCCGGCTCCTTCTTCTAAAAGCCTTAACAGGGGATCGGTGACCAAGCCTTTTTCCCCGAAACTTCCGTCGTCTGTGACATAAATTACTTCATCACTGGCTTCTGCCACCGCATCTTTTAAAATTAACAGCTCCGCGGTACGGGCCCCCATGATCGATGTAACCCGGCTGCCCTTCCGCTTATACTCCCTGATTAAAGGCAGTGTTGGTGCCACGCCGATGCCGCCGCAGACCGCCACCACGTGTTCTTTCGGTTCAATTTCCGTCGGCGTGCCTAAGGGGCCTAATATATCTCGAATGGCATCTCCCACCTGCAGATGTGCCACATCCATTGTACTTTTACCAACCACCTGGACAATTAAAGTCAGTGTGCCCGCCTCCGCATCGTGGTTGCAGATAGTGATCGGTACTCTTTCGCCGTGATCCGTTACCCGGATAATGACAAAGTTCCCCGCTTTGGCCCTTTTTGCCACCAAAGGTGCTTCCACAACCAACTTGTAAATTTCCGGGGCGATTAAATCCTTTTCAACTATTTTAAACATAATACCCACCTCCTATTGTTACCGTAAAAGTGCTTTTAAGCTAGGAAAATCCAATACTTACTTCTTTACTTACATAATATGACTCATCCGGGCAACTTCCTGCTTGATTCAGCCGAAACTTTTGCCCCGGAAATTTACAAACCATTAATCACACCCCCTGCCAAGCCCTTTGTTATTAATTCCTCAAGTCCAAATAGTTTCTGCCTGTTTTGTTAAAAGTCCTGCTGAAAAGAGGCTTTTAAGCTAGAAAAAAGGCTTTAATTATTCTGCCCGGCAGGCGCAATTTCCACAGACAACACCCCAATTAAGTATATACTTACGGAGCCGCTTAGGCAATTGTCCTCTCTTAAGAGCTAATTGCGTTGTCATCCTTTTTTGTGAAAAGTTAAAAAGAAACATATCTCAAAATCCGCTTTAATTCAATTTTCGGCAACGAACATCATGATTACGTGCATCCGGTGCTTTCTTGGGCGAATTTAAGGATCACTAA
>JBHGWS010000032.1:0-4298 GCA_041936745.1 Candidatus Darwinibacter acetoxidans
TCACTGAATCCGTAGTCGATATCCGCCCGCAGAGTGTGCAGGGGAATAGACCCCTCGGCACTCCATTCGGTCCGGGCAATCTCCGCCCCGCCCAAACGGCCCGCTACAGATACTTTAATACCTTCCGCCCCCAAACGTACAGCCCGCTGCTGTGCCTGCCGTACCGCCCGCCGGAAAGAAATTCGCCTTTCGAGCGCAAATGCGATACTTTCCGCCACCAGCTGCGCATTGGTTTCGGGAGTTTTAACTTCTACAATATTGACTTGGATCTGCCTGCCGGTTTTAGCTTCCAAATCTTTACGCAGTTTATCTACTTCCGTCCCGCCGCGGCCGATCACCATCCCGGGCCTGCCCGTGTGAATGGTAATCTTGGCCCGATTGGCAGCACGTTCGATCTCTACGTTGGCAATGCCCGCCTGGTAAAACCTTTCTTTAATCAGGTTTTTTACTGCCAGATCTTCGTGTAAAAGATCGGCGTATTCCCGCTTGTCGGCATACCACTTGCTGTCCCAGTCTTTGACAACCCCAAGCCTAAACCCTATCGGGTGTATTTTTTGACCCACGCACTTATTCCTCCTTTTCCCGCAAGACCACCGTAACGTGACTTGTGCGTTTGCGAATGCGGTCTGCCATTCCCCTGGCCCTGGGCCTAATCCTCTTGAGGGTCGGCCCCTGATCGACATAGCATTCTGCCACATACAAGGAATCTGCATCCATATCATAATTATTCTCAGCGTTAGCAATGGCGCTGCGCAGAGTTTTTTCTACGATAGAGGATCCCGCCTTCGGGGTAAACTGCAGAATCACCAGGGCGTCCTCCACATTTTTATCGCGAATCAAGTCAATTACTTGGCGGACTTTACGCGGTGAAATTCTAATATGCCTAGCAACGGCTTTAGCTTCCATCGATTATCACCTCAATTCCGACGATCTCTCACTGGAAGAGTGCCTGCGAAATACTCTTGTCGGAGCAAATTCCCCCAGTTTATGCCCAACCATCTCTTCTGTAATATAGACCGGGACATGTCTGCGACCGTCATGAATTGCGATTGTATGGCCGACCATATCCGGGAAAATAGTTGAGCGCCTCGACCACGTTTTAATCACTCTTTTTTCGCCAGTTTCGTTCATTTCCCTAACTTTGTTCAGAAGGTGGTCATCTGCAAAAGGTCCCTTTTTTAGTGATCTACCCATTCCTACACCTCCTCGTTTTTCCTACTTACTTCCGGCGGCGCCTGACAATCCACTGATCGCTGGATTTTTTCCTGCGAGTACGCACGCCGCGGGCTGGTTTACCCCAAGGAGTAACCGGTGCAGGCCTGCCGATAGGCGCCTTGCCTTCACCGCCGCCATGTGGGTGATCAACCGGATTGGTGGCGACACCCCTAATGTGAGGCCGCCTGCCAAGGTGGCGGGATCGCCCCGCTTTCCCAATAACCATATTTTCATGTTCCACGTTGCCGACCTGCCCGATCGTTGCCCGGCACTTTTGCAAAACCATCCGGAATTCCCCGGAAGGGAGCCGCAAGGTGGCATAAGCACCTTCTTTAGCCATTAACTGTGCTGCCGCGCCGGCAGAGCGTACCATTTGAGCACCTTTCCCCGGCTGCAGCTCCACGTTGTGGATAAGTTGGCCGATGGGAATGTTCTCAATCGGCAGGGCATTGCCCGGCTTAATGTCGGCATTCGGCCCGGACTCCACCTCATCGCCTACGTTAAGGCGCATAGGTGCTAAGATATAGCGTTTTTCGCCGTCTGCGTAATGCAATAAAGCGATGCGCGCTGAGCGGTTGGGATCGTATTCGATGGCTGCTACTTTCGCCGGTATCCCGTCTTTGTCACGGCGAAAATCGATTAAGCGATATTTACGTTTATGGCCACCGCCGCGATGGCGGGCGGTCATACGGCCTTGTGCATTCCGGCCGCCGGTCCGGTTTAAGGAAACCACCAGCGACTTCTCCGGTTCCTTTTTTGTTATCTCTTCAAATGTGAACCCTGTCATATCACGACGCGCCGGAGTGGTCGGTTTATATTTTTTTGTTGCCATTTTCCGTCCCTCCTTTATAATCCTTCGAAGACCTCAATGTGATGCCCTTCCTGCAGGGTCACAACGGCCTTTTTCCAATCGGATGTATATCCTTCATGGCGGCCCATGCGCCGAAGTTTGCCTCTAACCCGGGCAGTATTAACCTTGATTACTTTCACTGCAAAAATATCTTCTATGGCTTTTTTTATCTGCGTTTTATTGGCCCTCAGTGCCACCTCAAAAGTATATTTATTATCGGCCATTAGATCAGTGCTTTTTTCAGTCACAATGGGTCGAATAATGATATCGCGAGATTCCATCAGACCAGCACCTCCTCTAATTTGCTTACTGCATCTTTGGTAATAACCACTTTTTGGCTGTTGAGAATATCATACACGTTCAGCCCCGTGGATTTTGTCAAAACCGCCCCGGGAATATTCCTGGTGGACAGTTCTAAATTAACATCCCACTCCGCGGTGACAACTAATGGTTTATCAACAGCCAAGGCCTCAAACATTGCGGCCATAACCTTCGTCTTCGGCGAATCAACAGCCAATTTATCTAAAACCACGAGATTACCCGCCTGCACTTTCGCGCTTAAAGCGGATTTTAACGCGGCTCGGCGTGCTTTTTTAGGTAACCGGTAAGAATAATCTCTGGGTGTTGGCCCAAAGGTTACGCCACCGCCAACCCAAATCGGGGATCGAATACTGCCGTGCCTGGCTCTCCCTGTTCCTTTTTGCCGCCAGGGTTTGCGCCCGCCACCGCGCACCGCGCCCCTGCTTTTAACAGCTGCCGTACCCTGCCGGCGGTTTGCCAGCTGGCTGACGACAACCTTATGCAGCAGGTCTTGGTTTACTTCGACCCCGAAAATAGCATCGTTTAATTCTATCTCGCCAACTTCTCTGCCTTCCATGTTGAAAACGGCTACTTTCGGCATGATTGCAGCCTCCTCTCTTCTTCGAACTCTAAGCTTTTACTGCCTGCCTTACAAGTACCAAACTGCCTTTGACCCCTGGGATTGAGCCTTTGACAAGCAGCAAATTGCGGTCTTGATCTACCTTGATGACTTCCAAGTTTTGAATCGTCGTCCGCTCGCCGCCCATGCGCCCCGGCAGGTTCCGCCCTTTGAAAACTCTGGCGGGCCCAACCGCATTCAATGCGCCAACTCCCCGATGAAAGCGGGAACCGTGGCTCATCGGGCCTCGCGCCTGGTTGTGGCGTTTGATGTTCCCTTGATACCCTTTACCCTTGCTGATGCCTGTTACGTCTACCTTTTCACCCTCTGTAAAAATGTTGACGCTGACAGAATCGCCTACGTTTAACTCAGCAAAATCATCATTTTCCGTAAATCTAATCTCTTTTAGATAACGCAGGGGCTTCACACCCGCTTTTGCAAAATGCCCTTTTTCCGGCTTGTTGAAAAGCCTTTCCCTTCTGCTGCCAAACCCAAGCTGGACTGCGTGGTAATTATCAGTTTCCGCAGTCTTTTTTTGAACAACGGTACAGGGACCGGCTTCAATAACAGTTACAGGGATCAGCAAGCCGTCTGCGTTGAAAATCTGGGTCATACCCAATTTCTTACCTAGAATACCTTTGGCCATTTTTCGCACCCCCTAAAATTACTCCCGCCGGAATTTAATTTTGAATCTTAATTTCAATATCTACGCCGGCAGGCAGATCTAAACGCATCAACGCATCAACAGTCTGCGGATTGGGATCCAGGATATCAATGAGGCGTTTATGCGTTCTCATTTCGAACTGTTCACGGGAATCTTTATGCACGTGAACAGATCGTAAAACCGTAAAAATATTCTTGTCAGTGGGTAAGGGGATGGGCCCCGAAACCGTTGCCCCGGTCCTTTTCGCAGTATCAACAATCTTGCCTGCGGAACTGTCTAAAATTTTATGATCAAATGCCTTAAGCCTAATTCGAACCTTTTGTCTAGCCAAAAAATTTTCCTCCCTTTTCGCTCGATTCACGAACATACTCTGTAGAAATTACCGCTGCAGCGCCAACGCTGCCCGCAACCTCCTACATCATCGCTTCGCCAAAATTTCTTTGCTGTAAGGGAAAGCGATCCCAAGGGGCGCTTTCCCTTTAGACGCCCAAATTACTCCGCCTTATTCAAGAATTTTAGTTACAACGCCCGCTCCCACGGTCCGGCCGCCTTCACGCACTGCAAAGCGCAGCCCTTCTTCCATGGCGATGGGAGTTATCAATTCACCGATTAAGTTCGTGTTGTCGCCGGGCATAATCATTTCTGTGCCT
>JBHGWS010000033.1:0-8598 GCA_041936745.1 Candidatus Darwinibacter acetoxidans
ACTTTTGGTAAAATAGGAGTTAAGGTATGGATTTACCACGGTGAAATCCTGCCTGAGGTAACGGAAAGTATAGGCGAAGGAGGCAGATAGGGATGCTGATTCCAAAAAGAGTTAAGTACCGCCGAGTCCACAGAGGCCGGATGACCGGTAAGGCCCATAGGGGTGCCGATGTCCAATTCGGCGACTACGGCCTGAAAGCAATGGAACCGGGGTGGATTAAAAACACCCAAATCGAAGCAGCCCGTATTGCCATGACCCGTCACATTAGAAGGGGCGGGATGGTCTGGATTAGGATATTTCCTGATAAGCCGGTTACCGAAAAACCCGCAGAAACCCGGATGGGTTCGGGGAAGGGTGCCCCCGAGCATTGGGTAGCAGTGGTTAAGCCGGGGCGGATCATGTTTGAGATTGGTGGTGTCTCGGAAGAATTGGCGCGCGAAGCGATGCGGCTTGCAGCCCACAAGCTTCCCATTAAGTGCAGGTTTGTATCTCGGGCAATGGCAGGTGGTGACGCAAATGAAAGCTAGAGAAGTTCGTGACCTTTCCGGTAATGAACTGGAAGTCAAACTAAGTGAGTTGAAAGAAGAGCTTTTTAATCTTCGATTTCAATTGGCCACCGGCCAATTAGATAATCCCATGCGTATTGGGGCTGTGAGAAAAAACATTGCCCGGGTGAAAACCGTTATGCGCGAGCGGGAATTGAATATAAAAAGAGCTTAAAGCCCTCAAGGAAGCGGGAAGGGAGGAGCGAAGATGAGCAAGGAAAGAGCAGCGCGGCGCACCAGGATCGGTACGGTCGTCAGCGATAAAATGGATAAGACAATAGTTGTCTCCGTAGAGCGGAAAATGCAGCACCCGCTGTATGGGAAGGTTATGAGAAAGACCACGAAATTCAGGGTTCATGACGAAGAAAACGAATGCAGCGTAGGGGATCGGGTCCGGATTATGGAAACACGGCCTCTCAGTAAGCATAAACGCTGGCGGGTAACGCAGATTTTGGAGAAAGCCCGCTAGAATTAGGCCAAGGGAAGGAGGAGCTAACATGATCCAGCAGGAGAGTCGTTTGAAGGTCGCTGATAACACCGGCGCCAGGGAAATCCTCTGTGTACGGGTATTGGGCGGCTCCGGACGACGTTATGCTCGCGTGGGTGATGTAATTATCGCTTCTGTGAAACACGCTACCCCCGGTGGCGTCGTGAAAAAAGGCGAAATTGTCAGAGCAGTAATCGTGAGGACAAAACAGCAGTATGGGCGGAAAGACGGATCTAATATTCGTTTTGATGAAAACGCCGCAGTTATTATAGATGATCAAAACAACCCCAGGGGGACCCGTATTTTCGGCCCTGTGGCCAGGGAATTACGGGAAAAGAATTTCATGAGAATCCTCTCTCTGGCTCCTGAAGTTCTCTAGTGGAAAGGAGGATGAGGAATGGCTAGAATTCATGTACGGCGCGGAGATTTAGTCAGCGTAAACAGCGGTGAAAGCCGGGGCAAAAGGGGAAAGATTTTAGAAGTTAACCCCCGGGCCGGCAAAGTCATCGTGGATGGTGTTAACATCCAAAAGAAACACACGCGGCCAACTCAAACTAATCCTCAGGGAGGCATTATTGAAAAGCCTGGGCCCATCGATGCCTCCAATGTTTCCTTAGTTTGCCCCAGCTGCAAAGAGCCAACGCGGGTTAAGCGGGCCCGTTCAGCGGACGGCGAATTGGAACGTCAATGTAAGAAATGTGGCAGAGCTATAGATTAAGGAAAAACTTAATGTTTTAAAGGGGGGAGTAGTACTTGGCACGTTTTAAAGAAAAATACGAGGCTGAAGTAATACCGGCAATGATGGAACGGTTCGGCTATAAGAACGTTATGCAGGTACCTCGTTTTGATAAAGTTGTCTTAAACATTGGTGTTGGGGAAGCGACAGAGGACCCCAAAGCTTTAGAGGGGGCTGTCAGAGATTTAGAAATTATCTCGGGCCAAAAGCCGATTATAACACATGCCAAAAAATCCGTTGCCGCTTTTAAAGTGCGGGAAGGCATGCCTGTGGGCTGCAAGGTCACTCTGCGGGGCAGGCGCATGTTCGAGTTTTTGGACAGGTTAATCAGCATCACCCTGCCCAGGATTCGGGACTTCCGCGGTGCTTCTCCCAGATCGTTTGACGGTCATGGGAACTACAGCTTAGGTATTAGAGAACAGTTAGTTTTCCCGGAAATCAATTATGATGATATCGATAAAGTTAGAGGCCTGATGGTGGTTATTGGAACCACTGCTGAAACGGACGAAGAAGCTTTCGAGCTTTTAAAACTGATGGGTATGCCATTTAGAAATTGAAAGGAGTGGTACGGTGGCCAAAAAATCAATGATAGTCAGGGCGCAAAGAGAGCCTAAATTCGAAGTGCGTCGAGTTAACCGCTGTAGAATCTGCGGACGCCCGCGCGGTTACATGCGCCGCTTTCAAATGTGCCGTGTCTGCTTCCGGAAATATGCCAACGAAGGGCAGATACCCGGAGTAACCAAATCAAGTTGGTAGTGATGCTTCATCCCCGGGGATGTACATCTGAAAGGAGGTTTCCTGCATGGTTATGACCGATCCTATTGCGGATATGCTCACACGGATTCGCAACGCCAATTCAGTGAAGCATGAAACAGTTGATATCCCTCGTTCTAATCTGAAAGAGGAAGTAGCCAGGATTTTGAAGGACGAAGGGTTTATTAGAGAATATAAAGTGATTGAAGACGGAAAACAAGGCATTATTCGGATTTACCTTAAATACGATGCGGACAAAGGCCAGGTTATCCAGGGCCTAAAGCGGATCAGCAAGCCCGGTTTGCGGGTCTACGCAAATAAAGAACAAGTACCCCGCGTCTTAGGGGGCTTAGGGGTAGCTATCATGTCCACATCTCACGGTGTAATGCCGGACCGCTTGGCCAGGCAAGAAGGCGTAGGCGGGGAAGTAATCTGCTACGTTTGGTAAGGGGGGAAAGAAATGTCTAGAATAGGAAGATCACCGGTTCCCATTCCCGCTGGTGTAGAAGTTAAAATTGGCGATGGCACCATCGAAGTGAAAGGCCCCAAAGGGACCATCACTAAGGAATACCACCCGGACATGAATATCGAATTAAATGAGGGCAGCATTATTGTAACTCGGCCCAGCGAAAGTAAAAACCACCGTTCCCTCCACGGCCTGACGCGCAGTTTGATTGCTAATATGGTCGAAGGGGTTACGGAAGGATTCGTTCGCAATTTAGAAATCCACGGTGTGGGGTACAGAGCGGCTATGCAGGGCAATAAGCTTGTTTTAACCTTAGGGTTTTCCCACCCGGTTGAGGTGGAGCCGGTGCCGGGCATTGAAATCGAAGTGCCCTCGCCCACGCGGATTTCTGTCAAAGGTATCGACAAACAATTAGTAGGGCAGACAGCCGCTAACATCCGTGATTTTCGAAGGCCCGAACCATATTTGGGCAAAGGTATTCGGTACGAGGGAGAGCGGATTCGCCGCAAGGCCGGTAAAGCAGGCCGGGCAGCCCTTTAGTTTTTGAGAGGATGTGAGAATGATGGCAAAGTTTAATCGGCGTGAAGCCAGGAAGAAAAGGCATCGGCGCCTGCGCCAAAAAATCGTTGGCACAGCTGCCCGCCCCAGGCTCAATGTTTACAGAAGCCTGGATCACATTCACGCCCAAATCATAGATGACGGCATCGGCCACACCTTAGTTGCCGCCTCCACGGTGGAGCCTGCGCTGCGGGGAAAATTGAGTTCAACGGGTAATAAGGAAGCGGCTAAAGAAGTCGGCCTGCTGATAGCGCAGCGTGCCAGAGATAAAGGAATTAAACAAGTGGTGTTTGATCGCGGCGGCCATATCTATCACGGCAGGATCGCTTCTTTAGCGGAAGGTGCCCGTGAAGGCGGTTTAGAATTTTAGGTGCAAGGGAGGGAAAGAGGCTTGTCGAAACGAAATCAAAAAAGTGGTACAGAATTACAGGAACGCTTAGTTAACATTAATCCCGTGTCCAAGACCGTGAAAGGCGGCAGAAGCCGCTCGTTCAGTGCCTTGGTAGTAGTTGGCGATGAAAATGGTAAAGTAGGTGCCGGGCTGGGTAAAGCCAAAGAGGTACCTGAGGCAATCCGCAAAGCTACGGAAGAGGCCAAAAAGACAATGGTTCAAATCCCCATCGTGGGTACCACAATACCTCATGAAATAACGGAAAAATTCGGGGGTGCGCGGGTTCTTTTAAAGCCTGCATCGGAAGGTACCGGTGTGATCGCCGGCGGGCCGGTGCGCGCCGTTTTGGAAGTAGCCGGCGTGCAGGATGTTTTGACCAAGTCCCTGGGCTCCGCCAATCCCATTAACGTAGTGCGGGCGACGATGAAGGGGCTTACAAGTTTACGGACCGTGGAAGACGTGGCCCGGCTTCGTGGGAAAAACCCCGAAGAAATTTTGGGTTAGTAGGGGGAAGATGTTGTGGCAAAGTTAAAAATCACGTACAGAAAAAGCGCGATCGGGTCGCCAAAAGATCAAAAAGACACCATTGCCGCTTTGGGTTTGCGAAAACAAGGCTCCAGTGTTATTCATGACGATAATCCCGTGATCCGGGGTATGATCTTCAAGGTTAAACATTTAATCGAGGTTGAGGAATTAGATTAGAAAGAGGGGGTGTAAGCGTGCGGATTCATGAACTACAACCGGCAAAAGGCCGGCGGCATAAGAAAAAACGGGTTGGCCGCGGTATGTCATCCGGATTCGGTAAAACGGCCGGCAGAGGCCAAAAAGGCCAAGGTGCCCGTTCCACGGGCAAAGGGCCCTACTTTGAGGGCGGCCAAACCCCTTTGGTCAGAAGGCTGCCCAAACGGGGATTCACTAACGTATTTCAGAAGGTGTATGCTGAAGTCAAACTGCATGACTTGAATCGTTTCGCACCGGATACAGTCGTAACTCCCCAGTTGTTAATAGAAGCGGGCCTTATCAAAAAGATCAACGACGGAGTTAAAGTTCTTGGAAATGGCGAGATCAACCGGTCCTTGACGGTGCAGGCTCACCGTTTCACAAAATCGGCGGCAGCCAAAATTGAAGAGGCTGGCGGCAAAGTTGAGGTGATCTAGTTGCTAACTGCATTAAAAAACTCCATGCGGATCCCTGATCTGCGCAGGAAGATACTCTACACCGCAGCTTTGCTCGCAGTGTTCAGGGCCGGTTCGTTTGTGCCGGTGCCCGGAGTTAACGCCGCGGCTTTAGCTGAGCAGCTGGGAGTTGACGGTGGGAATATTTTCGGCTTTTTAAACCTTTTCACAGGGGGTGCGCTGGGTAGGTTTACAGTTTTCGCACAGGGAGTCAGCCCCTACATTACCGCATCCATTGTCATCAATTTATTGACAACGGTTATTCCCAGCCTGGAGAAGCTTTCCAAAGAAGGCCCCGAAGGCCGTAAAATTATTGCCCAGTACACGCGGTATGCGACAGTGGTTTTAGCTTTAATCCAAGCCTTCGGTACAACCATCATGGCCCGCAATTGGGGCGTAACATCAAATCCGACCGTTTTTGGTTTAACATTAATTATGCTTACCTTAACGGCGGGTACCATGTTTACGGTGTGGCTGGGAGAAAAGATTTCGGAAAACGGTATCGGCAACGGCATTTCCCTGCTCATCTTTGTCAATATCGTAGCTGCCATGCCGGCAGGTTTTATCAATGCCTTTAAGGCGGTCGGCGCCGGTGGGCTTAACGTTTTCAGCTTAATTGCTTATATCTTGATCTCCATTGCCGTAATTGCTGCAGTTGTCATGATTACCCAGGGAGAAAGAAAGATTCCCGTGCAGTACGCCAAGCGCGTTGTGGGGCGCAAAATTTACGGCGGCCAGACGACCCATATACCTTTGAAGGTGAACCAGGCCGGGGTGATACCCGTTATTTTTGCCTCATCGGTATTGACTTTCCCGCTTACTTTGGCGCAGTTTATACCTGCGGTGAAGGTAGTGATGGACAGATGGTTTGAACCGGGGAAAATTGGCTACAATTTACTTTATGTACTACTTGTCTTTTTCTTCACTTACTTCTATACGGCTGTAACCTTCAATCCGGTTGAAGTGGCCGACAATATGCGTAAAAACGGTGGTTATATCCCGGGGTTACGGCCGGGTAAACCAACCGCAGACTTTTTGGACCGGGTTTTGTCCCGCATTACTCTGCCGGGCGCCCTGTTTTTGGCCGCAATTGCGGTTATGCCGTTTATCGTGGCGGCGGTAACCAGGATCCCTTCTAATATCCTGTCTTTCGGAGGAACCGGCCTGTTGATTATTGTGGGTGTGGCCCTTGATACCATGCAGCAGATCGAAGCTCATTTACTCATGCGCCACTACGAAGGTTTCCTGAAATAGAAGGAGGAAGGAAAAATGCAATTGGTGCTGTTGGGTTCGCCGGGTGCGGGAAAAGGCACTTTGGCCGGGCGGCTTGTGGAAAAATACGATCTGGCCCACATTTCCACAGGGGATATGATCCGAGAGGCCATTGCTTCAGGCAGTGAGCTGGGGCAGCGGGTAAAATCCTTTGCTGCCAAGGGTGAATTGGTCCCCGATGAATTGGTCATTGAAATCGTCCGTGCCCGGATGAACAATCCCAGTAACACCGGTCGTTGGATTTTAGACGGCTTCCCCCGGACAATACGGCAGGCGGAAGCCTTAGATGAGCTGCTTTTAGAAAACGGCACAGATTTAAAAATTGCCCTGGAGATCAGGATATCGGCGGAAGAAGCAATTCAGCGGATTATTAACAGGCGGGTCTGCCGTGACTGCGGCGCCATCTATAATTTAAGGCATTATGCAGATCAGAAAAAAGAGGCCTGTGATCTCTGCGGCGGCGAGTTGTACCGCCGGGCTGACGATGAAGAAGAAACCGTGCGGCAGCGTTTCGCCGTCTACGGCAGGCAGACACACCCCTTAGTCCATTATTATGCTCAAAGCGGCAGGCTCTTCAGCTTGGATGGTATTAAGGGTGTCGACGAAATGTGCGGCGATGTTGAGCGGATACTAGAGAAGTTTATGCCGCAGGAAACTACTGGTGATACTCAATGATAATTTTAAAATCACCGGGTGAGATTGAAATCATGCGGCGGGCCGGGAAAGTTGTGGCTCAGGCCCATGAACTTGTCCGGGACATGATAAAACCCGGTGTGACAACTTTGGAATTAGATACGGCGGTGGAAAACTTCCTGCTCTCCCAAGGCGCCATACCGGCATTCAAGGGCTATCAAGGGTTTCCCGCTTCGATTTGTGCCTCAATCAATGAAGTGGTAGTCCACGGCATACCGAGTAAGGAGGCCGTCCTGACAGAAGGTTCGATTATCAGTGTGGACATCGGCGCGTTTGTCGACGGTTTCTGCGGTGACAGCGCTTGGACTTACCCCGTGGGGGAAATTGAGCCCGCAGTGCAGAAGCTTTTAGAGGTAACTGAAGAGGCACTTTATCAAGGGATAGGGCAGGCCCGTGTCGGCAGCCGCCTTTCCGATATTTCCCATGCGGTGCAGAAGCATGCGGAGGGGGCAGGTTTTTCAGTTGTCCGGGATTTTGTCGGGCATGGAATCGGCCGCGCGATGCATGAGGCACCACAAATTCCTAATTTTGGCCGGCCGAACAGAGGGCCCCGCTTGAAACAAGGGATGACCCTGGCGATTGAACCAATGGTCAATGTAGGCAGCTATCACGTGGAGATTCTGGGCGACAATTGGACGGTGGTTACAAGTGACGGCAGTTGGTCAGCTCACTTTGAACACACCATTGCCGTGACAGAGGGGGACGCGTTGATTCTTACAACCTTGTAGGAGAGATTTGATGGGACTTCTTAAAGTGGGACAATTAGTTACATCGAAGATGGGTAGAGATTCGGGCAGGATGTATATGGTGATTGGTTTCTATGACGCAAGCCACGTCCAGGTGGCTGACGGATTGGTGAGGAAAATAAGTAGGCCTAAGAAAAAGAATATCAGGCATCTAACCGCCCATCGCGCCAATTTAGGTTCTACTGAATTTGATGATCAAGCAATTCGAAAGTTTATAGAAAGACAAAACCTGAGGGGGAAATCAGGAGAGGAGGGTTCAACTGAGCATGGCTAAAGATGAAGCTATTGAAGTTGAAGGTACCGTCGTTGAACCATTGCCGAATGCAATGTTTCGGGTAGAATTAGAAAACGGGCACAAGGTACTGGCCCACATCTCCGGAAAAATGCGGATGAATTTTATTCGAATTTTGCCGGGAGATAAAGTTACTGTAGAACTGTCTCCCTATGATTTAACACGAGGCAGGATTACGTACCGGAAAAAATAAGCCAAGCGGCTAAAGGGGGCACGTAAAAATGAAGGTGAGACCTTCTGTGAAGCCGATTTGTGAGAAATGTAAGGTGATCCGCCGCAAAGGGCGGGTTATGGTTATTTGTGAAAATCCCAAGCACAAACAAAGACAGGGATAGTAAATAAGGGGGTGTCCAGTTAATGGCACGTATTGCAGGTGTAGATCTGCCGCGCAATAAAAGAGTAGTAATAGGCCTAACCTATATTTACGGCATCGGCCGCAGCACGGCGGAAAAAATCGTTGAACTCTGCGAAATCGATCCGAACA
>JBHGWS010000034.1:0-18361 GCA_041936745.1 Candidatus Darwinibacter acetoxidans
ATCAGGTCAACATAGCACAAGACTTCACTACTTACCTTTATGATATTAACGGCAGGGTCATCACTGACCTTTATCGGGAAAACCGGGTCCCCGTGGATGTTACTAAGCTGCCCGATCATGTCAAGAATGCAATAATCGCTATTGAAGACGATCAGTTTTATAACCACCACGGCATCAATTTTACCGCCTTCGGGCGGGCTATTTTAGTCAACCTGAGAGATTGGAGTTTCAGCCAAGGCGGCGGCACGATTACGATGCAGCTGGCCCGCAATGTGTTTTTAACCCAAAAGAAAACTATCATGCGGAAGCTGGAGGAGTTTCTTTGGGCGGTCCAGATTGAAAGAAAATATTCCAAAGATGAAATTTTAGAGGCATACTTAAACGAATTTTACCTCAACCACGGTGTCTACGGCATCGAGGCAGGTGCGCGCACCTTTTTTGGCAAAGCGGCCGCCGATCTTACCGTCAGCGAAGCCGCCCTGATTGCCGGCGTGATCCGCTGGCCTTCGCGCTATTCTCCTTTCGTCAACCCTGATATCGCCGTAGATCGGCGTAATTTCGTCCTCAGCCGTATGGAAGAAGTAGGTTATCTCAGCCCCGCGGAAGCAGCCGCGGCCAAAGAAGAAGCTTTGGAATTGGCGGAACGGCAAGAACGGGTGGTACAGGCCCGCTATTTCGTCGATTACGTCACTCAAGAGTTAATTGAACGCTACGGCGAGGCAACCGTTTTTGGCGGCGGCCTGCACGTTTACACCACTTTGGATCTTGATATGCAGAAAGCGGCAGAAAAGGCATTGGCGGACGGTGTGCCCATAAATCCCAATTACGAAGGCCCTTTGACCCAACCGCAGGGCGCCCTTTTGGCCTTGGTGCCCCAAACCGGCGAAATCAGGGCCATGGTCGGCGGCAGGGGCGAAGACAGTTTCAACCGCAGTGTGCTGGCGCTGCGCGCCCCCGGCTCAGCTATCAAAGCCTTCTTATACACGGCGGCCGTAGATAACGGGATTACCGCCGCCGATGTTTATGTGGATGAACCTACTGAATTTACACTGCCAAACGGCGAAGTCTGGTCACCGCAAAATTATTATGAAACGTTCGCGGGTGAAGTGACGGTGAGGAAGGCCATTGAAGATTCCTTAAACGTTATTGCAGCCCAGGTTGTCAACGAATTAGGGCCGCAGACGGTTATAGATTACGGCAAAAGAATGGGGATTACCACCTTTGTCGAGCAGGGCCGGGTCAATGACGTCGCCCTGGCGCCGCTGGCCTTGGGCGGTATGACTAAAGGGATTTCCGTCTTGGAATTAGCCAGCGCCTACGCTGTCTTAGCCAATCAAGGCATCAAGACTGAGCCCGTCGCTATTTTACGCGTCACCGACGCCAACGGGACCAACCTCGAAGTCCACCAAACCCGCCAAGAGGTGGTTTTAAGCGAACAGACCTCGTACTTGATGACTGATCTTTTAAGAGGCGTTGTTGAAAGGGGTACAGGTAAAAACGCTAATATCGGCAGGCCTGCCGCGGGAAAAACGGGCACCCACCAAGACTATCGCGATGCCTGGTTCGTCGGTTATACCCCGGATCTGGTAGCTGTGGTGTGGTTTGGCGAAGATAACCCCAAGCGAATGGTCTACAGGGGTGTCCGCTACGGCTCTTGGGATGCAGCTGCCATCTGGGGCCACTTTATGCGGGAGGCCCTAAAAAACACACCGATCTCCGATTTCCCGAAACCCGACGGGTTGGTGGAAGGTGTTTTAATTGATACCAAAACAGGGCTTTTAGTTAAAGATGACTGCAATTTACCTGCAGATGAAATCCGCAGCGAAATCTTTATTAAAGGCACCGAGCCTACGGAATATTCGCCGCGCTGCACTAAGCCCTGGTGGCAGAACCTCCCCTTCCTGCCCTGATTTTAATTAAGCACTCCCGGTTTTACCCGGCTGCGGCCGTTACGAAGTTCACAAAGGGGGAAGGCAGATGATTAATTGGCAATGGTTGTGGAGTGAGTGGATTAGGCCCATTTTGGAGGCAGCCGCCTTAGCCCTCTTCATTGTATTTTTTGTTGCCCAGTCTTATAAGGTGGACGGCTCCTCTATGGAAAAGACCCTTTGGGGCGGGGAAAGAATCGTGGTCGATAAGCTGACTTACCGCTTCCGACAGCCGCGCCGCGGTGAAATTATTGTCTTAAAAATGCCCGAAAGCCGCTATATAAAAAGAATTATCGCCCTTGGCGGTGATACCATCCTAGAGCGATCAGGCACAATCTATGTTAACGGCATACCTTTACAGGAATCCTATGTGGAGCACAAAACGAACATGAATTGGGGTCCAATCCTTGTACCAAAGGGGCATGTTTGGGTCATGGGCGATAACCGGCCCCAAAGCGATGACAGCAGGGGCAGCGTTGGCTTTCTGCCCCTGCGGGATATAGTGGGCCGGGCCATCTTCCGCTTTTGGCCTCCGGGCAAAGTTGGCCTGTTCTAAGGCTCAGCTCGGCAGATGGATTTGAACCACGGTAACCCCGTGGCCCCCTTCGTTGGGCGCACCGTAACTGAATTCCCGCACATGAGGATGAGTGCCCAAAAAGTCCTGCACGGCGTTTCCCAAGGCGCCTGTGCCTTTACCGTGGATGATCCTCACCCTGCCTAAAGACGAAAGAAAGGCGTCATCTAAATATTTATCAATTAAAGCCAGGCCTTCTTGGACGGTTTTCCCCCTCAAATCTATTTCACTGCTGATGGTACTGCTTTTAGCCAGATGGGCTTTTTTGATACCCCCCGATTTTCGGGTCAAAGAAGTTTTTGGGGCCTCATCCCGCACCAAATCCCCTACATCTACAATAACTTTCATAATGCCCGCTTGAACCTGTACATCGCCGCTGGCAGTAGGCGGGCTAAGTACAAAGCCGCTTTGCCTTAAGCTTTTAATGTGCACCTTTTCCCCCGCCTTCAGATCTGCCGGCCCCGCCGCCTTAGGTTTTGCCTTTTGCAGAGACTTCAGCTCTTCGCTGCGTTCGGCGACCTTTTCCCTGTACGCTGTGATGCTGGCGGCCAAATCCTCTTTTTCCAGGCGGCGCACCTGCCCTAAAATCCGGTTTAATTCCTGCCTGCCCTCTTCCATCAACTGCAGGGCCTGGGCCCTCGCGGCAGCAATGATCTCATCTTTCTCCTCTTTCAGATCATTCAGCAGAGTTTCATACTCTGTCTTAAGTTTTTCATACTGCTTTTTAAACCGCTCGCCTGCCAAGCGCTCGTGTTCGGCCCGCCTGCGGTTGGCCTCCATTTCACTGATCATGTCTTCCGCCTGCCTATGTTCAACTGAAAGCAGAGATTGTGCTTTTTGAACAATTTCGCTTTGTAAACCGAGGCGGCGGGAGATGGCAAAGGCATTGCTTTTGCCGGGAATCCCTATCGAAAGGCGGAATGTTGGCTCCAAAGTGGCTAAATCAAATTCAACACTGGCATTTTCCACATTATCGTGCATGTAAGCATAGCTTTTTAGATCAGAGTAATGAGTGGTGGCAATAGTAGGCACGTTTAAACGGCGCAGGTGTTCCAAGATGGCGATAGCTAAGGCCGCCCCCTCTGTCGGATCGGTACCGGCCCCTAACTCGTCTAAAAGCACCAGCGAATTATCGGTCAGGTTTTCCAAAATGCCCACAATATTGGTCATATGAGAAGAAAACGTACTCAAACTCTGCTCAATACTCTGCTCGTCTCCGATATCGGCGTGAATTCCTGTAAACACGGCTAAGGTGGAGCCCAACGCGGCGGGAATGTGGAGTCCTGATTGGGCCATAGCCACCAGCAAACCCACTGTTTTTAAGGTTACGGTCTTCCCTCCCGTATTAGGCCCTGTGATGACTAAAATGCGGAAATCACGGCCCAGCCACACGTCTATCGGTACAACCTCGCCTTTTAACAAGGGGTGGCGGGCTTGTTTAATATCAAGATAACCTTGGGTGTTAATTTCAGGTTCAATGCCCTCTATCTCCCTGCTGTAGCGGGCCTTGGCGAATATACAATCGAGTTCCGTTACTGTTTTTAGATTTCTCAGCAAATTCTGGGACTCTGCGGCTACACGCCCGCTGAGGTCCTTTAAAATCCGCATTTCTTCCGCGGCTTCTTTCTGCTCTTCCACGTGCAGATCATTGTTTAATTCAACGGCAAAAGCAGGCTCCATAAACAGCGTGGCGCCGCTCGCCGATTGGTCGTGCACGATGCCTTTAAAACGGGCCCGATATTCGCTCCGCACAGGAACCACGTAGCGGCCGTTGCGAATGGTAACAATGGGATCCTGCAGTATTTTCTGCACAGACGGCGATTGGATTAAAGAATCAAGCCTTTCCCGAATACGGTTGGCAAGTGTGCGCATTCTGCTGCGGATGCGCCCCAATTCCGCTGATGCACCGTCTTTTAAGCGGGCATCATCATCAATACAGCGCTCAATTTCGGCCCTGAAGTTCGCCAAGGGCTGTAAAGAGTCCCCGTATTTTAAAAGATCCCCTGCCGCTTCGCTCAAATACCTCTTCAGTTGGGCCGTGCAGTATAAAAGGCCTTGGACGGCGAGAAGTTGATCCGGCTCTAAAATACCGCCCAGGCTTGCTTTATCCACAACAGCTTTAATATCCGTGGCCCCGCCGAAGGGGGCTGCTCCCTTTTTTTGTAAAAGCCGTGCCGCTTCCGTGGTTAAACCCAACCGGCGGCATACTTCATCTCTATCTTTGCTGGGTAAAAGTTTTAAGATCTCTTGGCGGCTTAACGAAAAACTCGTTTTAGCCGCGACTAACTCCCTGATTTTTGGCCATTCCAAAACTTTTAAACTTTTTTCGTCCACGTTATCACCCTTATTTCTAACTCGGCGTTAAGAAACCAGCTCGGCGCCTGCCTGCTGGTCCCTATCTAAGACTGTGCTTTAAAATAATTGATTAGTCCGTAAAAAAGGCCTTTCGCCACTTCCAAACGGTAGGTAGGCCGGCTTAAAAGCGCCGCCTCTTCCCGATTGCTTAAAAACCCCGCCTCCACCAAAACCGCGGGCATATTCGTGTTCCGAAGGACATAAAAGTTTTCGTACATGACCCCTAAATCCACACTTTTAATTTGATCCACCAAAGCGGCCTGCAGTGCCTCCGCCAAGGCTAAATCCTGTGGTTTGTAATAGTAAACGGAGGTACCCGCTACCGCCGGATTATCATGCCAGTTATTATGGATGGAAATGAAGATCTCGCCGCCGCGGCGGTTAGCTGTCGCAACACGGGCAGCCAACTGCCCATCGGCACTGCCGCCAAAGGCGGTTCCCTGCGCCGGGTTAAGATCAGCCTGGCGGGTCATGATAACCTTGGCACCGGCCCTTTCCAACATGCCTTTCAGTTCCCAGGCAATGGCCAGTGTATTAGCCGCCTCTGTCGTAGGCCCAACACCCACCGTCCCCGGATCGGAACCGCCGTGGCCCGGATCTAAAACAATAACCCTGCCGCTTAAGACCTCCGCGCCTCTTAACCCACTGCCAAAAAGGCTGCCCCGCCCGGGCCCCGAGCGAACTCCCTGCAAACTTGATAAAGCAAAGAAGAAAAGCATCAGCAGTGTGGCCCACAAACTGGAATATAAAGTGAGTCTCTTCTGCAAAGGCCCACCCCCTTCCCTACTTTAAGACTGTTCCCTAGGGAAGGGGCTAACCCTGCCGGTAGTTCCAGCCGGTTTTGCGGTTAAGTGCCAACAAAGCCAAGATGATCCAAAACGTTCTTGGAAAACTCCGGCTCAAAAAGGGGCTCATCTGCGGGGAAGAGCCAGTCAGGCCGATACCAGCCGCCGGGCCAATACTCAGCCAAATATTCATGGACAAAAGGTACCAGCACGCTGACCTGCTGCACTACGACTGATTCCTGCAAAATAGCTTCAAGGCTCCCTATCTCGGCCGCATTGAGAAAGATTAGAAGCAGAAGCAGTACTGCACCAACTTTAAAAACCCCAAAAGCGGCACCGCCGATATGATCTAAAACAGCAAAGGGGGTCAAGCTGATCGCTTTCGACCAAATATAGCCCAAAAAAGCCCCTAAAAGGCTGATGCCCAAAAGCAATGCCACAAAAGCAATTGCCTGGCCCTGCCAGGGGCTTAAAGGGTATTTGTCCAACAAAACCGCGGACAAGCCTTGGTAGCTGTGATAGGCGATAATTATCGCCAAGATTCCCCCCATCAGGCTGAACAGCTCTCTGATCAAACCTTTTTTGAACCCCTTTAAAAGCCCCAAAGCAAGAAACACTAAGGTTACAAGGTCAATCCACTTTCCAACCACATCACCACTCCCAATTAGTTGGCTTCTTCTAACAGCGCCAAAAGCTCTTCATGCTCTTTTTTCAGCTTTTCCAGATCATTAGCAATGTTAAGAGCCACCAGGATGGCAACTCGGTAGCGGGGAAGCATGGGATTAGTTTTCTTAGTTTCAGTCATTTTTGTGTCGATTAGCCGGGCCAGCTCTTCAATATATTCGCGAGAAGCACGGCCTTTTATCAGATGCTCCTCACCGAGGATTTGAACCCGGACCGAAGTTGGTTCCTCACGTTTTAAACTCATCCCTATCCCTCCCAATCCTTGTTATATTTCTCCTTAGACGACTTTTTTCCTTCTATCGGATCTCCGCCTCAAATTCGCTGTGCAGTGTTTTTACGCAGCGCTGCATGATGGCAGTTACTTCTTCGTCCACTAATGTCCGATCTCCTTGAAATCTCAGGGAAAAAGCCACACTTTTTTTATCGGCGCTGATCGGCTCTCCTTGATAAACATCAAAGACAACCACTTCCTGCAGTAGATCGCCGCCCGCATTTTCCAAGGCGACGATCATCTCGCCCACCGCTTGAGTTTGCGGTACCACCACTGCCAAATCACGCTCTACGGCGGGAAAACGGGGCAGGCTTTCAAATGCCGGGGTGCCCCCCCAAAGGCCTAGGGCTTTTTCCAGATCCACCTCTGCACCGTAGCAGCGATTGGGGATTTGGAAATTGCGTAAAACTGCCGGATGGATCTCGCCATAGACGGCTATTTCTTCTTCTCCCCAGACAATTTTTCCCTGCCTGCCGGGATGGAATGAGGGATTTTCACCTTTTAACCACGCCAAGTCCTCAAACGGCAGCAACAGTTCTAAAATACCTTTAATGTCGTAAAAATCAAACTCATCGGCGCCCAAGGCCCAATTGAGGGGAGTCCTTAACCCCCACAGCGTGATCGCTAAGCGCCGCTTTTCCCAAGGCAGCTCTGTCAAGGGCAGCTCGGCTAAATAGACGGCACCTATTTCAAAAAGAGCGGCCCTATCCCTCTGCCTGGCCGCATTTAAGCTGACAGCAGTCAAAAGCCCCGGCAGAAGGCTGTGGCGCATCGCCACCAGATCTTTGGAGATAGGGTTTTTAATTTCCAGCATCGGTTGGTTAAAACGCAGTAAGCGCTCATTATTGTCCCTGCGGCCGAAGGTGTTGGTCAAAGCCTCCATAAGCCCCGCCCCGATCAAAACCCGCCGCAGCTGATCCGCCACAGTTAAAGCTTTACTTTGGCCGCCGCCGCCCGTGGTATCCGCGGGCAGTGTCGCCGGCAGCTTATCAAAGCCCCAAATGCGGACGATTTCTTCAATCAAATCCGCCTGTATTTCTAAATCTCGGCGGTAAGAAGGGATTGACACCTGCCAATATTCCGCTTCTTTTTCCACCGAAAAACCCAAGCCTACTAAGATTCTTTCCATTTCCGGCTCAGGGATTTCCACTCCCAACAGGCGGTGTACTTGGGCTGGTACCAGCTTAATCACCTTGGCTGCTTCTTCTACTGTATTTACGTCAATAACCCCGCTGTAAACCTTCGCCTGGGCTAAAGACTGTAAAAGATGCGCCGCCCTCCTACTGGCAAAAAGAGTGCCGTTGGGATCAATCCCCTTTTCAAAGCGGGCCGAAGACTCAGAGTTAAGCCCCAAAGTCCTGCTGGTCCGGCGCACGTTTTGGGCATTGAAATTGGCCGCTTCCAAAAGGACGCGGCTTGTTTCCTTTTTCACTTCACTGTCTTTGCCGCCCATGACGCCCGCGATGCACTTGGGGTTTTCCGCATCGCAGATCAAAAGCATTTCGGGAGTCAACTGCCTCTCTTCCCCATCTAAAGTAACTATGCTTTCGTCTTGTTTTGCCCCCCGTACTATAATACGGCCTTCTCTAAGCTGATCTTGATCGAAGGCGTGCAGAGGTTGGCCGGTTTCCAGCATAACATAGTTGGTGATATCCACCACGTTGTTAATCGGCCTCATCCCCGCGGCTGTCAGGCGCAGCTTTAGCCAAAGGGGCGAAGGGCCCACCTTGATATCTTTCAGCAAAATTGCCGTATAACGGGGGCATTTGGCGGCGTCTTCCACTGTAACGCTCGTATGATCTTGAATATGTTCATTGATCTCCACGTAATCTACCGCCGGCAGGCGGACTTTTCCACCCGTCAGCGCGGCAACTTCCCTAGCAATGCCCAGCATGCTCAGGCAGTCAGCCCGGTTGGCGTAAACCGCCACATCCAAAATTACATCGTCCAAACCCAAAGCCCCCACCAGCGGTGCGCCCACCTCTGTTTCTGCGGGTAATACTAAAATACCCGTTTGGTCTTCACCTAAACCTAATTCCTTCATTGAACAGAGCATTCCCTCAGAACCGACACCGCGGACCGCGGCCGCTTTGATTTCTAAACCTCCCGGCAGTACTGCACCGGGCAGTGCCGCGGCTACTTTTTGGCCCACCGCCACATTGGGTGCGCCGCAGACAATGCTCTTTTTGCCTAAAGGGCCGACAGCGACCGTGCAGACAACGAGTTTATCCGCCTGCGGATGCGGTTCTATTTTCTCTACCAAGCCTACGTAGACACCCGAAAGATCAGGCGCCACAGCTCGCATGCCTTCCACCTCCAAGCCGGACATGGTCAGCTTTTTAGCGAGCTCTTCCGGTTCCCACGGTAGATCAACATATTCCTGCAGCCAACGATAACTTACTAACATTGAGGGCCCCTCCCTTTAAGAAAATTGCTTTAAGAAGCGACTGTCGTTTTCAAAAAACAGGCGGATATCATTCACACCGTATTTCAGCATAGCCATTCTTTCCACGCCCACGCCGAAGGCAAACCCGGTGTATTTCTCCGAATCATAGCCGACCCCGTCTAAAACCCTGGGATCAACCATCCCTGCGCCTAAAATCTCCAGCCAGCCGGTTTCTTGGCAGATTCTGCAGCCACCGCCGCCGCACATAATGCAGGAGACGTCAATTTCCGCGCTGGGCTCGGTAAAAGGGAAGTAACTGGGCCGCAGCCTAATTTTGGTATCGGCACCAAACATCCGCTCGGCAAAGAGCTGCAAAGTGCCCTTTAAATCGGCGAAAGTGATGTTTTCGTCCACAACTAAGCCCTCGATTTGGTGAAACATGGGCGAATGGGTGATATCAGAGTCGGCCCGGTAAACTTTACCCGGTGCCAAAATCCGCACGGGGGGATCCTGCTTTTCCATAACGCGGATTTGGACAGGGGAAGTTTGACTGCGCAGCAGTATCTTTTCAGTAAAAAAGAAGGTATCCTGCATATCCCTGGCCGGATGATCCGGAGGTATATTTAAGGCCTCGAAATTATAATAATCCCACTCGATCTCCGGGCCTTCCACAATCTCATAACCCATGGCCGTAAAAATAGCTTTCGTTTCGTCGATAACTTGCGTTAGAGGATGTGCTGTCCCCCGCGGCACCATTCTGCCCGGCAGAGTTATATCCAGGCTTTCGGCAAGGAGCCTTTTTTCCTCCTCGCGGGCGAAAAGTTCCTGTTCTTTTTTCTGCCAAGCCTGTTCCAATTCATCGCGCACTTCGTTAACCAACCTGCCAAAAACAGGCCGCTGTTCTTTCGGCAGTTTGCCCATGCCCCGCAGAAGTTTGGTTAACTCGCCTTTCTTTCCCAGATATTTCACCCGTGCTTCATTTAATTGGCGCACAGAAGATGAATTAGAGCTGGCTTGAAGTGCATTTTCCCTGATTTTTGCAACTTGATCCCGCAAAGTACATCCTCCTTAAATCGTTCTGAAAATAAAAAACTTCCTGCTTCCTAACATTAAGTTAGGGACGCAAGAAGTACGCGGTACCACCCTAGTTGGCATTTAGCCCTCTCAAACCCTGTAACGGGGGAATCCGATGAAGCCTACTGTTAGTTCAGCCCACAGCTTAGGAGTGAATTCTACCAACTTAAGCCCAAGAAGACTTGCAGCCTTAGATCTTCTCTCTCTGGGGGCATCGTAGGTATACTATTCTCCGGCATCGCCTTTTTATTTAGCGCAAAGCGTTTTTTGTCAGTTCCACCAACTTTTTATATAAAAGGTAAGCATTAACAGAACCAGTGGTTACGAAAATTCGCCAAACGACCTGCGGTGTTAAATTCATCAAATAACCTCCCGCGCATCCAGTCTGATTGACGCTATTATATCACAGAATCAGATGTTGCACAACTAAATCCCCCGCTGCTGCCGGAGTATTTCGTAAAGCAAAATTCCCGCGGCAACTGAAGCGTTCAAAGACTCCACAGGCCCGATTAAAGGTATCTTTACCGTGTCTGAGGCTTCTTTCAAAAACAGCCGGTTTACCCCTCGGGCTTCATTACCGATCACTACAGCCATGTTTTGGGGGTAGCGCACCGTGTAGTAATCTTTGGCATTTACCAGATCAGCCGCAACTATCGGGATGCCCCCTTCCTTAAGAACCTTTACTGCCTCTTTTCGACGGTAAAGCCAATGGGGCAGGTAAAAAACGGCACCCATGGTCGCCCTGATCACCTTCGGGTTATAAAGATCAACCGACCCTTCGGTGACGATGAGGCCTGCGGCTCCCGCGGCCAAGCTGGTCCGGATTAAAGCCCCCATATTTCCCGGGTCCTGGATTTCATCCGCCACAACAAAAAGCCCTTTGGGGACGAACTCCCATTTTGGTTTTTCCACTACGGCTAAAACCCCCTGGGCAGAGACGGCCTGGCTCATTTCCCCTAAAACATCCTCAGTACATTCATAAACGGGAAAATCAGCCGCCAGGGCTTTCTTCAAGAGGCTCTCCCCGCGTCCCGACTCCAGAAGTTTGGGGGAGAAAAAAAGAGTGCGGATCAAACCTGTGGGGAGGGCTTCTTCCACTATGCGCACGCCTTCTATCGAAAACAAGCCTGTCTGTTCACGGTGTTTGCGCCTCTGGAGGCGCTTAACCAGCTTGACTTGCTCATTTGTCCTGGCCGTAATTTTATCCGCCGGCAAAAAATAACACCCCCAAAAAGAAACACCGGGAGGCACCAACCACCCGGAATTACTTTTCTTTCATTCTATTGTTTAGCAATTCCAACGAGATCCGCAAATGCGTTAGCGTCGTGGACGGCTAAATCTGCGAGAACTTTTCGATTTATTTCTACACCGTTTTTCTTTAAACCGGCAATAAAAGTGCTGTAAGACATGCCGTTTTGGCGTGCCGCGGCATTAATGCGCGTGATCCACAGCTTTCTGAAATCCCGCTTCTTCTGTTTCCGATCGCGGTAGGCATATTGGCCGGATTTCATCACCGCCTGCTGCGCCACACGATATTTCTTACTTTTATCGCCGTAGTAACCACGCGCCAGCTTGATCACTTTTTTGCGCCGGCGGCGGGCAACACTGCCCCGTTTAACTCTAGACATAGCTTGTTCCTCCTAACGATCTATTTATACGGTAAAAGCTTTTTAATACGTTTGCTGTCCACTATACTGGCCTCTTTAGTGCCCCTAAGTTGACGTTTGCGCTTCGAGGATTTCTTCTCCAAGATATGACTTTTATGAGAACTGGATCTCATGACTTTGCCTTTACCGGTGATCTTAAATCGCTTTGCAGCACCTCTGTGAGTTTTCATTTTAGCCACAGAAAACACCTCCTACTGTTTGCGGCCGCTAGCCATTTTCGTTTTTCTGGTTTGACTCTGATTTGGGGACTAAAACCGCGATCATTTGACGCCCCTCCAATTTGGGCGGGCGTTCAACTGCAGCGACATCCTGCAACTGTTCCGCCAGCGTATCGAGTTTTTCCTTAGCCAAATCCGAGTGCACAATCTCTCGGCCCCTAAAGCGCACGGAAACTTTCACTTTGTCACCGGCCTTGAGGAATCGTTCTGCAGCTCTAAACTTCACGTCAAAATCATGTTCTTCGATCTTAGGGCTCATCCTAATTTCTTTAACATTGATGACTCTCTGCCTTCTTCTAGCCGCTCTGTCCCGCTTGCTTTGTTCATACCTGTACTTACCATAATCCATAATTCGGCAGACAGGTGGCCTGGCATTCGGTGCAACTTCCACCAAATCCATCCTTCTCTCCGCGGCTACGTCCAATGCCTCACGAACGCTCATTACTCCCAATTGATCCCCATTGGCATCCACCAGACGCACTTGACGGGCCCGAATTGCATTGTTCACTCTTAGTTCCTTGCTAATGGTGTCACCCCTCCAGTCGTAAACATTTTCAAACAAAAATGGGCGGCCTTCGCCACCCGCTTAACCCAATTAAATTTTGCCTATGACAAGACATAATTAATAAAGGGTAGACCTTGTGAACACGTAAGTTACAAGGTGAGAAGCAGTGGCTTCTGCTTGACAAATGGAGTATAACACAGTAATTTACCCTCGTCAAGCATCGCCGTTAAAAAAACCCAGCAGATGCAGCAGGGATTGGGGCCGGCATTGGACGCCCAGAAAAAGGTCGCCCCGCTCTTTCAGCCAGGAGGGGCCCGTTTTGATTGTAAAATCTCTCGGTTCGTAGAGGGGTAGATCAGCCCAATCGAGGGCCATACTGACGGTGGCTTCCGGAGTAGGCCTGGGGCTGTAGACGCCGACGATAGTCTTGGCCGGGTGATTCTGCAGATAATCGATGTAAATACCGCGGCGGTTTTTAATCAGCCGCTCCAGCGTAAAATCATTAGGGTATTTTTTAACCACTGCCGCTCCCACTAAGCGTACCAGTTTTTCTGTAACTTTGAAATCGTATTCGGGCAGAAGAGGGATAAAAATGTGAATGCCTTCTTTTCCCGAAAGTTTTGGATAGCCCCTAAGATTCAGCTCAGAAAGGACATCCCGCAGCCGCAGAGCGGCCTGCACCGCCTCTTTAAAACCGGCCGGCGGGGTAGGATCCAAATCGATGACCGCATAACTGGGTACGTTTACTTCCCCCAATTGATAAGTAGCGGGATGGAATTCCACGGCGCCCAAATTAGCAAGCCACGCAATTGTCGCTAAATCGTTCGCCAAAATATATTCTACTTCACCCACCTTCTTCGTCTCAACCCAAGCGGGTGCACCCGGGGGAATGTTTTTTTGAAAAAAGAAGGGACCGGAAACGCCGTGCGGATAGCGGGTAACCGTCAGCGGGCGATTGTGCCAGTGCGGTAGGGCCCAAGACGCCACGGACGTGTGGTATGCCAATAAATCCGCTTTTGTAAAGCCGGCCCGAGGCCAAAGTATTTTTGTGAGATTAGAAATTCTAAGTTTTCTGTCCCCTACCCGGACGGTTTGGTGAACGCTCACCTAATCAACTCCCGAAGACGCATTCTGCCGCTTTTTTATCGAAACGGAACTGCAAAAAAACAGGGTGGCGCAGTTTACAGCCCGGGGTAAACTCTAAATACTGCACTTTGGCAACTAAGTGAGGGCGAAACCAGCTGATAGACCCCTGGGGCCGGGGCGGGTTAACTACGGGGCAGGCGGCCTGCCCCAGCCTGGATGCGGCTTCTTTTAAAAAAGCAAGTTCCCGGCCGCCCAGCCCGCTGCCCACACTGCCCACATAAAGCAGGGTTTGATCAGCGGTGTATAACGCCGCCAAGAAGGAGCGGCAGCGCCCGTTGACGCGGTTTACCCCTACCACAACGCAATCCACATCCTTTATAATCTTGTGCTTGCGCCAAAAAGATGAACGGCGGCCGGGTAGATAAGGTGAATCAACTTTTTTGGAGATAATACCCTCCAGGCCCTCTCTTTCAGCAAACATTAAAGAATCTGCCTGTGTGCCGGGGAGCAGAGGCGAAAGCAGAATGTTTTTTCCTGTGGCAACCACACTTTCCAGTATTACCCGCCTCTTTCGCCAGGGCTGCGGGCAGAGAGATTTTCCTCCTTGCAAGAGAATGTCAAAAACTATATAAACTAAAGGCGCTTCGCCCCGGGTTTTAAGCAGAGAGAATTCCGGTTTGCCCGCTCTGTTTAAAGCAACTATTTCCCCATCTAAAACTAAACCTCGGCCCAATTTAGCCAACTCGGGCAGGATTGCCGAAAACCTGTCATTTAAAACGCTGCCCCCCCGGCTGACCAGGCTTACCTGCTCAGCCAAGTAAGCTAGGGCCCGAAAGCCGTCCCATTTGATTTCGTGCACATAACCGCTTGCGGCCGCCAACGGTTCACTTGTGGGCAGCATGGGGCGAAATTGAGGCAGTTTCAATGCTGTATTTCCCCGTGCGTTTCTTTTTGGGCCTTTAACGAAGCTTCCAGTGCTGCAACTAAATCAACTGCCGGGAGCTCTTCCCTGGCGGCAGGCGCCGCAGTCGGATCTTCGCCCAGCATTTTTTGTTCAATGAATTCAAGCAGTGCTTCCCGCTTTTCATCTGTGTATTCCTCAGGCCGGAAAGGCTCGGTTAAAGAGTCGATCAAAGATAAAGCTATCTCCATTTCCCGGGCCTGCAGCGAGACATCTTCACTGACATTGAGGCGGGAGGCATCCCTGATTTCATCGGGGTAAAACACGGTTTCCAAAGCAAGCACTTTTCCCAGCACACGCAGCACAGCTAGAGAGGAGCGCGTCCTAATCGTTATTTTAGCAACCGCTATTTTACCCGCTTTAAATAAGGCCTCTCTTAATAATAAATAGGCTTTGCCGCCTGCTTGGGCAGGTTCCAAGTAATATGTCTTATTAAAATAAACGGGATCTATCTCTGCCAGTTTGACGAACCTGATGATATCAATTGTCTTAGTCGCTTGTTCGCTGAAGCGGGCCCATTCCTCGTCAGTTATCGTTACGTACCGATCTTTATCGTATTGAAAACCCCGGATTATTTCAGAGGGATCCACCGATTTTTCACAGTAGGGGCAGACCCTTTCATAATTAATCCGGTGATGGCAGAGGGTATGCAGCTGGTTGAAGCGTACCCTTTTTTCTTCTGTAGCGGCATACATTCTGACCGGGATATTTACCAGGCCGAAAGAAACAGAGCCCTTCCACATACTGCGCACTAGACCACCCCTCCTTTAGTTTTTCACCTTTGGTGCCGATTTTACTCTTGCAAATCTTAAATAATATGGTATCCTAATGGAGGAAGATTTAACAAGGCGCGGCTGCTTTGGTAAACCTTATAAGAAAGATTGGAGAGAATTAAATGTCACGTTATACTGGACCAACATGGAAGGTCAGCAGGCGCTTAGGCATATCCTTAAGCGAAACCGGAAAAGAACTGCGCAAACGTCCATATCCGCCGGGGCAGCACGGCCAAGGCCGCCGCAAACTTAGCAACTATGGACTGCAGTTACGGGAAAAACAAAAACTGCGCTTCTTATACGGACTGGGAGAAAAACAATTTAGAAACCTGTTCCAAGAAGCGGTCAAGATGCCGGGAATTACCGGTGAAAACTTTATGATCCTTTTAGAATCCCGTTTGGATAATCTCGTTTTCCGTTTGGGGTTCGCACGCAGCAGGGCCGGTGCCAGGCAGCTGGTTAACCACGGCCATATTACCGTCAATAACCAAAAAGTCGATATACCGAGCTTTAGAGTAGAAGTCGGGGATGTAATCGGCTTAAGGGAAAGAAGCCGCAATTTGGCAGTAGTGGAAGAAGCTTTGGAAGTTAGGCCAAATGTGCCCGAATACCTCAGCTATGATGAAAATTCCCGCACTGCTGAATATATCCGCCTGCCGCGGCGGGAAGAGCTTCACCCGGATATCAACGAAGCGGAAATCGTCGAACTTTATTCCAGGTAAACAAAAAAAGGCCTTCGGGCCTTTTTTTATTTACCGCATGCTTTACATACTTTTTGATCGCCTTTTTCCCAAAGCAGTTTAACACCGGTTTTCTTGCAGGAGGGACAGGTTCCTCTCCAACCGGGCGCTTTAACGTTCCTGCCTCGTTTAGCTTTGGCCATAGATTTTCCCTCCCAGCACGGATATTTAAGCAGAAAAATGGAGGCGGCACCCAGATTTGAACTGGGGATGGAGCTTTTGCAGAGCTCTGCCTTACCACTTGGCTATGCCGCCTCAACCATTTAACATGCTACCACCTTTAACCTGAGCTGTCAAGAGATCTGGGCGATTTGCGTCACATAGTTTACCTCTCAGTCATATCATGATTAATGTGGCTTGAGGGGGGTCAGCTTATGCTTTGGGTATCAGTTGTTTTAATGGCCGTTGCCGTCAGTTTTGACGCCTTCGCCATCGGCGTTACCTACGGTGTCAACTGCATTAAAATACCGGGAAGTGCCAGACTGGTTTTAAGTTTTGTCTCCGGCTTAGCTATTTTAGGGGCAATGTTTTTAGGCTCGTTTTTCGGCAGCGGGTTATCCCGGCCTGCCGCCAATCTTTTGGGAGGCCTAATTTTGGTTCTTTTAGGCTTTTATTCTTTCTGGCGCAGTTTACAAAAAACCAATACACAGCGGACCCTGCTCAATTTGCGGATCCCCGTTTTGGGGCTTGTCATTCAGGTTTTTCAAGAACCGCTGGCCGCCGATTACGATCAATCACAGCACATTTCCTTTAAAGAGGCCTTAGTTTTGGGTGGTGCCTTGGCCTTTGATGCGATAGCCGCCGGTTTTGGAGCGGCGGTCCTTAAACTGCCTGTTTTTCCCACAGCGGCCTCTGTCGTTTTGGCAAGCTTTTTGTTTATCTCCCAAGGCCTGAAAACAGGCGTCAAAATTGCTTCTTCCGCTAAAAAGGGCAGTTATTTAGACTGGCTGCCCGGCACTATGTTGATCTTGATCGGGCTTCTAAAAATCTTTTTCTGACGCGTATAGTTTGACAAACCTTAGCTTAAACTAAGAGCGCAGGCTGTACCTGATTGTTTAATGTCAGAAAAGAACGCTTAAAAAAACGTAAACCTTGTTACACGCCAAGCCGGCATGGTAGCCGGCAGCCTGAAAGTTCTTTTCTGGTCGACCGTCAACAACACACATCATCTGTGATAGGGTTTCCGGATCCGTTAAGCAATCACCATGCAAGCTGTGTAACAAGGTTTACCGCTGAATTTGCCAGGCCCTCGGGGCCTTTTTTTGTTTTAAAAAGGCGCCTTCCCCAAGGTCGGCGCCACCTTTTTATTTTTCATTTCGCGGCAGAACTAAGTTTAAAATAATCCCCGCCACGGTGGCCAAAGCCATCCCGTGCAGGTTAATTGGCCCCAAACTCAGCTCAGCGCCGCCAATGCCTAAAACTAAGATAACGGAGGAGATGATTAAGTTTCGCTTATCGCCATAATCGATGCCACTGTCCACCAAAGTTCGAATACCTGAGGCAGCAATTACCCCAAACAACACAATGGAGACCCCGCCCATAACCGGTTCGGGGATTGTTGAAATTAAAGCTCCAATCTTTTGCACAAAAGAAAGGACGATGGCTAAAAAGGCAGCCGTGCGGATCACCGAGACATTGAAAACCCCGGTAATGGCCATAACTCCGACATTTTCACCATAAGTGGTATTAGGCGGCCCACCCCACAAACCGGCCCAGGAAGTGGCCAGGCCGTCACCTAGGATAGTCTTGTGCAGCCCCGGCGACTTATAATAATCTTTACCGGTGATTCTGCTCAAAACCATCACGTCGCCTAAATGTTCTGTAATAGTTACCAAGGCCACGGGAAGCATCGTCAAGACAGCCAAGGTATTAAACTTTGGCAGTGTAAATTGGGGCAGCCCCAGCCAAGCCGCTTCTTTGACGACCGCAAAATCAATTACGCCCTGTGTAATGGCAAACAGGTAACCAAGAACTATGCCGATTAAAACCGGGACGACAGCGAAAAAGCCTTTAAAGAACATGGTGCCTAAGACAGTGACAACCAAAGTGAACAAGGCTACCCTAACATCGGGGTTCGCCAGGGAACCGCCGCTGGTGAAACCCGCCATTTCCACTGCATTGCCCGCTAAACCCAACCCGATGACCATGATAACTGAACCGATGACTACGGAAGGCAGGACCCGGTCGATCCAATCCAAACCGATTTTTGCAATAAGGAACGCGATGGCTACGTAAAGAAGGCCCACAATCACTGTTCCGCCCAAAGCATACTCCAGGCCCCACGTAGCAGCGACACTGATGATTGTGGCAATAAAAGCAAAAGATGAACCGAGGTAAGCCGGAACTTTGCCCTT
>JBHGWS010000035.1:0-26950 GCA_041936745.1 Candidatus Darwinibacter acetoxidans
AAGAAAGGATGAACAGACTTGAAAAAATTCAACGCTGTACTATTTATCTTAATTTTGTTCTTATCTTTAGGGGCCGCATTTTCCAATTCTCTGGCTCAAGAAAAAGAGCTGGTGGCAACGGTTAACGGTGTGGAAATCAGCAAAGCGGATTTTTATCAACTCTTAGAAACGAAATACGGCGCTTACGCGCTCAGTGAATTAATCCAGAGAGAATTAGTACGGCAAAAAGCGGCTGACCTCCAGATAGAGCTGGGAGAAGATGAATTTATCGAACTTTACTCCGGCCTTATCGCTCAACTGGGTGGGCCCCAGGGGTTACAGATGTTTTTGATGCAAAATAATATTACGGAAGAGGAATTCGTAGAGCACCTGCGCTTTAACCAGCTCGTCGCTGAACTGGCTAAAAGCGAAGTGGATGCAACAGAGGAAGCCGTTACTGAGTGGTTTGAAGAAAATCGCTCCGCCTATGCCCAAAAAGAAGGCGTCGACGTAAGCCATATCCTCTTGGAAACAGAAGACGAAGCGGAAAATGTCCTGCAAGCCTTAGTAGGCGGCGCCGATTTTGCCGAGCTTGCATTGGAAAGATCGATGGACCCCAGCGCTGCCAGCAACCAAGGCCGCTTAGGCCGCATTAACAGAGGGGTTACGGTAAAAGAGTTTGAAGAAAAAGCCTTCTCGCTGCCCATCGGGGAATACGGCTCGGTAGAAAGTGCTTACGGCTGGCATGTCATTTTAGTCCACGAACGGTTTGAAGCGAAAGAAGCGCAGCTTGATGAGATTTACGAGCTCGTGGAAGATGATTTCAAAATGGCGAACGCACTGAATGTGGAGTCGTATATCAAAAAATTGGAAGCAGAAGCCGCCATTGAAATCCTCTTTGGCAAATAAACTGCTCAACAAGCCCGGTTTCAAAAAACCGGGCTTGTTTTTATTTGGTTTGAGATTGCTTCTGTAAGAGTTTGCCGAGCTCATTTCGTGAAAATGGCCAGATGTTTTTTAAGATCACTGACAGCATCGTCTAAAGTTAGGGCATATCCCTTGAAACCAACATCGAGTTCTATGTCCTTAAATTCCCACTCCCAGCCTTTCGGCATGCCGTAGCGTAACTTAGCAAGAAATGAGGTTTTGGGAGGAACGGGCAGTTTGACGGGATTGGCTCTCATTAGATAACCGCCCACTTCAGCTTGATAGCCCCGCCCGGATTTTTTCCACTTTTTATCAAATTCCACCCTGGCCTCCCGCCAGCTGATCATAAGTGACACATCCTTGTATTGTAAATTATGCTTGAAAGCAAAAAGCCCGTTTCCTTGCGGAAAACGGGCTTTTTTTTATTCTGGTTTCTGCCAGCGGAGAATTGGCTCCCTGGCTGCTTTAGCCTCATCCAATCTCCCCACAGGCGTGACGTGAGGTGCGCTTGTCAGGTTCTCGGGGCTTTCTTTCGCTTCTTTGGCAATTTCCCGCATAGCTTTGATAAATTCGTCCAATGTAGACTTTGGTTCTGTTTCAGTCGGCTCTATCATTAAAGCCTCGTCAACGTTCAGTGGGAAATAGACTGTGGGAGCGTGTACCCCGTAGTCCAACAGGCGTTTGGCGATATCCAATGTGCGCACACCGTATTCCCGCTGCCAGCTGCCGGAAAGCACAAATTCGTGCATGCAGATCCGATCATACGGCAGGTAGTAAACATCCTGCAGTTTGCGCATCATGTAATTGGCATGCAAAACAGCGGTTTGGCTTACTTCCCGCAGGCCCTCGGAACCGTGCGACAGGATATAAGCGTAGGCCTTGGCGTAAACGCCAAAGTTGCCGTAAAATGTTTTGACACGGCCTATGGAATGTTCGGGTTTGGCGAAATAGTAACGATCGCCGTCTTTGCGCACTACGGGCCCCGGTAAAAAGTCGGCCAGTTCTTTGGAAACCGCGATTGGCCCTGCACCGGGCCCGCCGCCGCCGTGCGGCGTGGAAAAGGTCTTATGGAGGTTGTAATGGACTATATCAAAGCCCATATCCCCCGGCCGTACAATACCCAAAATGGCGTTAGCGTTGGCCCCGTCGTAATAAAGCAGGCCGCCCGCCTCGCGCACAATCTCGGTAATCGTCAGAATGTTTTCATCAAAAAGGCCCAGCGTGTTGGGGTTGGTCAGCATCAAGCCAGCGGTGTTCGGCCCTACGGCCGCCCTTAAGGCTTCAACGTCGACCCCGCCTCTTTCGTTGGAAGGCACTTCCACAACTTCGTAGCCGACCATGGCGACGCTTGCGGGGTTGGTGCCGTGCGCCGAATCGGGGATGATAATTTCTTTCCGATGGCTTTCCCCGTGATGCTCGTGGTAAGCCTTCATGATCATTAACCCCGTCAATTCCCCGTGGGCTCCCGCGGCGGGCTGCAGTGTAGTAGCAGCCAAGCCGGAAAGTTCAGCCAAGTAATCACTTAACTTATAAATCAGCTCCAAAGCACCCTGCACAGTTGATTCAGGCTGATAAGGATGGATGTTGGCCATCCCCGGCAAGGAAACCACATCTTCGTGGATTCGAGGATTGTATTTCATGGTGCATGATCCCAAGGGGTAAAACCCTACGTCAATACCGTGGTTAAGCCTGGAAAGCTGGGTGTAGTGGCGTATTACTTCTAACTCGCTCACTTCGGGCAGTGCCGGGGCTTCTTCCCGTAAATGCTCTGCGGGAATCAGATCTTCCACGGCAACCTCCGGAACATCCAGTTCAGGCAGGCGGTAACCGCGCCGGCCAGGCGTCGACCGTTCAAAAATCAAGGGGACAACTGTTTTATTGGACATTAGATCAACCCCCTCAGTACGTTAATAAAGGCATCCATTTCTTCCTTGGTCCGTGCCTCGGTAACAGCGAAAAGAACCTCGTTCTCATAACCGAAACGAGCCAAAGGCAGGCCGCCTAAGAAGCCGTGTTCCAAAAGGCGTTCATTAATTTCTTCCCAATTGGCATCGGCCGTAATAACAAACTCACGGAAAGTTGGCCCGGAAAACCGCAGAGAAAGCCCTTCTATTTCTAAGAGGCGTTCTTTGAAATAATTGGCCTTTTGCAGGCTCTGGTAAGCTACATCCCGAAAGCCCTGCTTGCCTAAAACACTCAAATAAATAGTACCGGCAAAGGCATTCAAAGCCTGATTCGTGCAAATGTTAGAAGTAGCTTTTTCCCGCCGGATGTGCTGTTCGCGGGTTTGCAGAGTCAAGACAAAACCTCTTTTGCCTTCGTTGTCGACCGTTTCGCCCACAACTCTGCCGGGCATGCGTCGGATCAAGCGCCTTCCCGTTGTGGCAAAGAAACCGAAGGAAGGGCCCCCAAAGCTCATGGTATTACCTAAGTTTTGGCCATCGCCGACTACGATATCCGCTCCCAGATCGCCTGGAGCCTTCAGCAGCCCTAAAGTGACAGGGTCGACCGCTGCAATGAGCAGGCCGCCGTGTTCGTGGATCAAATCGCCTAAAGGAGCCATTTCTTCCACAATACCGAAGAAGTTCGGCTGCTGCACAACTACGCAGGCCGCATCGGACCAATCAATCTCAGCCAGGCCCGCCGGATCAATTGTGCCTTTTTCCGCATCAAACGGCAGGTACTCGATGGCCACTTCTTGGTTTTCTAAATAAAGGCGTACTACTTCTTCCCACTCCGGATGAAGCGAGCTGGGTAGGACTACCTTGTCTTTCCGCGTCACAGCACAGGCCATCAACGCCGCTTCCGCCAAGGCAGTCGCGCCGTCGTAAATAGAGGCATTGGCTGCTTCCATTCCCGTCAGTTCAGCGATCAGTGTCTGATATTCGAAAATGCTCTGCAGTACCCCTTGGCTGATTTCCGCCTGGTATGGCGTGTAAGCCGTGAGGAACTCTCCCCGGCCCACAATATGCTTGACTATGCTGGGAATGAGGTGGTCATAAGAACCGGCTCCCATGAAAGAGACGGTTGTGGAAAGATCCACGTTTTTACCGGCCAATTCGGTAAAGTGCTGCAGTAATTCTGCTTCTGACATGGCTGCAGGCAGAGGTAAAGGCTCTTTTAAACGGATCTCAGAAGGAACATCTTTGAATAACTCCTCTACCGATTCTACCCCGGCAGCTTTGAGCATTTCCTCCTTTTCTTGTTCAGTAAGGGCTAGATAACGCATACTTAAACCCCCTTAAGAAATTCTTCGTACTCCTGTTTATTCATTAAATCGCCGGTCTGCGCAGTTCCATCCACTTTGATTTCTACAATCCAGCCTTTATCGTAAGGGGATTCGTTAATCAATTCGGGGTTGTCTTCCAACTCTTCATTGACGGCGGTAACTTCACCGCTCACAGGAGCATAAACATCGGATACTGCTTTAACGGACTCTACAACGGCAAAGCCTTCGCCCTCTTCAACTTCATCGCCGACTTCCGGCAAATCTACAAAAACTACGTCACCGAGTTCATTTTGGGCGTAATCGCTGATTCCTACCCGTACCACGTCGCCTTCCACTACAATCCATTCGTGTTCTTTAGTAAATAAAATCTTTTCGTTCATTGTGAACCTCCTCATTTTTCTTTATAATTTAATTGATAACGATAACTATGTTTGTTTAAGACAAGAAGCGGCCTCTGATTATTTCCGCGGCTACACCTTTGTTTCTTACCATGACTTGAATCTTGGTCCCCGCTTTGGCCTGGTCGGCCTGCACATAGCCCATACCTATTGCGTAATTCAGCGTCGGCGAATGAGTGCCGCTGGTAACTTCGCCGATTTCTTCCCCGTCTTCATTAGTTAAAGTATAACCTTTGCGGGGGATGCCCCGTCCCTTCACCACAAAAGCAACCAACCTTTTGGCGACACCTGCTTCTTTTTGCGCCGCCAAAACTTCACCGCCAACAAATTCGCCTTTGTCAAGCTTGACAAAACGGCCCAAACCTGCTTCCAACGGGGTAATTGTTTCGTTCAAATCATTGCCGTAAAGGGGCATGCGCGCCTCTAAGCGCAGGGTGTCCCGGGCACCTAAGCCGACCGGCGTAATAGAAAATTTTTCGCCTTTGGCCATAAACTCATCCCACATTTGTTCCGCCAAGGCATTGGGGATATAGAGTTCAAAGCCGTCTTCCCCTGTATAGCCCGTGCGGGAAACGAGAATTTTCTCTCCTGCGTAGGTAGGCTCAAAGAAAGTGTAGTTTTTGATATCTGCCACGGAAACAGCAAGCAGCTCTTCCACAAGCTCAGCAGATTTAGGCCCCTGCACGGCTATGAGCGCTAAATCATCTGTGTGGTCTATGAATTCAGTATCCGGCTGCAGATGCTTTTCTATCCAAGCTACATCTTTGGCTGTATTGGAGGCGTTAACCACCAAAAGAAAGCCATCCTCTGTCCGATAGACAAGAATGTCATCAATAATGCCGCCCTTTTCGTTGGTCAAGCAGGTATACTGAATTTCGCCAACTTTCAGTTCTTTCGGATCATTGGAAGTAATCAAATCTACAGTGGCCAAGGCTCCCGGCCCTTTTAATTCGAGTTCCCCCATATGACAAAGATCAAAAATACCCACCCCAGCCCGCACCGCCCGGTGCTCTTCCAAAACACTGGTATACTGAATAGGCATTTCCCAGCCGAAAAATTCGACCAGGCGTGCGCCCAGCTCACGGTGCTTTTCGGTTAACGGAGTTTGTTTCAATATCTTTCCCGCCTTTCCATATTTTGTTTCCTACCGTTGACGTATTTCTCCATCAGAAAGACTTTTTCCTTCTGTCACACTTTAAACAGATCTGTATAAGATAATTAATGACGAACTACTACTGCGAAGGAGGTAACAAGAATGAATCTGCTGAAGAAAATTCTTGATCCTATCCTAAAAGCCCGCCGGAAAACAATGATTCTGATCTGGCGGCGCAGGCGCCGTATATAATTATACACTTCAGGCGCAATTCCTGTTAAAAATGGGTTTATTCTTACCTGTTAAAGAAAAAAAGGAGTAAAACCGCTAAAATAATAACCACGGTCCAGCCAATACGAGTCAGGCGACGCGTTTTCGGCGAGTGCCGCAGTTCATCACGTAAGCGGCTTTTTTCCGCTTTCGCCGCTTGTTTCAAAAGATCCACACCCCTGCCAATCTGCCCCATTTTGCGGTACAAAACACCCAGGTTATGGGTCGCGGAAGGATGGCCCGGTTCTAAAAACAAAGCCTGTTCATAAGCACTCATGGCCCTTTCCGTCCAACCCCTCTCTTGGTAAATGTTGCCCAAGTTGGAGTGAGCGCTGGCCAATTTTGGATCTACCTGTACTGCGTAGTTGAAAAAGGTTTCCGCCTGGTCAAGCTGTTCCCGGCGGGCATATACTACACCGAGCTTATTTAAAGCCCGGGCATGATCCGGTTCTTTCTCTAAAAGCTCCCTCAAGATTTCTTCTGCTTTCTCCAAATCCCACTGCCGCAGGCAGGCGAGAGCCTCCTGATACAGTTCATCGACCTTGGAGTTCACCTTGTTCACCGCCTTTTTTCCTTGTCCAGCTATATTATACCGTTAAAGAACAAAAAAAGGCAACTATTCAGGGAGATTGGGTCCTTGAAAAAGAAAGCGGATAATGTGGGCGAGTAGAAAAAGTCCCGCTAAACCCAAAACCGGATAGGCAACCTGCAGTAAATTAGCGAAACCAAAGCAGGACAAGAAAAAAACGCCGCCTAAAACCAACAGCGTTCCTTTCACCCAACTGAGGCTCGTTATTCTTTTCACTAAGACCAAGGAGTTACTTAAGGCAGTGGTATACATGCTCAGCCAAAGCACGAGCTTAAAGCCGCGGGTAAAAAATGGCCCCAAAGAGGCAGCTACGCTTAATAGCGGTATACTGCTGTTTTGTTCTGTCTTTGTTAAAGTGCCCAGGCTTAAGACAACGACGAGCATCGTCACGCCTAGAATTAAGTTTCCTAAAAGGGCAGCGGCCCAACGCTGGCCTTTTGATTTTAAAACATGGTGCGTGCTGGCAAACACGGACATAGAAAAACTCAGGTTATAAGAAGCGTACAAAAAAGCCGGCTCCACTCCCGCCCAACTCAGTTTTTCCGGCATTAATAATTGTGAATTTATCAAACGGTACAACGATACTCCTAAAAGCAGCACAACTATTACGGGAGTCAACCAAGCGGCCAGCCGCAAAACACCCTGCACTCCCCGATGCAGAGCGGCAAAGATTAAGAATATTGTACCCAGGCGGAATGCGACTGCCTGCGGCGGCGAGGAGCCGATCGCACCTGCTCCCGCAACCATTATACTGACGCTTGTAACGAGAGATACGGTATAGATGAAATCATACAAAGTGGCTGACCACGGGCCCAGAACGCCAAAAAGGCCTTCATAAGAGTTGATTTCTTTTTTTTTGCAGTATTCTAATACAGCTGCGGAACCGACGGTTAGAGTAAGCACGGCAGCAAAAACACCAATTATGCCAGCTCCCCCGTATTTTACAAAGAAAAACACCAGCTCTTGGCCTGAGGCAAAGCCCGCACCGATTACACCCGCCACATACAAGCCGACCAGAGAAAGTAACGGCATGCCAGCACCCCTTCCCCATCTTATTCCGCAGGTATTACCAATAATGCATACTTTAGGCAGTTTCTGCATAGATTAAGAGCAAGTACACCGGGGAGGTAGATTATGGTTCATGACCCTTGCCTTGTCGGACGAACTCACTGGAGTGATCCCCTTTCCAGCGCCTTTCTTGCCGTTACGTTGGCTTCCCTTTCGTTTGAAAAGAATGTCGCCATTGTCTGCGTTGGCACTGACCGTTCCACCGGCGACTCATTGGGCCCTTTTATCGGTTCGTCTTTAATCCGCCGGCAAAAACAAGGTTTACTGCCGGCGAACATCTCTATCCACGGTACACTCAATGATCCGGTCCATGCGCTCAATCTGGCTGAAATTGCCCGAAAGCTGTCTTTGACCCGCAGCCGGAGTACGCTGTTGGCCATAGATGCCTGCTTGGGCAGGGTAAAAAACATCGGTTACATATCAGTAAAAAAAGGGCCGCTGCGGCCCGGCACGGGAGTTAATAAGAAACTGCCCGTCATTGGTGATTATCATATCATAGGCGTTGTTAACGTCGCCGGTTTTATGGAACATGTTGTTCTGCAAAACACCCGTTTATCGCTGGTCATTCAAATGGCCGAGGTCATTGCGGAAGCACTTGTCCTGACTTTTGGTTCCGTAAAACCCGGTTCTGAAGCGGCCTTGACGGCTTCTCACTTCATCTAACAAATATGTTCTACGTGGAACATTCCTAAAAAAAGCAACTACTCCGCGGCGCCCGGTAGTTCTGTTCTCCGGCCCTAACATTAATTGTTCCACGTGGAACATTAGGATCTTAGCGGCCCCGCAGGAAAGCCAACAGCCTTTCCAGTTCTTCATCGGAGTAATATTCTACCGCAATTTTGCCGCGCCCTTCCCGATAACTGATGGTGACCTTTGTACCCAAGCGCCTTTGCAGCTCTTCTTCCAACGCCACCAGCTCAACGTTTTTTGGCCTGGCTGCTTTCCGCGGCACCGCCGGCTCTTGCCGCTGTAAAACGGCTTCCAATTGGCGCACGGACAGCCCCTCTTCAACAACCCTTTTTGCTAAATCAGCCCGAGCTTTCTCCTCTTTGACTGCCAGCAGAACCTTGGCATGGCCGGCGCTTAAGTAGCCCTCCCGCACCAGCTGCTGCTCGGTCTTACCGAGCTGCAGAAGGCGTACAGCGTTTGCCACCGTAGAGCGTTTCTTGCCCACCGACTTCGCCACTTCCTCCTGCGTTAAACTGAACTCTGTCATCAACCGCTGATATCCTTCCGCCTCTTCCATAGCATTTAAATCCTGCCTCTGCAGGTTCTCCACCAAAGCAACCTGCATCATTTCCCGATCTTCAAAAGAACGTAAAATGGCCGGGACGTGAGTTAACCCGGCTAACTGGGCTGCCCTGACCCTTCTTTCGCCTGCCACAAGTTCGTAGACCTTTCCCTGCGAACGAAGAATTACCGGCTCTAACAGGCCGAATTGCACAATTGATTCGGCCAACTCCTCCAGTTTCTCCTCATCAAAGTCCCGCCGCGGCTGAAACGGATTCGGTTCAATTAAAGCTAAAGGCACTTCTTGAATATCCCCTCTGGCCGCTGCCTCTTCCGCCTGAGGTATCAACGCCCGCAGGCCCTTTCCCAGCCTTTGTGTACTCATGAATTCAAAACCTCCTGCGCTAAACTTTCATAAGCCTGTGCTCCCTTGGAGTTAGCATCGTAAAGGGCAATGGGCTGGCCGAAACTGGGAGCCTCGCCCAAGCGGACATTGCGGGGAATCATGGACTCATAAACTCTGACCGTATTTTGGAAATAGGTTTTAACATCCTGAATGACCTGGTGTGATAAATTAGTCCTTACGTCGAACATGGTCATTAAAACGCCTTCCCATTCCAACTGGGGGTTAAGGTGTTCTTGCACCATAGCAATGGTGCTCACCAGTTGGCTCAGCCCTTCCAAAGCGTAATATTCGCATTGAATCGGCACGAGGACCGAGTTTGCCGCGGTCAGCCCGTTAATAGTTAAAAGACCCAAAGATGGCGGTGCATCAGTTAATATATAGTCGTAACGGGTCATCAACGGTTCCAAGGCCCTCTTTAAACGAAATTCCCGGGAAATGTTAGAGACCAGCTCGATCTCGGCCCCGGCAAGTTCAATTGTGGCCGGCGCCACATCAAAGCCCTCTACAGCGGTTCTTTGAATAATTTCTTCCATCTTCTCCCCTTCAATGAGCACCGAATACATGCAGCGGCGCACCCGGCTTTTATCCACGCCTACTCCGCTGGAAGCATTGCCCTGGGGGTCGATATCAACCAACAGCACCCTTTTGCCGGCCAAAGCCAAATAGGCACCTAAGTTGACCGCGGTCGTACTTTTCCCGACACCGCCCTTTTGATTGATTATAGAAATTACTCTAGCCATCGATTTCACCTCTTTGCGGCTTTTTAACAATTACGACAATGCGAAACGCCTCTGCGTCTTCTTCCTCTATTATCTCAACATCCAGCCCGCTGGGTTCCAGCGTGTCTGTGAGCTGGCGGATGCTGTTGGTGAGTAAGCGGATATCCTTAAACACAAGCTTCCTCGTACTGGCTTCTTTCTTCTGCTGTGGCGGTTTTTGTCGTTTTTCCGAGAGTTTGGTTTTCACTAATTCTTCTGTCTGCTTAACAGTCAAACCATTTTCAACCACCGCCGCCAACACCTTCAGCTGTTCAGCTTCCGAACTTAAACGGAGCAGGCAGCGGGCATGCCGTTCTGAGAGCATTTCCCGGGAAATAATTTTCTGTACCTCTGCCGGCAGCTTCAGCAACCTGATCTTATTCGCAATATTTGCTTGGCTGATACCCAAACGGCCGGCCAGCTCTTCCTGGGTTAAATTAAATTCTTCCAAAAGGCGGCTGTAGCCGGCCGCGACCTCAAACACGTGCAGATCCTCTCGCTGCAAATTTTCTATCAAAGCCAGTTCCGCTGCTTCCTTATCCTCGATATCCCGCACAATGGCGGGAATAACCTCCCAGCCTAATTTGCGGCAGGCACGCAAACGCCGCTCGCCAACTATAACTTCATAGCCTACTTCGCCCCTGCGGACCACAATGGGATGCAGAACGCCGTGTATTTCAATGGACTCGGCCAATTCGGCCAAAGTATCATCGGCAAAGTCCCTCCGTGGTTGAAATTTACCCGCTCGGATCAGATGGATGGGCAGGGCTTGAATTTCCTCCGTCCAATTCTCCGCCGATTTCTCTTCTTTTCCTTCCCTCCGCCGCCGACTGAGCAAGACATCCGTTAATTTCATGCACGTTCACCTCACAGCTTGCTTACCTTATTCTGTATGTTTTAGCTAGTTCCTCCTCAAATGGCGGCCAACAAAAAAAGAGCGCCGGCGGCGCTCTATAAAAGAGGTCTTTTTTCCGGTATTCCCGGACGCCGGGGATACCTCCCCGGAGTAGGACCGATTTTTTCAAAAAGCAAGAGATTTCTTTCACCCATAGCAAAAGGAAGCTCCAGCGGGAATGCTTGTTCGAGCCGCATCTTCAGTTCTTTCATCGCTGTTTCGCTTTCTTTTAATTCCTGGCCGCTTTCCGCCCCTTTATAGGCAATAAATTTACCGCCCACAGCAGCAAGAGGGCTGCCAAGCTCCAAAAGGATCGGTAAAGGTGCCACCGCCCGACTGACCACCAGATCATATTTTTCCCGCTGGCCGCTTTGGCGGCCCATCTCTTCCGCCCTGGCATGACTGCATTGAACGTTAGTAATGCCCAAGTCGTCCACCGCCCTTTTGAGAAAAAGGATCCGCTTGCGCAGTGAATCCACCAAATGCCAGGACCATTCATCTTTAACTAAAGCCAGCGGTAGGCCGGGGAAACCGGCGCCCGTGCCTAAATCAAGGCAGGCGGCCTTTTTTGGCAGATCCAAAAGCAGAATGCTTAAGCTGTCCAAAAAGTGTTTGACGGCCATCTCCCGCGGCTTCACCAGCCGTGTGAGGTTCAACCTCCGGTTTGCCCTCAGGATAATAGTACTGAACTCTGCCATTTTCCGCCGAATCTCGGGCGCAAGCTCCATGCCCATTTCTAAGCTGCCTGCTGCCAGGGTGTCTTCAAAAAGCTCAAGATCAAATTTCATCTTTACTTCTCCGCTGCCTCTGCTCCAAATGGACCAACAAGACGTTAATGTCCGCCGGCGTCACGCCGGGTATCCGGGAAGCCTGGCCCACAGAAGCAGGCCTTACAGTACTCAGCCTGCCGGCCGCTTCTCTGGAAAGGCCTTTAAGATCGGCGTAGGGGAAATCTTTTGGCAGTAGTTTCTTTTCCATTCTTTCAAACCGTTCAATAGCCGCCTCCTGCCTGCTCAGGTAGCCCTCGTATTTAACGCGGATCTGCACCTGCTCCACTACATCGGCCGGAAGATTCGGAAGCTCGCTTATTTCACCTAAATCACCATAGCTCAATTCCGGCCGGCGCAGCAGGTCAGCTAAGCTGGCACCGTGCTTCAGCGGTGCCGTGCCGATTTTGGTTAATTTTTTATTAATTTCCTTCGTGCCGCCGATAACCGTTTCATTCAATCTTTCAATCTCTTTTTCTATCAGGCTCTGTTTTTTCTCAAAGGCTTTAAAGCGCTCTTCGCTGATTAGGCCCAAAGAATATCCCAGTGGGGTTAAACGGGCATCCGCGTTGTCCATCCGCAAAGTTAAGCGGTGTTCCGAGCGGGATGTCATCATGCGGTAAGGTTCATCGGTCCCCTTAGTTACCAAATCGTCAATTAAAACGCCGATATAACCTTGGGAGCGGGGGATTATGACAGGCTCTTTGCCTGCAAGGAATAAAGAAGCATTAATGCCCGCGATTATGCCCTGCGCAGCAGCTTCTTCGTAACCAGAAGTGCCGTTAATCTGGCCGGCGCAGAACAAACCGGAAATATCTTTTGTCTCCAAAGATGGCGACAGGGCTAAAGGATCGATGCAGTCATATTCTATAGCATAGGCGGGCCTCATTATTTCCACATTTTCAAACCCCGGGATAGTCTTTAACATCTCTTCCTGCACTTCCAGAGGCAGGGAAGTGGAGGAACCGCTTAAATAGGCTTCGTTGGTCTGCCAGCCTTCCGGTTCAATAAAGACCTGGTGGCTTTTGCGGTCGGGAAACTCTACAACTTTGCTTTCAATGCTGGGGCAGTATCTGGGGCCGGGCCCTGTAATGGCTCCGCTGTACATCGATGTCCTGCTTAAATTCTCTTTAATAATCCGATGTGTCTCTTCCGTCGTATAAGTTACCCAGCAGGGCGCCTGCTCTATCTCAATGGAGCCGGTTTCAAAAGAAAACCCCTTTATATTTTCCTCGCCCGGCAGTTTCTCCAAAAGATCAAAGTTTAGAGACCGCAAATTAACGCGGGGAGGAGTACCTGTTTTAAAACGGACGATAGGCAGCCAGCGCGCCAGGTTTTTCGCTAAGGAAACAGATGTATGTTGGCCCTGCGGGCCTGATTCGTATTGGAGTTCGCCGATGTGAATAACTGAGCGCAGGTACGTACCGGTGGTGAGAATAACCACCTTGGCACGCACTTTAATCCCACCGCGTAAAACGACACCGTTCACTCTTCCGTTACTAATAAGGAGATCCGTTACTAATGCTTCTTTTAGATAAAGATTGGGCGTGGTTTCTAAAATTGTCTTCATGCGCCTTTGATATAATTTGCGGTCGAGCTGCACCCGCAGCGACTGCACAGCGGGCCCGCGCCTGGTATTCAGCATCCTCATCTGCATTAAAGTGGCGTCGCAGTTTTTGGCGATCTCGCCGCCTAGAGCATCAATCTCCCGCACCAAAGTAGCTTTCCCCGAGCCGCCGATGCTGGGATTACAGGGAAGCAGCGCAACGTTATCTAAATTAAGGGTCAAAACCAAAACCCGCCGGCCCAGCCGCGCCGCAGCCAAGGCCGCTTCCGAACCGGCATGGCCGGCCCCTACAACAATAACATCGTAATCAACCATACTTATCCTTCCTACTTCCCGATGCAAAACTGCTCAAAAATTCGATCAAGGACATTCTCCCGAACAGTCTCACCGGTAATCTCGCCTAAATTTTCTAAAGCGGTATACAAATCAACTGTAATCAGATCCACGGGGAATCCTTCCCTTAAGGTCTTAAGTGCCTGTTCTAAGGCGGTTTTAGCCTTCTTTAAACTCTGTTTATGCCTGGTGCGGGTAATAATTGCCCGAGTCCCCGCGGCCTTTTTATTGAAGCCACCGCCCGCATAAGCAAGGATGGCATCAATTAAGTGAGCCAGGTCCCCTTTTAGAAAGGAAGTTTTGAGCACCTTGGCGCTGCCCAAATCGCCTAACTCTTTTATCTCCCAAGCGGGCGGTAAGTCGATCTTATTAATAAGAATGATGCGTTTTTTGTCCTTGGCCCGCTCCAGTATTTCAAAATCCTCTTTTTCCAAAGGCACGCTGCTGTCGACAACGTGTAAAACTAAATCCGCGGCTGCCAGAACTTCCAGAGATCTTTCAACGCCCAAGCGCTCCACAAGGTCTTCGCCTCTTCTAATGCCCGCGGTATCTATCAAGCGGAGGGGAAGGCCCCGCAGATTGACCACTTCTTCAATTGTATCCCTGGTTGTACCGGGGATATCTGTGACCAAAGCCCTGTTTTCATTCAAAAGCCTGTTTAAAAGGCTCGATTTACCCACGTTCGGCTTGCCTGTTATCACTGTTTTTAAGCCTTCCCGCAAAACTTTACCATCATCTGAAGTGGCGATTAAGGCGTTCAACTCTTTTAAGCCCAGGCTAATAATTTCTTCCATCTCCCCAATCTCTAAATCGGGGACATCGTCTTCCGGGAAATCCAGCATGGCCTCAACTCGCACCACAATGCCGTAGAGGCGCTCTTTAACTGCGCCGATGCGCCTGCTGAGGCTGCCTTCAAGTTGGTCAACGGCAACCTGCAGCCCCAATTCAGTGCGGGACCGCACAATATCTATTACGGCTTCGGCCTGGGCCAAATCCAAACGGCCGTTTAAAAATGCTCTTTTGGTAAATTCACCCGGGGCCGCCACCTCCGCTCCTAATTCCAGTGCCTGCTGCAATATTTCCCGCACGACGACAACACCGCCGTGGGTCTGCAGTTCCACCACATCTTCACCCGTGTAAGAGTGGGGGCCTAACATTACTAAGGCGAGGGCTTCATCGAGGGCCTGCCCCGTTTTTGGGTTAATTACCTTACCATAGCGCATTTGGTAGGTAGGCAGATCCTTCAGCCGTTCGCCCCTTTTGGCCTTGAAGATCTGATCGGCTATTGTTACTGCTTGGGGCCCGCTTATGCGGACTATGCCAATGCCCCCTTCACCTAAAGGCGTGGCTACGGCTGCAATCGTATCTATGGTCACCTTGCTCACCTCAACTCCATTTTACCATAAAAAAAAGGGTGTACCGGGGGTACACCCAAACTTGTTTACTTGGGGAGGATTATCACCCTCCGGTGGGGATCGTCCCCTTCACTGTGGGTTTCCACTCCGGAAAAGCCCTGCAGTTCTTTATGGACGATCCGGCGTTCGGCCGGGTTCATCGGATCGAGGGCAACTCTGCGCCCGGTCGTTTCCGCCTTTACCGCCAGCCTCTGGGCAAGCGTACGCAGCGTTTCCTCCCGTTTTAAGCGGTAGCTGCCGATATCCAGGTTAATTCGAATCCACTGGCCCCCCTGCCGATTGACCGCCAAGTTGGTGATGTACTGCAGGCTGTTTAAAGTCTGCCCTCTGCGCCCGATTAAAATGCCTAAATCGCTGCCCGTCACCTGCAGGCTCACTGCTTCTTCATCACTTTTCCCGGTGATGGAAGTCTCTACGCCCATTTTGGCAAAGAGTGCTTCCAGGAACTGCAAAGCCGCCTCCTTTTTCAATTCGTGATTTGGCCTTACTTCTGCCCTGATGCGGGCCTGTTTAGAGCCGATGATGCCTAAAAAACCTTTGTTTCCTTCGTCGAGAACCGTTATATCAACATGTTCCTTCTTTGCTTCCAGTTTTTGCAAAGCCTCATCAATGGCTTCTTCCACAGTCCGCGCCGCAACTTCAATAGATTTCATTACCCTTGGCCCCCTTGTTCCGCTACAGGATACATCTTATTTAACCAAGCCTGCTGTACAATGGAAAATAAATTGCTGGTAATCCAATAAAGCACCAACCCGGAAGGGAAGCTAAGGCTGAAGATGCCGATCATGACAGGCATGACAATCAGCATCGATTTTTGTGAGCTGTCCGTCACGGTCATCTTCGATTGAAAATAAGTGGTGGTCGCAGCCAAAATAGGTAGGATGAATAATTTGTCCGGTTCGTTTAATACCCAAAGCCCCAAAAATTTGCTGGCTTCGCCATACGGGATTTCCCGCAGGACCCTAAAAAACGCCCATAAAATCGGCAGTTGGATTAGCATAGGCAGACAGCCGCCCAACGGATTGATTTTATGTTTTTGGTAAAGCTCCATCGTCTTTTCTTGGTATTTTTGTTTGTCGTCTTTATATTTCTTTTGAATTGCGTCCAACTCAGGTTGGAGTTTTCTCATGGCCAACATATTCTTATTTTGGCTCACGGTTAAAGGATATAAAAGCAGGCGCACAATAATCGTTGATAAAATAATGCTTAAACCGAAACTACCCGTGAACTGAAAAATAAGGTCTAACAGCCATCCCAGGCCCCCGGCCAAAAAATCCATAATCTTACCCAATGTTTGCTCCTCCAATCAATACTTTAAGGAACTGGATCGTAACCTCCCGGATGCCAGGGATGGCATCTACCGATTCTTAACAAGGCTAACCACAGACCCTTCCATCTATACTTTAGTATCGCCAACCGAGCGTATTCCGAACAAGTAGGATAAAAACGGCAGCTTCTAGGTAACAGAGGCGAAATTAACTTTTGGTACCCTTTAATGAAGAAAAGCGCTATTTTAAGCATTATCTCCACCACCAAGATTTCTCGTTAAAAGCCCGGATCCCTGCATCAAGCGATAAAGATCCGCCCTTAATTCTGCGAAACTGGCACCACTGCTGGATCGCTTAGCCCCAATCACTACATCACAGCCGCCGCTGATCCCGGGGCTTATTTCTCGGACAATTGCACGGAGCCTTCTTTTTATTTTATTCCTTGTTACCGCATTGCCTACTTTTTTACTTACTGCAAAACCTACCCGGCTGGCCGGACGGCCGTTGGGTAGGGTAGACAGCACTAAATATTTACCGAAACGAGGCGTCCCTTGGCGATAGACCCGGTTGAACGCTTTCGAGCTCTTTAAACTTTCCATGCCTAAACCCCCAGAAGCGTTTAATTACCCTCGTTCGGCAGTTAAATAAAACCCGCCTTCTGCCGGCAGGTTTTTTAAGCGGAAATGTTACGCCGCCCTTTTCTCCGGCGCCGGGAAATTACTCTGCGCCCCGCGCTGGTTCTCATTCTCGCCCTGAAACCGTGCCTGCGTTTGCGTCTTTGTCTTTTAGGTTGATAAGTGCGTTTCACGTCAAAACCCCCTTTTGTTCAAAGAAAGCACATCCACAGCGATTATATCGTACATTGAAAAACAATGTCAACAGTAAATACCCGCCCGCTGTTTTTCGGCCCGCTGTTTTTTGGTGGCAAAAGCCTTTAAACTTCTCCGTCTCTTTATAACCCCATCTTTTTTCAAGCCGCTTGTGGTGAGCCTTTAATTGCCGCCAATTCGACAACGGCCACCCTGTGGTCTTTTTCACAAGTTGTTCAGAAAGTTATCCCTCCCCTGTGGATAACTTGGGTAAACAAGCGTTCCTAAGGGCGAAAAGCCTATTAACAGTAGCTTGTTTATCCACAGCATGTGGATAAATTGGGGATAATCACTTTATCTCCGCTTGTGGATAATTTTTTTCTGCCCGCCCAGCCAGCATTTATCAATTTTGCTACAATTTTACTCTTTTCCCGCAATGACGTGGTGCTGTTTTTGTGGATTATTTTGGGGAAAAACGACATATGAACACGAATTCCCCTGTTAAATTAAAAATTCATAAGGTTGTGGATAAACTGTTGAACTTGTGGATAAACTCCTGTATCATTGATTGGGGCAAGATTTTAAGCTGCACATAACTGTGCATAATTTGTCCAAAAGATTTAATTTTGCTCTGGAAAGCTGCTTTCAAAAAGCAGGAACAATGTGGATAAACACAGAATGAAACTGAGAGATGTTTTCAAGGAGGGCACCCGATGGACCAATTTAACCAACTTAATTTAGTCTGGAATGAAGTTTTGGAGATTATGGCTGCCGAATTAGCCAAACCTTCCTTCGATGCCTGGTTAAAAAACTCGCGGCCTGTCCAACTTGACGGTAACGCCCTTTATATAGAATTTCCCAACGAATTTACCAAGGATTGGGTGGAAGCCCGTTACGCTAACCCTTTGCGCAAAACTCTGCGCCAGGTGGTCAACAGAAACTGGGATATTAAATTTATTATACCCAAGGGCATTAAAACCTTGACAACAGCAGTAGTTACGGAGCCGGAAGAACCAAAGCCCGCCGTCTCGGAACCGCAGGCCCGGTCTTCTGTATTAAACCACCGCTATACTTTTGATTCTTTTGTCGTCGGTAACTCCAACCGTTTTGCTCACGCGGCCTCCTTGGCAGTGGCGGAGGGCCCGGCAAAAGCCTATAATCCCTTATTTCTCTACGGCGGGGTTGGTCTAGGAAAAACACATTTAATGCACGCCATCGGCCATCACGCTCTTGCTTATAACTCAAATATATCAGTAGTTTATGTTACATCGGAAACATTTACCAATGATTTGATCACGGCAATCGGCAAAAAATCGATGGTGGATTTCCGCAACAAATACCGAAATGTTGATGTTCTCTTGATCGACGACATCCAGTTTGTGGCGGGCAAAGAATCCACGCAAGAAGAATTTTTCCACACCTTTAACGCCCTTTACGAAGCAAATCGCCAGCTGGTAATATCCTCCGATCGGCCTCCGCGGGATATACCGACGTTGGAAGAAAGGCTCCGCAGTCGGTTTGAATGGGGTTTAATTACCGATATCCAGGCACCGGATTTAGAAACGCGCATCGCTATTTTAAAGAAAAAAGCGGACTTGGAAAACCAAGTCATCAGCCCAGAAGTGCTGAATTATATCGCAACGCACATCCAGTCAAACATCAGAGAACTGGAAGGAGCGTTAGTTAGAGTGACTGCTTATGCCAACCTTCATAATACGCCGATCACCCTGGAGGTGGTTACGGACGCCTTGAAGGATATTATTACCGCGCCCGCGGCCAAACCGATCACGATACCCCTTATCCAAGAAGTTGTGGCCGATCATTTTGGCATAAAAGTTAGTGATATGAAGTCACGCAGGCGAACCAGGAACATTACTTTTCCCAGGCATATCGCCATGTACTTGGCGCGAGAGATGACAGAGGGCTCCCTGCCCGAGATAGGCACGGAGTTTGGCGGCAGAGATCACACGACGGTGATCCACGCCTACGACAAGATCGAATCGCAGATCAAGTTAGACCCGTCCCTGCAGAGCACCGTTAAAGAACTGATTAATCTTATTCGCCGTTCTTAAGATAAGTTGTGGATATCTCGGGGGATTAAAAACACTCCCTTTTTCAGCTGTGGTGACTGTGGATAACTTTTTGAAAACATTCACAGCTTATAATTCCCCAAAAAGCCGCTAATACAGCTGTTTTACCCCTTATCCACAAATACACATCCCCTACTACTATTACTACTAAAAAAGATCTATATTAACACTTTGAGCGAAGTTTTGAGATCATTCCACAGGAGGTATATTTATGCATTTTCAAGTTCAGAAATCCGCCTTACTGTCCTGTATCAACATGGTTGATAGGGCAACTTCTCCTAATAACCCGAAAGAAGTCCTAGGTGGAATTCACTTTTCCGCCCAAGAAAATGAATTGGTTTTGACTGCCAACAACTTAGAAATCGCTATCCAAACAAAAATTCCCTGTACGGTAATGGAAAAAGGAGAAGCTATCGTTGACGGCCTTTTAGCATCAGCCTTAGTCCGCAGGCTGCCGGATGATAATATAATTTTTGAATTAAAAGAATCTCAGGTAGCTGTTTCTGCCGGCACCATGGAATTTAATCTCAACACGATCGTTGCTGATGAGTTCCCCACATACCCCGTCTGCGAAAAGAAAATACTTAAATTGACTGATTATGAATTGGAACATTTGATCCGCAGCACTATCTTTGCTTCTTCCACCGAAGAACACCAGCCGATTTTTTCCGGGATTTTACTGGAAATAAAAGAAAATGTACTCCAGTTTGTGGCAACCGATTCTAACCGCCTTTCTTTTATTAAAGCGCAGACCGCTGATGTCTTAGTACCTGAGCTTAGTTTAATCATCCCCAATTCTAATTTGGCGGAATTATCTCGCTGCCTGCCTTTAAATGAGAGTATGGTCGATGTTTACTACGGCAATGATCAGCTGGCTTTCCATTTTGATGAGACTATCTTTACCACCAGGTTAATTGATGGGAACTTCCCCAACTACGAGCCTGTTATCTTTTTGGATCAGAAAACATCAGTAGTCGTTGACAGGCAGCGTTTTCTGCAGGCAATAGAAAGAGCGGCGCTTTTTAACAGGAACACAAACATACCCTTAATCATCCAAGTCAACAGCGGCGTATTGGAAATCGGCATCACCACCAGGCTGGGGAAATCATCAGAGCAGTTTAACGTAGAACATGAAGGGGAAGACGATCAGGCGGCCTATTCGCCGAAGTTTCTGTTGGATATGTTAAAGACGACCAAAGCGGAGCAAGTGGAGTTCCGCTTTGAAGGCTTTAGGCAGGCTCTGCTAAAGCCGGAGGATTCTGATGATCATCTCTACATTTTGATGCCCGTCAGAATTTAAAAGAAGGTAGGCTGCAATGAGAGAAATAAAAATCAATACTCCGACAATTAAATTAGACCAATTTTTAAAATGGGCAAATGTGGCGGTCACAGGGGGCGAGGCCAAAGAGTTAATCCAAAGTGGCCGGGTCTCAGTTAACGGCAGGGTCGAAACGCGCCGTGCCCACACAATTAAACCGGGCGATTTAATTTCCGTAACCGGCCAAATCGAGCTCGTTGTGGGCAGTTGGTCATAAATGTGGGTAAAAAGTATTAACCTGCGTAATTTTAGAAACTACGGCTCCCAAGCCATTACCTTTGATCCGGGCCTCAATATCTTCATAGGCAATAATGCGCAGGGGAAGACTAACCTATTAGAAGCAATTTATGTACTTTCCCTGAGTAAATCCTACAGGGCGGGCAGGGAAACGGAGCTGATCAAACACGGTGAGCAGGCAACCAGGCTTAAGGCCACAATCCAGCGCATCGCCGAGCTGGATTTAGAGGTTACGGTAAGCCGCAGCGCCGCCAAAAAGCTTTTGGTGAATAACAAAGCGGTTACCGCCGGCTCTTTTGTCGGCCGCCTGAACACCGTTTTATTTACCCCAGACAGCCTGCAGCTGATTAAAGGCTCCCCCGGGGAGCGCAGGCGTTTTTTAGATGTCCAAATCTGCCAAGTAGATCCTGTTTACCGCCGCAATCTGTTAAAATATCAAAGGGTGGTCAGGCAGCGCAATACTATTTTAAAAGACAGCCGCCAAAACCGCCGCCTCCTGAAGGAACTGCCCGTTTGGAACAGGCAGCTGGCAAACTTGGGCACAAAAATTGCCTTAAGGCGGCTGAAGGCGTTGACAGTCTTAAATACCCTGGCTGCAAAGATGCACAAAGAAATCAGTGCCCAAAAAGAGGAGTTAAAAGTTGTCTATCAGCCGTTTCTTGCAGACCTAAGCGAAAAAGGGGAATTTGCGGCGCAAACCTTGGAAGATTTGTTTCTGGAGGAACTGCTGGCGCAGCAGGGGGAAGAAATACGCCGCGGCTATACTATGGTAGGGCCTCATCGCGATGATATAGCTTTTTTGATTAATAATGTGGACACAAGAACATTCGGCAGCCAAGGCCAGCAGAGGACCGCTGTGCTTTCCTACATTTTAGCGGAAATGGAAATTATGAAACAAGAAACGGGCAAATACCCCGTAGTGCTTTTGGATGATGTCATGAGTGAGTTGGACGCGGTGCGCCGTTCTTTTTTGCTTGCGGTTCTCGATAAAAAAGTGCAGACAATAGTCACGACGACAGGTTCCGATGGCTTGGACGGGAAGATTAAAAAATCGGCCCGGATCTTTAAAATCGAGGCAGGGGAGATTTTCTAAAAAGGAGAGATAGGCTTTGTTTTTGCATATAGGTGGGGATGCGGTTATCCCCGTTGCCGAAATTATCGCTGTGATTAAATTGGCTAAGAATCAATCGCCCCTCAACAGTGAATTTCTAAAAACTGCCGAAGAAGAGGGTTTTGTGATACAATTAGAGAAGAAGCCGATTTCTGCTGTCATTACGGCCGAAAAGGTTTACTTGTCACCAATCTCGGTGCAGACTCTGCATAAACGGGTGCGGCAGAAATACCCGCAGAGAAAATTGAGTGTTAAGGAGAGTTGATAGATCTTGAAAAAAAGTAAACATCTTACTACCTATACAGCAGATCAAATTCAAGTCCTGGAAGGCTTGGAAGCCGTCCGCCGCCGGCCGGGTATGTATATCGGCAATACAGATGTCAGCGGCCTGCACCACCTGTTTGTAGAAGTCGTGGATAACGCCGTCGATGAGGCGATGGCAGGCTATTGCGACCGGATAGACGTTGCGGTGCATGAAGACGGCTCTCTTTCTGTAGAGGATAACGGCAGCGGTATTCCCGTGGAAATCCATTCCAAGACAGGTGTTTCTACCTTGGAAACTGTCTTAACCTTCCTTCACGCCGGAGGTAAATTCGGGCAGGAAGGCGGCCACTATAAGGTTTCCGGCGGGCTGCACGGTGTCGGTGTAGCTGCTGTAAACGCTCTTTCCGAATGGCTGGAGGCCGACGTTTATTACAACGGGCGCCACTATTTCCAGCGTTATGAAAGAGGGGTAACGCAAGATAAAATAAAAGACTTGGGGGCGGTTAAAAAATCGGGGACGCTGATCCGCTTTAAACCCGATCCCACCATTTTTGAAACCGTTGATTTCCAAGCGGAAACAATAGTCTACCGCCTGCGGGAATTGGCTTTTTTAAATAAAGGCGTCACTATATCTTTTATTGATCATCGTTCTGACCGGCGCCACAAGTTTTTATACAAAGGCGGTATAGTGTCTTATGTCGATTATTTAAACCGCAATAAAACCACTATTACAAAAAGCCCCATCTACTTTAATATAAAAAAAGAAGATATCGAAGTTGAGCTAGCCATTCAATACAACGACAGTTACAGTGAAACAACTTTGAGTTTTGCCAACACCATTAACACCCACGAAGGCGGCACGCACCTCAGCGGCTTTCGCAGTGCCTTAACGCGCACTATTAACGACTACGCCCGGCGTAAAAATTTTCTGAAGGAAACGGACGAAAACTTAAGCGGCGATGATGTGAGAGAAGGGTGTACCGCCTTGATCAGCGTGCGCATCCCTGACCCGCAATTTGAAGGCCAAACCAAAACAAAGCTGGGCAACAGCGAAGTACGGGGCCTGGTGGAATCCATAGTCGGCGAAGAGTTGGGCACCTTCTTGGAGGAAAACCCCGGCGATGCTAAAAGGATTGTCGAGAAAGGGCTGCAGGCCGCCCGGGCCAGGTATGCGGCGCGCAAGGCAAGAGAGCTGACGCGGCGAAAGAGTGCCCTGGAGATTTCTTCCCTGCCGGGCAAGCTTGCCGACTGCAGCTTAACCGATCCGGAACTCTGCGAAGTATTTATCGTGGAAGGGGATTCCGCCGGCGGCACGGCCAAGCAGAGCCGCGATCGCCGCTTCCAGGCGATACTGCCCCTGCGGGGTAAAATATTGAATGTGGAAAAGGCGAGGCTTGATCGTATTTTAAGCAACAACGAAATTCGGGCTATGATTACCGCTTTCGGTACGGGGATCGGCGAAGATTTCGATATCCACAAAGCGCGCTACCACAAAATAATACTAATGACTGACGCTGATGTGGACGGGGCCCATATCCGCACACTTCTTTTGACGTTTTTGTACCGCTATCTGCGGCCCCTTTTAGAACACGGCTTCGTCTATATTGCCCTGCCTCCTTTGTACCACGTGCGTAAGGGCAAGCAGTCTCACTATGCTTTCAGCGACGAAGAGCTGGATGAGATTTTAGATGAAATAGGCAGAAGCGGTGTAACCATTCAGCGCTACAAAGGCTTGGGGGAAATGAACGCGGATCAACTGTGGGAAACGACGATGGATCCAGAAAAGCGCACGATCCTGCAGTTGAAAATAGAAGACGCAATTTTGGCAGATGACATTTTTACAACTCTGATGGGGCAGAGGGTCGAGCCCCGCAGGGAATTCATCGAAGAACACGCTAAACTAGCAACCAACATTGACATTTAAGGGGGTATTTTGGTGAGCATTACCTTACACAATGGAAAAACAATCCCCGTTAAAATAAGCGATGAAATGAAAACATCGTATATTAACTATGCCATGAGCGTTATTGTTGAACGGGCCCTACCAGATGTGAGAGACGGGTTGAAACCGGTCCAGCGCCGCATTTTATTCGGCATGCTGGAGTTGGGGAACAGGCCGGATCGGCCCCATAAAAAATCCGCCAGGATTGTGGGGGAAGTAATGGGTAAATTCCACCCTCACGGCGATTCGGCGATTTATGATGCCATGGTCAGGATGGCGCAGCCGTTTTCTTTTCGCAATATGCTTGTCGACGGCCACGGCAACTTTGGCAGCATTGACGGCGATCCGCCGGCGGCTATGCGTTATACGGAGGCTCGCTTATCCAGGCTGGCTATGGAGATGTTAAAGGACATTGATAAAGATACGGTGGAATTTATCCCGAACTTTGACGAAACTTTGGAACAGCCGGCGGTGCTGCCCAGCAAATTTCCTAATCTTTTGGTCAACGGGGCCGCCGGGATTGCCGTGGGGATGGCGACAAATATCCCGCCGCACAATTTGGGCGAGGTTATCGATGGTTTAATCGAACTCATCGATAACCCCGATGCATCCGTAGAAGATTTAATGGCCCATATTAAAGGGCCCGATTTTCCTACGGGAGCGGTAATCCAGGGCAGAGAAGGCATCAGGGAAGCATACACTACCGGTAGGGGCCGGATTCAGGTGCGGGCGAAAAGCCAAATTGAACAGATGGCCAACGGCCGGACCCGCATTTTAGTCACAGAGCTGCCTTACCAGGTGAACAAATCCCGCTTAATAGAAAAAATTGCTGAATTGGTGCGGGATAAAAGAGTTGATGGGATTACCGATCTGAGGGACGAATCCGATAAATCAGGCATGCGGATAGTTATGGAACTGCGCCGGGATGCGGACCCCCATGTTGTTTTAAACCGCCTCTACCGCCACAGCCAGCTGCAGGACACCTTTGGTGTCATTATGCTTGCTTTGGTCGATAACGAACCGCGGGTTTTGGATTTAAAAGAAACCCTCAACCATTATTTAGATCACCAAAAAGATGTAATTCTGCGGAGAACCCGCTTTGAACTGCATAAAGCGGAAGAAAGGGCTCATGTTTTAGAGGGCTTGCGCATTGCTTTGGATAACATCGATGAGATTATCGCCCTGATTCGGGCGGCCAAAAACGATCAGGTGGCCAGAAAGCAGTTGATGGAGCAGTTTGCTCTCTCTGAAAGGCAGGCAGTTGCCATTTTGGATATGCAGTTAAGGCGGCTGACGGGGCTGGAAAGGGAGAAAATAGAAGAGGAATACAGTGAGTTATTGAAAACCATAGCCCATCTGAAAGAAGTTTTGGGTGATATGAAGTTAGTCTACGATATTATCAAAGACGAGCTTTTAAGGATCAGGGATGAATTTGCCGATCCGCGCCGCACTAAAATCGGCCTTTCCGTGGGTGATTTGGCAGACGAAGATTTAATTGCCGAAGAAGATATAGTGGTAACTATGACCCACAAAGGTTATATCAAGCGGCTGCCCGTTGACACGTACCGGGCCCAGCGCCGAGGCGGCCGGGGGATCACCGCTTTAAACACGCGGGCTGACGATTTCGTGGAGCAGCTCTTTGTTGCCAGCACGCACAGTTATGTCCTGTTTTTCACCAATCTGGGCAGGGTTTACCGCCTCAGGGGTCATGAAATTCCCGAAGCGGGGCGCAACGCCAGGGGCTTTGCCGTGATTAATATCCTCAAGCTGGAGCCCGGTGAAAGGATCCAGGCAACGATCCCCATCAAAGAATACAGCGATGACCAATACCTTGTCATGGCCACGCGCAGCGGGATGATCAAAAAGACTACCTTAAGTGAATTTGAGACTAACAGAACGGGTGGGCTGATCTGCATTACCTTAGTCGATGATGATGAGTTAGTCGGCATTGAACTGACGGACGGGGAAAAAGACGTAGTTTTGGTAACCAAGGAAGCTCAGGCCATCCGCTTTGAAGAAGAGCAAATCAGGCCTATGGGCCGCGCCGCGCAGGGTGTAATCGGTATTAGGTTGAATGAAGGCGATGAGGTTATCGGTTTGGGTGTCGCTAACGACTCCTCCGAACTTCTGGTCGTAACGGAGCGGGGCTTTGGCAAACGGACGCCGTTTAAAGAATACCGTATCACAAACAGAGCTGGCAAAGGCGTTTTGACCTTAAATAAAACGGAGCGGACCGGTCCAATTGTAGGAATTCAAGTTGTGCAGGAATTTAACGAAATAATGCTTTTATCCCTGGAAGGTATTATGATCCGGATGAAAGTTGCGGAAATTTCCCAGCTGGGCAGGAACACGCAAGGTGTTACTCTTATGCGACTAGCTGAAAATGATCAGGTTGTGGCCGTGGCTAACATTGTAGCCAGGGACGGCGAGTCCGGAGAAGAAGGCCCGGATAATAATCAAGAGAGTGAAGAATAGGTCTCTAAAGGCAACGCCGGGCCTGGCCCGGCGTTACACCGCAAGATAAGTAAAAAGAGAAAAGATCCATTGATCCGGGGCAGGATGCTGTAATTTTACCTTAAAGCGAGGGAGGGAGCGGAGTGGAATATTTAGGGGTCTTGGGCTTTTTACTCGGTGCTTTTGCGGTGGCGCGGGTAGTTTCCTATAAAGGGAAAATTAGCGAAATAGAGGCAAGGCTGGCAAAACTGGAAAAGAAGTAAGGTTGGAAAGTGCCTGCAGCGGGCTTACTATTTAAGTCAAGCGGTGGGCACTGTGATACTTGTCTAAGCCGCCCAATTTTTTTAGATTAAAAAGCAAAAAAACACAAATAAAAGATTTGACAAGCTGAGATTCATGTGCTAAAGTTAGAATCTGCCTGCGGGATTTGGGGTGAAGACAAGCTTTGCCGATTCGTGTCGCAGGAAATATTGACGGTAGTAAAAATATGTGGTATTATAATTGCGCTGTCCCAAAAAAAGATTGAGCGGGCA
>JBHGWS010000036.1:0-32979 GCA_041936745.1 Candidatus Darwinibacter acetoxidans
CCCGTAACTGACGGCCGCCGCATGATTGCCTCTTTGGGGGCCGGTGCCGCCCGGTTCACAGCCGATGAATTTAACGCTGCGGTCATTATAAAACGGTGCAAAAAGCCCCATGGCGTTGCTGCCCCCGCCGACACAGGCCAGCAGGTAGTCCGGTAGTTTGCCCGTCTTTTCCAAGATCTGTTCCCTTGCTTCCCTGCCGATCACCGCCTGAAAATCGCGGACAATTTCCGGGTAAGGGTAAGGCCCCACCACAGAACCAAGCAGATAATAAGTTGAATTATAATTTTTTGCAAAATCCTGCAGGGCTGCATCCACTGCTTCCTTGAGGGTTTGATCCCCCGCAGAAACCTCCTGCACCCGTGCACCTAAAAGCTCCATGCGGAAAACGTTTAATTCCTGGCGCTTCATATCCTCGGCTCCCATGTAGACCACACAGTCCAGATCCAAAAGCGCACAGGCCGTCGCCGTGGCAACACCGTGCTGCCCGGCACCTGTTTCCGCAATAATGCGCCTAATTCCCATCCTTTTAGCCATAAGCGCCTGGCCTAATGCATTGTTGATTTTGTGAGCTCCCGTGTGGTTGAGATCTTCCCGCTTCAGGTAAATTTGCGCCCCGCCCAGTTTTTTACTCAGCCCCGCTGCATAATAAAGGGGGCTGGGCCTGCCCACGTAGTCCCGCAGATAACCTGATAATTCAACCTGAAAGCCTTCATCCGCCCTAACCTGTTCGTAAAAGCGTGCTACCTGATTAAGTGCCGTCTTAAGTTCCCGAGTTACATACTGCCCACCGAATTCACCAAAAAAACCTTTTTGCAGTTCCAATGCTTCGCTCATCTCAGCTCTCCTTTTCTCTTCTCTGCTAGTCTCTCTCAACTCAAAAAGCTTCCCCTGCATGGGCTGCCCACAATTTCAAAAAGTCCTTCAGCTCTTCGAAAGAAGGGCTGTAGGCGCTGCGGACGTAAAACCCGGAAACGGCCTTGCCCAAAAGCAGCGAATTCTTTAGGCTTAATTGTAACATTAATCCCAAACAAAAGCCAGCATTAAAGTTGTCCCCCGCACCTGTAGTTAAGCGGGGATTTGCCGTGAAAGGGCCGGGCACTGCAACGTAACCCGCAAAGCCTGCCGCGCCTACTTCGTTGGGGGGGTGGACAACCACACACCACAATTTCAATGCGGCACCTAATTCGGTCGTAATTTCCTCAAGATCAACCTCTTGATTGGGCCCGCTTAACCGCAGGCCTAAAACCGCCGCCAGCTCCGATGCTTCTTTTCTATTTAAACCTAAGATGACCCGGTAAAAAGGGGTAAACTTTTGAATAAGCCTAAGGGCCTCTAAGATATCCCGGGAACTGCGTTTACCCGGATCGGCCAGGTCCACGAAGAAATAAGGCTTAAAGCCTTCCTTGGGCTCGGGCTTAAGATTTAACAACCCCCGCCAGATTTCATTCATGTCAGGGAGCATCGTCCAATTCACCGTAGCCACTAAATCCACATCGGTAAAAATTCTCTTTAAACAGTCCTCGCCAACCTTTTCCTTTAATGCCCGCCAAGTCACTTCATTCAGTGATTCCATTTTGCCCAGCATCACTTTGCCATCGTTAAATTCAAGCGCATCGGTGTGGCCGGGTGCCGCCACGGAATGCACTTCCCGGCAGCGCTCGGTAAGTTCTAAAAAAACGGGATCAATAGTGGGGACGCCTAAAGCACCCAAATAAGAAACGCCGGCTCCCAGCCGCACTAAGGCATTCGCCATATTCGGCCCGTTGCCTCCCAGCTTAACCGCTTGAGGCACTAACTCTATATTGGTGCTTAGGCCCGCGGCGTTAGCAATCCGCCGGGCCAGCTCATCAATGGTTCTCAGCCGCTTATAGGCAGCGAAAGATTCCCTTTTGTCGACCACTTCTACTATTTCATCTACAAACCCATCAAACCCTACTGCCGCGGAAAGCTGCTCTGTCTTAAGCCCTTCCAGTTTCGCTGCGAGCTTGAGGAGTTTCTGGCGCAGATCCTTGATAAGCCTCTACCTCCCAACTTTAATTAATAAGAAATATAACTGCATGGCGGGCCAGAAAGTCATATTGGGCCATGGCCCGCAAAATCCTCTCCATATCCGCCTCACTGATCACAACACCGGTCCTGGCAGGCTCAACTGCCTCAATTGCTTCAACCATAAGAGGCGAGATATAAGGGTAGCCCTGATCCAGCCGCAGCCGCTCCAAAAGATCCGGCGTCAGTTCAGTGCCATAGGCTACAACGCCGATGTTCTGCACTACCTCATCGGAAGCTAAAACACCCCCGTAGATCAATTGCCCCGATTCGCTGTAAATGCGGGGGCTCATGCCCCTTTGCACGGGCAGGTGCCTGGCATCTACGACCAAACCGGTATAAAACTCTCCCTTCCCGGCCAGGTCATCCCGCCGGGGGCCGTCCTCCTTTTTACTTACCTTGAGGCTTTTCCACCAATACAACCCTGCCTGTTCCGAGTCAATAAAAAGCTCCCACTTCAGATCAGCGGGGGGCAGAGAGACAACCATGGTAAAATCCTGCCACTCGCCGCTGCTGCCAAACTCGTGCACCGCTGTCTTGTAATCGACTGCCTGTCCCTCTTCTCCCCGGTAGCGGAGTGCCATGATCGCTCTGGCGCCTTCTATTTCCGTACGCAGACAGATGCTGATTTCGTAAGCCGTGCCGCCTTCCAAAGGCAGATCAACAACTAAACGTTGATCTCCTCCTAAAGGCAGGGGTATGCTCATTGAAGCGGAGATTGCCGCCGGCAAAAAAAAGAATAGGCCAATGATAAATATAATTGGTAATAAACGGGTTTTCATCCTCATTCCCCCTTGCTTTAAACTTCTGCGCTCCCCTGCCAATCCCTCCAACATCTACCATTATTGCCGATTTAGCCCTATTGACTTTATAATATCATAAGAGGGAGGCTTATTTAATGAGTGGAAAATATTGGTTGTTCTTATTATTCTCGGCCGTATTGTTTACCGGTTGTTCTTTTTTACAGGGGCACCTGCCCGAATCCCAGCCGCCCGGTTGGCTGGCGGACGGTTTTGATTTTCCCGTCGGTGATAGGGACGGCCGCGGTTGGGAGGTAACCGGTTACGATTTTCTCCAGTGGAGCAGCGCCAGCCAAACCTGGCACCCCGGTGAAGATTGGAATATCCCCAAAGCCGGCGACGGCGATTTGGGTGAGCCGGTTTATTCTGTCGCTAACGGCGAAGTAGTCTTTTCCGGCTGGAACACAGCTTTAGGCAATGTGATACTTATTAAACACGCGCTTTCGGAAAATGAATTTGTCTGGTCGCAGTACGCCCACTTAGACAGGCGGGATGTTGCTACAGGCGATCTGGTTTACCGCCGGCAGATGATCGGCACAGTGGGTAAAGGCCCCAACAACCGCTTTAGCGCTCACCTCCACTTTGAAATGCGCAAAGAAGATCTGCCGGCAAACGCCTGGCCGCGCACTAACGGGCAGGCCTGGCCCCAAGCGAAAGTTACGCAATTTTGGCTCCACCCCACAAAATTTATTTGGGAAAACAGACCTCAATAATTTTTTGTGCTATCATATATATAATAAAGATGGGAGGGAGCCCCATGTTCTTAAAAGATTTCCCCTTGAAAAATGTTACAGCGCTGGGCGTGGGCGGGCCGGCTGATTATTTTATCTGCCCCACCAGCACAGAAGAAATACTTAAGGCACAGCGCTTCGCCCTGGCACGGGCCCTGCCCTTGACCGTAATCGGCTACGGCACAAATTTACTTGTGCGCGATGGCGGCGTCAGGGGTGTTGTCCTGCAGCTGGCAGCACCGTTTGCCAAAGCCTCTGTTCAAGACGGAGCGCTTACGGCAACAACGGGCTGCCTTTTTAGTTCTTTAAGCAAGCTTGCCCTTTACCACGGTTTAAGCGGCTTGGAATTTGCTGTCGGCATCCCCGGGGGCCTGGGAGGCGCCGCTTTCATGAATGCAGGCGCTTACAAAGGGGAAATCGGCCCTCTGATTCAAAAAGTGGAGTTTGCCAAAAACGGTAAGTTGTATTCTTGGGATAAAGCTGACTTCACTTATTCTTACCGCCACAGCCGCCTGCAGGAAGAAGCGGCAATTGCCACACGCCTTTTTTTGCAATTAAAGCCCGGGAATAAACAGGCTATTAAAAATAAGATGATCGAACTGCAAAATCTGCGCCGGGCCAAACAGCCTTTGGAATACGCCAGCGCCGGCAGTACTTTTAAACGGCCTGCCGGCCACTACGTGGGCCCTTTGATCGAGCAGGCGGGCTTAAAGGGGCTGCGGATCGGCGGCGCCGAGGTTTCCACTAAACATGCCGGTTTTTTAATCAGAGTAGGCGAAGCAAAGGCACAGGATTTTTTAGATCTGATTAAGCTCATTCAAACTATCATCTTTGAAAAGCATGAAATAGTTTTAGAGCCGGAAATCAGCATCATCGGTGAGGATTGGCCATCTTGACCAGATTGGCTTTTAATTCAGCGGACAGCTGAGACTCAAGGCCGCCCTCTTCCAGTAATCGGAGGGCCTGCCGCAGCTTGGCCTGATCAAAGGATTGGCCGCTTCTTAAATACGGTTCGGGCCTCGGCTTGGAATTTGCGGCAAAAGTACCGCCTGCCAACTGCTTTTTAACTAGTGTTTTGCAGTAGCCAACGGGGCAGCTTTCGCCGCGACAGTGCACACACTTTTCCTCGCCCAAACACAATATATCCAAAAGGGTGTTCAGTGCTTTTAAATCTCCCGCCAGACGCCGCAGGCTGCTTGTTCTTTGCCGGAAGAAGGGTGGAAGCAGCAGAATTAAAGCGGCGGCGGCCAGCAGCAAAAGGAAGGGTACTACATACCGCGGTGTTAAAAATTCCGCCGGCACCGCCGTCCACAATTGATACAACCCGAAACCTATGAACACCCCGCTGGAGAGTAATTTTAAGGCTAATTCCGGCACGCGATCGCCCAACTTTGTGCCGATGGCAATCCCCACGCAGCTGGTCAGGACCATGCCCAAAACCGTCCCTCCCAGTACAGCTAAGGGAAAGCTGGCTTTAGAGGCCAAGGTAATTGCGGTAAGCTGCGTTTTATCGCCCAATTCACCGACGAAAAAGGCGAAGGCTACGGCCAAAATCGGGTAATCGGAGAGCGGGCCGTTTTTACCGGGCCCTTCTTGTTCCGGAATTAATGCCCAAAGCCCAAAAAGGAGGAATAATAAACCCGCTGTTAGGCGCATGGTCGCAAGCGGCAGGAGGTGGCCCAGATAAGATCCGAAAAGCACTGCCAAGCCATGGTTTAAAAACGAGCCGCAGGCCACACCAAAAAGGACCTGCCCCACAGAGTATTTAAGGGCAAAAGCCATCGCCAGGATTTGGGTTTTATCACCCATTTCCGCTAAAAAGATTAACAAGGAAGCATTTCCCAATTCTTTGATCATTTTCCAGCCCCTTCTTCACACGACACGACTTAAAAGCACAGTTCTCAATTCAACTCAAAGCAGAGATTTCCTTTCCGAGATCGCGACTAATTCAAAATCCCGCCGGCGGCCTTAAGAATTTTTGGGAAAAGATAAAGCCAGGGCAGGAATTCATATATTGCAACGGGTATCTAATGATTATGAAGGGGGTATGACGACAATGAGCACAATGGTACAAATCGGTGATTTTTTCGTAAGGCTTCGTGACCAAGGCAACAGGCCCAAGCTGACAATCTGGAACAATACGGGCACCAAGATCGTCAGTGAGTTTATCAGCCCAACCACAGCACCGAGCTTCTGGGATCAGATCGGCAAGTTGACATCGGAAGACGTTGTGGAAGAAACCAGGGCCTTACTGGAAAAAGGAAAGTAAACGGTCATTAAATAAACAGCCTTGCTGCCAGGTAAAGTAAGGCTGTTTGCGTTTAGGGGAGGGATTTTCATGAGTGTTTTAGTGGAAGTAGTCTGTTTTTCCATTGAAGATGTCTACCGAGCAAAAGAAGGCGGTGCCGGCCGGGTGGAGCTGTGCGCCGATCCGGGGGCAGGCGGCACAACCCCAAGCTACGGGTTAATTAAGGCTAGTGTTGCTTTAGGTATCCAAACTGCGGTAATGATCAGGCCCCGGGGCGGGGATTTTTATTATACGCCGGAGGAAATCGCCGTTATGGAAGAGGATATCCGAATCGCCGCCAAACTGGGTGCTGAGGCAGTAGTTTTCGGCGTTTTAGATGCAGACGGCGCCCTTGATTCTAAAACCATGTCGCGCCTGGCCCAGCTGTCTAAAAGCCACGGCCTGGAAATTACCTGCCACAGAGCGTTCGATGTGGCAGGTGACCCTAAGCGGGCTCTGCAGGTGTTATTGGATCTGGAGTTCGATCGGCTCCTGACATCGGGGCAGCAGAAAACAGCTTTGGAGGGGATGCCCCTGCTAAAGGAATTAATTCAAGAAAGTGCCGGCAGAATTTCTATTATGCCCGGCGGCGGCGTCCGGCCTAAAAACGTAAGCGAACTGCTCCAATTAGATATTACGGAAATACACACGGGCAGTAAAACCAAGGTCCCGTCCCGCCTGAAAAAGAGGGGGAGCGAAATCAAAATCGGCGCGGACGATGCACAGGAGAGCCATTATTTTGTAGACACCGAGGCCATCAAACAGATCGTTGCGGCTTGTCAAGGCAGAAGATAGTTTCAGTTGACAAAACGAGCCTCCCTAACTTATACTGAAAACTAAATGCTGGTAATTGTTACTAAAAAGGAATGACGCCACTGATGTTCAAAGAAATTGTACGCTTGATACTTTTCAGCGCGGAAAACGCCTTCATTCAAGTTACGGTGTTTGTGGGCGCTGTCCTTTTACTTTTCGGTTATGTCGACTATCTTCTTTCCGGCCGCTTAATTAAATCTATCGAACAAGCAAAAAAAATCCAGCCCATTATCGGTGCACTGTTAGGCCTGACTCCGGGCTGCGGCGGGGCAATTCTTGTCATGCCCCTTTTTCCTCGGGGCTCAGTTAGTTTCGGCACGATAACCGCCACACTGATTGCGACCATGGGCGATTCCGCTTTCGTTTTAATGACGGCCCTGCCCAAACACTATCTGCTCGTCTCTTTATTCTCCTTTATAGTTGCGGTAATTGTCGGCTATTTAGTGGACCTTTTGCCAATCGGCGACTATCTGTTGGAGAAATACCGGGCCCGGCAAAAAAGCGCCGCGGAAGTAGCCAAGGCCCACAAGAAGCAGGATCACAGCCACTTTAAGAGGGAAACGGGCGTGGCACACGCAAAATGGCAGCACATCGGCCACAGCGAGGGCGATGAAATTGATCTCATTTTGCACCACAGCGCCAAGGGCCACCAACCTTTAGACAGCTTAGGCTACAAAGTCACTCACGGATCTTATCTTGTCTTCTGGGCTGTCATTTCCATCGGTTTGGTGTTGGGCATCATGGACCTTTTTCAAGTGGATCTGAATGCTTTATTTATCCCCCACCTGGGCACAATTTTAGGCACTTTGGGTACGGCCTTTGCCGTTTTAATGATGTTCCTTGGGGGGAAACTCATCGGAGACGACACGCACGAAGAATCGGAAATGAAACTGGCCAGCCTCAAAGAGACGATTGTGCATAACGCTCAAGAAACTGCTTTTGTAGGCACCTGGGTGTTCTTCGCTTACTTGGCCTATGAACTTTTCGTCTTGGCGTTGGGTTCAGGCCATTACCTTACAGGCGAAGCCGCAATTGCGGCATTCTTGACCCAAAAGGGCATGTGGGCCGTAATAACAGGGGTTTTAGTCGGTATAATACCGGGCTGCGGGCCGCAAATCATCTTCGTAACTTTGTACACGCGGGGGTTTGTCCCCTTTGCGGCACTTTTAGCCAACGCCATCTCCCAAGACGGCGATGCCTTATTCCCCTTAATCGCCATCGATAAACGTTCCGCCTTGTGGACCACGATCTTTAATACCCTGGCGGCTTTGGTAGTGGGGGTTTTAGCCTACTGGCTGGAAGTGAAATTTTTCTAAAAAGACAGGGAGTCAGCTATGCTCAGAGTATTCCTGCAGTCATTGTTTGTCGGCTATTCGGGAGCCGTTATGCCGGGCTCCCTCCTGACTTATACTATTGATCAAGCCCTTCGGTACGGCCCGCAGGCGGGGTTGGCCATTTCTTTGGGGCACGCTCTTTTAGAATTTTTTCTCGTCATCGGTATTTTCTTCGGCTTGGGTAATTACCTCAGCTCCAGTTCCGTCCAAGCCTTGATCGGAATCTTGGGCGGGATCATCCTTGTTTTTCTCGGCCTTAAAATGATCAAAGACAGCCTCGCCAAAAACCTGGCCATAGACTTTGGCGAGGCGGAAGCAGGCCGCGGTGGCCAGCTTGTGTCAGGGGTGCTTTTGAGCGCCTCCAACCCTTATTTTCTCGTTTGGTGGGCAGTTGTGGGCCTGGGCATGATCATGAGTGCTTACAATTCATTTGGGCTTTTAGGCATCGCCCTTTTTTATTTCGGCCACATCCTGGCGGATATCACCTGGTACAGCTTTGTCTCCACCCTGATCAGCAGGACAAAGGCTTTTATCAGCCTGCGCTTTTACCGCAATCTTGTTTTAGCTTTGGGCGCCTTTTTGATTATTACCGGCTTAGGCTTTTTATTAAACTCACTGCGAATTGTTTTTTAAAATCGCTTTGAAAGGATTTATTTGCTTTTACTGCCCAATATATTTCTCGAATCAGGAGGCGGGGGCCTCTGCCCCCGCTTCTCGTTGCTCAGCTTGTAAAGCTGTTTTCTTAAGGTTTACTGCTCGCCGCTTCGCCTAAGAAATTTTAGTTAAGCCCGCGGCGGCAATCGCCTGCCCCACCCGGCGGTCGCTTTCATCAGGCAGGTGGAGTTGAATACCGGCCAACTCGGGAAATTCCGCATCTAACACCTCTCGCGCATGCTCCAAGATTAAAGCGCCGCCCCGGCCGGAAGTAACCCTGCCCAGAATCAGCAGGTGCTTAATCTCATAAAAGTCCCCATAGTGGGCGATAGTATAGCCGAGGTAGCGGCCGATGCTTTCAAAGATTTCCCGGGCGCCCTGATGGCCTTCTTCCAACAGTTTCTGCACTTCACTGAGTTTTTCCGCCGGGGTTAAATCATCAGAAAGATCGATGCCTGCGGCGGGAGCTAATTTTATGACAGAGTCCTGCGAGAAATATTTTACGCCGCAGCCATAGTCACCTGACCACTCATCGACCATGGCCTGGCGGTTGTAATCTACAGGTACAAAGGCCAGTTCATTCAGCCAGCCGGTCAGATGGCCTTCCTCATTGACAAAGCCCACTGCTTCGCTGGTGCCCATGGCAATACCTAAAATGTTGGTATCTTTCAGACTGCTGGCACCGGCCAAAGCGGTGACTTCGCCGTCGTTGCGCACCTCTAAGGGTACATTGCCCATTTCTTTGGCCACCCTTAAGTAAATATCTTTAACTTTTTCATCGAAAACATCTAAAGGCACTTTAATGAACAAGGAGGCGACCATAGCCCGATTGTTGATATAAATACCGGCGGAACTGACACCAATGGCATCAACCCGCGGCAGGTATTCGGCGGCCCGTTTCACAGAATCCAAGATGCCTTCGTAATGGTAATCGGGATCCGCCATTGTTTTAGGATGCCAAACAGTTTCTTCACTGTATAAGACTTCACCGTCTTTTACAGCTGCCACCTTGCGATCGCTGCCGCCGGCATCAAAGCCGATCCGACAACCGTCTAAATAGCCGCCGGCCGCTTCCGTTTTTTCGTTCTGCTGCGGCATGTTGGCATACTCCCTCAATTCCACTGTAAATTCTTTTTCATAAACCCGCCTCATAAACTCCGCATCGAATTCCCTAATCCCCCCGGGGGAATAGGCTTTCTGCAGTTTCCTGCCGACAGCGGGCGAACCGCCTAAAACTATTTTCCAACCGCCTTTCACCCATAAAAGGGCTTTGACCAGGCGCTCCGCATATTTAAAGTTTGCTTCATCGTGGCTTTTGCTTTTCCCGTCGGGAAAAAGTTTCGTTTCATACACCGCCACCTGCTGCCCATCGCGCTCGAGTGCCACTGCAAAGGGCACCCCGTCCCCCGCCTCTGCCACGGCTTTGAGAAACGCCCTGTTCCAAAGAACAGCCGGTATAAATTGGGGATCCAAAGCAGGGGCCAGCTTAGGTCTTGCCGCTTCATTAAAGTTAATCATAAAATCATCCTCCTGTTGCCTTTTTAAACCACCTTATTTTCAGTATGAAATTTTAAATTTACTCTAACATTTAAGGCTGATCTTGTCAATATACACCTCAGGCTCTTTACTCTTAGTCCTTCTTCTTTGCCTGCTGGATCCCTTTTTTGCCTTATTTCATTTCTCCAGGACTGAATCGGGAAAAGTATGCTGAAAACAAAAAAAGCCCAAACAAGCCCGGGCTGCCTGGGGTAGCAAAACAGAATCGATTTTAAAAGTACGCCGGGAGGGCCAAAACCCTCCCAAGCAGCGTTTCCCAAAATGATTAAATTAACGCGGCATGGCCCGGTAATACTGCCAGGGCCAAATTTCTTTCTCCGCCCCGGCAGCCTCTAAAACCCAATAAGGGTTGCGCAGAAGTTCTCTGCCCAGGGCGACAAAATCGGCGCGCTCGCCGGAGATAATCTCTTGAGCTAATTCAGCCTCACTGATTAAACCAACGGCAATCACCGGCAGGCCTGCTTCTTTTTTAACCGCCTCGGCAAACCCCACTTGATAGCCGGGGTACAATTCAATCTCAGCGGGTAAAAGCCCACCCGAACTTATATCTAAAAGATCCACACCGTTTTCTTTCAGCTTTTGCCCGATGCGGACGGTATCTTCAATTGTCAGGCCCCCTTCTAAATAATCAACGGCGGACAGGCGCACGGCAAGAGGTTTATCCTGCGGCCAGACCTGCTTAACCGCGTCTACGACCTCCAATAAAAAGCGAAGGCGGTTTTCAAACGAGCCGCCGTAACCATCGGTCCGCTTATTTGACAGGGGAGAGAGAAATTCGTGGATTAAATAGCCGTGGGCAGCGTGAATCTGCAGTAAATCAAATCCCGCTAAAGCGGCCCGCCGGGCCCCCTCCCGCCAAAGGAAAATGAGATGGGCAATTTCTTCTTCACTCAGCTCGTGCGGTATGGGTTTATCCGGATGGGGGATAGCTGAAGGCGCCACAAGCTCTGCTTCACAGCCTTTTCTGCCCGCGTGGGCGATTTGAATGCCCACTTTTGAGCCGTGGCTTTGGCAGAGCTCAACTATTTTCTTTAGGCCGGCAATATGTTTATCGTCGTGGATGCAGAGATCGTTTTTGCTCAACCGGCCTCTGTTTTCAATGGCTGTCGCTTCCAAGATAATTAAACCGACGCCACCGACCGCCCTGCCCCCATAGTGCACTAGATGCCAATCTGTGGCCGTGCCGTCTTCTCCGGCCGAATACTGGCACATGGCAGGCATGACAATGCGATTAGGAATGGTAACAGTTTTAATTTTGTACGGTGTAAACATTTTTTCACTCCCTTTATTCCCTCATATTCCCACATTTAGCCGCAACTTTTCTTAATCCTGCCGATTTGATCAATTTTAGCTGCTGCCTGGTTTAGTTAAAGGCATATCTGCTGCGCACAGAGGGCAGCTCGCGGGTTCATACACCTCAATATTTAATTCCGCCGCGGCCCAAAAAGGCACCCTAAAAGCAGCTTGGCCCCCGCTGCGATCCATTACTGCGGCCACACCTAAAACTGAGCCGCCGTTTGTTTTAATCAAATCGATCACTTCCCGCACAGACCCCCCCGTCGTTACCACATCTTCCGCCACCAATAATTTCTCGCCTGCTGAAATTTTAAAACCGCGCCTTAAAGCCATGCGGCCGTTTTCCCGCTCGGCGAAAATAAAGCGGCACTTTAACAGGCGGGCCAGCTCATAACCAACCGTAATCCCGCCTATCGCCGGGGCAATTACCGTTTCAATCCCCCCGGGCAGCCTGTCCAGCAGATCCTGCAGCACCAGGGATGCTTTTTGGGGCCGCTCAAATAGTTTGGCACACTGGACGTACTCCGGCGAATGGAGGCCGGAAGTAAGCCGGAAATGGCCTGTTTGGATGACGCCCAGCTTGTGTAAAGAAGCCAGTAAGCCTTTTTTGTTCATGCTACCGCCTCAATTTCCTCTGCAATTTTTAAAAATGCACCGCGTGGATCAGCTGAAGCCACAATGGGCCTGCCGATTACTAAATAATCGCTGCCCGCCTGCACGGCTTCAGCCGGTGTCATGATGCGTTTTTGATCCTGCCCGGCGCTGCCTTGAGGCCTTACACCGGGTGTAATCGTTAGAAAATCAGAGCCGCATTTTTCTTTCACGGCCCGGGCTTCCCAAGGTGAACAGACAACGCCGGCCAGGCCCGCTCTCTTGGCTAACTGAGCATAGTGAAGGACACTTTCTTCCACCGTACCGCCAATCTTTAATTCTTCATTTAAGGCCCTTTGATCGATGGAGGTCAGCTGCGTTACCCCAATCAGTTGCGAACCGCCTTTTAAAGCCCGAACGGCCTGTTTCATCATCTCCAAGCCCCCGGCACAGTGGACGTTGATAAAATCGGAGCCCAGCCCACTTAAACTTCGGATGGCGCCAAAGGCCGTGTTAGGTATATCATGTACTTTTAAGTCCAAAAAGACCTTTAAACCCCGCTCTTTTAAACTGAGCACCAAAGTGGGCCCCGCTGCATAAAAAAGCTCCATCCCCACTTTTACGAAACGAAGTTCGGGCAGTTGATCTAAAAACCTTTCTACCCTTTCCCGCCCGGGCAGATCCAAAGCTGCGATAATTCTTTCACTGCTGTTTACAAAGCGCATCCCCTAATCTCCTCCAAATTCTTAATCCCCTGACGCCGCATAAATTCCTCAATCTCGCCAATAATGCGGGGGCAGGCGTAGGGGTCAGTAAAATTAGCCGTCCCCACCATCACGGCCCCGGCCCCGGCCATGATAAATTCGAGGGCATCTTCCCCGCTGTTAATGCCGCCGATGCCGATAATGGGCAGATCCACCGTTTTTGCCACTTCATAAACCATGCGTAAAGCTACAGGCTTGATCGCCGGGCCGGAAAGCCCTCCCGTTTTATTGGCTAAAATCGGTTTTCTTAGATTCAAATCAATGGCCATGCCGATCAGTGTGTTAATTAAGCTGAGCCCGTCAGCGCCCCCCTCTTTGGCGGCCGCAGCTGACTCACCGACATCAGTTACATTAGGCGAGAGTTTAACAAAAAGAGGCAAAGTGCACAAGCGCGAAACTTGCTTGACTAAACTTTTCAGCGTGCGTGCATCGGCTCCAAACGTCAAACCGCCCGCCGCAACATTGGGGCAGGATACATTCAGCTCGATGGCTTGAGCAAGGCCTGAATTGCATATCTTTTCCACGACCAAGCAGTATTCTTCGGCAGTTTCGCCGGCCACATTGACAATAATTGGTACATTTTGCTCGGCAAGCCAGGGCAATTCCTCCCTGAGAACCTGATCTACACCAACATTGGCCAAGCCAATTGAATTGAGCATGCCCGCCCGTACCTCCGTAACCCGAGGCGGTAGGTTGCCCGGCCGGGGATTTAAGGTTACGGCGTTGACCACAACTGCCCCCAACTTATTTAAAGCATAGAATTCACTGTATTCCCGCCCAAAGCCGAAACAGCCGGAAGCGGGCATTACGGGGTTTTTAAGCTGCAGCCTGCCTAAATCGGCCGTTAAATCCAAAGTCATAAAGCCACCTCTTCCCATGAAAATACGGGGCCGTCTTGGCAGACCAGCAAATTAGTGCCTGAGGCAGTTGGACAAGCGCAGCCCGCACAGGCCCCCACACCGCAGGCCATCCGCTCTTCCAAAGAGACATAGCCTTTAATATCGCTTCCCTCAAAATGCCTTTTCAAAGCGCGCAGCATGGCTTTTGGGCCGCAGGCATATAAATAATCCCATTCTTTTTTTCCTTTTAAGGCCTCCGTTACAAAGCCTTTTTGGCCCAAAGAGCCGTCTTCTGTGGTAACTTTAACTTTACCGAAATGGCTGAATTCCTTCAGCCAAAAAGAATCTTTGCGGCTTTGAAAGCCCAAAACTATGTCCGCCTCCGTTTTTAACTCCGCGGCCAGCATCAAAAGTGGCGGTATACCAACGCCGCCGCCCACAATTAATACCCGGGAGCCTTTTTCGGGCAGGGGAAAAGCACTGCCTAAAGGGCCCAGCGCAGAGATCAAACAGCCCCGCTTTTGCTTGCTGAGCCACTCCGTGCCGGAACCGACAACTCTATAGGCTAAAGTTAACTCTTCTGCCTTGGGGCTAACCGCCGCAAGACTGAAAGGGCGCCTCAAGGGGTGTAAAAGGCCTGAACCCAGCTGCAGATGGACAAACTGCCCCGCTTTAACTTTCTCCCAGGGAAAATCACCCGTAAGTTTCAGGGCGTAAATATTTCGGGCGATCTCTTCATTTTCTAAAACTTTAAGCTCCGTTAACTGCACTGTAGCGCTCCTTCCCGGAAACAAGTGTCAGAACAGGCCAACCGCGGAGGGCTTCACCGGCGAAAGGTGAGTTGGTGCCTTTGCTGTAATAGCCCTTTTCGCCAACGGCCCGCTCAGCCTGTAAATCAAGGACGACTAAATCGGCATCCATCCCCGGGGCAAGCCCGGGCGGTTCGTTTAAAAGTGCGGCCGGTGCCGCGGTCAGTGCTGCCAAAAGCCTTTCTAAGGTTAATTTCCCCGCTAAAACCAATTTAGTGTATAACACGGGGAAAGCGGTTTCCAAACCCGTCACCCCAAAAGGCGATGTGGGATAAAGCCCTTTTTCTTTTTCTTCACCGTGCGGTGCATGGTCTGTCGCCACAAGATCGACAGTGCCTGCCGCAAGCCCTTGAACTAAGGCTGCCCGATCTTTTCTTTGCCTGAGGGGCGGTTTCATTTGAAAGTGCCCCCACGGCTTTTTAATATCTTCAAATGTGAGAGTCAAATGGTGCGGTGTCACTTCGGCCGTTACGGGCACGCCCTGCTTTTTTGCCGTTTCAATCAACTCTACCGATTCCGCGCAGCTTAAGTGCGCCGCATGGTAGGGGCAGTTTGTCTGAGCCGCTAATTTCAAATCCCTGGCCAGCATTGAATATTCTGATTCGGGAGGAATTTCCTCATAAAAAAAGCCCCTTTGCACCAGAGACTTATCTTCCAAATGATTAATTAAAATACCGCCGGCCTCATGCACTTTTTGAAAGGCCAAGCAGGCTAAATCGTCTTCCAAGGGATCGCCGTCATCGGAAAAAAGATGCACGCCGTGTTTTTTAAAAGCGGCATAGTCAACGAGTTCGGCTCCCTGCCGGCCTTTGGTTAAAGCAGCAATGGGGTGGACCTTGACGCGGGCCTTTGCGGCAATCAGGCCCTCCAGTTTTTTAAGTTCGGCTACACTATCCAACGGGGGGTTGGTGTTCGGCATCGGGCAGACAGAGGTAAAGCCGCCGGCGGCCGCTGCCTTCGTTTCACTTGCAATATCTCCCTTGGCCTCAAAGCCCGGCTCCCTTAAATGGGTGTGGAAATCAATAAAGCCCCGGCAGATTAAAAAGCCTTTTGCAGAAAAATCCCGAATTTTCTCCGTCGATTCGGCCCTTAAGCGGTCAGCTGCAGCACCGAAAGCTGCTATTTGACCTCCTAAAACCAACACACTCTCCGCCCGCAGGCGCCCCTTTCTGTAAACTAAGCCGTCAGGCAGATACCAATTTGTCATGCGGGCCTCCTTGTAAACACCAGTCTAAAACCGCCATGCGGGCAGCAACGCCGTTTTGCACCTGTGTCAAAACCCTGCTGCGCGGATCGTCCAAAGCAGCATCGCAGATCTCAACACCCCTGTTAACCGGCCCCGGGTGCATGATGATCGCGCTTTTGTTCAAAAGGCGTAAGCGGCCTTCGGTCAAACCGAATTCCTTATGGTAATTTGCCAAGTCGTAAGCCAGCTCGTGCCTTTCCAACTGCACCCTTAAAAGCATGAGCACATGGGAATTTTGCACCGCCCAATCTAAATCGACGCGGGGTATTTGAGTTAAGTCTTCCGCTTGAAAAACCGCGGGCCCGGCGAAATAGATCTCCGCCCCCATTTTAGTCAACAATTCTACGTTGGAGCGGGCAACCCGGCTGTGGCGGATATCGCCCACAATAGTTACTTTGAGGTTTTGCAGCCTGCCAAAATGCTGTTTAATGGTAAGTGCATCTAATAAAGCCTGGGTGGGATGTTCGAAAATGCCTGAACCCGCATTGACTACGGACATCCGTAATTTAGCAAGGTTTAACTGGGCCGGCCAATTGTCCCCTCGGCGGATAATGGCTATATCCACACCCAAAGCATCCAGCGTTTCTAAAGTATCCTGCAGCGATTCCCCTTTTTTTATACTGGAACCTTCGATGGAAAAATCCATAATTTCCAGGCCTAAGCGGTGCGAAGCCATTTGAAATGAAAGCCCCGTGCGGGTACTCGGTTCAAAGAACAAGTTAACTACCGTCCCCCGCTGTAAGGCTCCCCCGTTATACTGCGTGAAAGACTCGGCGTTTTGCAAAAGCCACTCTACGGTATGATACGGTAAATCTTTAATGCTGACCAGAGAATTCAAAGCTTTTCCCCCTTGTCAGACCCAACCTGCACAAAACAAAAGAGGCTTCCACCGGTTGGTAGAAGCCCCATTTTCAGACAAAAACGCGGCACAAATTCCTTGCGCAGGCATCCTTCCCAACCTCTCCGGATTGGTTTAAAGGTCTTTAATGTAATTTTGCTTGCATTCAGTCTATCAACTGCTTTGAGCAGTGTCAAGAAGTATTTTCCCTATTAATGCAAGCTTAACAAATTCCCGCCTGAAAGCGGATGGAAATTAAGCCGGCGGCCCTTAGTAAGATAGCAAATACGCTCCCCTTATTCGGGGCAGCCGCTGCATTTAAAGAACGATCTAGTTTATTCGAGACAAAGCTTTTCAAAAACGGAAGGCCTTATCGAGTTAGTGCACGCTGAAAGCTTGCCCCCATCGACAAGCGATTTCAAAACAACGCGGCGGGAAACGGCTGAAAATACAGGGCATGCTTTTTGGCTGCGGCGAAGCTGCCCAGAGGTAAACCGGCTCGGCCGCTCAACCCGCCGCCTTAAACCGTCATGCCGAACCTTCCCCACCCTGCCCGGATGCTTCTTTTGGCGAGGCTTAACTCCCTTTATTATGCCGGCCTTCCTTGGGATTCAATCTCCCGTTTTAGGCTGCATTGGGCCCGGCGCGAACTTTTTACGTCTTGCTCTTTTTAAAGGGCCGCAGGAGCAGGATGCTTCTTCCAAGAGTTTCCGGGAAGAGGTTTTCCGCCGCGTTGGGCTTAAAACACAGTAAACTTGGTGCGGGAGCAAGCCTACTTGAGGAAATTATAGTAAATCATCTTATTCCACTATAATTCTTGACTTAAGTAGGGTTTATGATATTATTGAAAGGGAATATTGTGCGATAATCAAATAATGACGTCTGCTCCTAATTTCCCACGGAAAGCGGGAAACCCACTCTTGGGGTGAATCCTAATCAAATGGACGGGCAACTTGGGTGCCCGAACCCGTCAGCTAATCCCGTAGGAGTCCCCAAGCGTAGTGCTTCAGCAATTTTTCAGCGAGCCTGCGCTTTTTTTCCGTTACAAAAATTAAAAGATTTTTGTAATGGGAGGCCGGCGGCGAAATTTCACCAAGACCAACTGTTAGGGGGGTAGCTATGATTTCGGATTAACAAACTCACTCCCACCCGTTAGTGAAATGTGCCACTAACATCACTTGAAACTCTTAGAAAGGGAGGTTAATGGTGCGAAAACGATCGTTTGTACTATTTGTCCTGCTTTTAATTTTTTGGGTGGTCATATCTTCCGGCTTCAACAGGCAGCACCTGCTGACAGGAGCGTTTTTGGCCATGATAACCGTCTGGTTTTGGCATGATTTGGGGCCGAGGCTGCCCAACGTCTTATCGGCGCGGGAACTTTTGGGCATGGCCCGCTGCCTCATCCTGCTTGCAGCCTATGTCATTCAATCCAGTATTGCAGTCGCCAAGACCTTATTGTTTGCCAAACCGCCCGTAAGCCCCGTCTTCGTTGTGATGACCCCGGATCTTAAAACCATGTGGGGGCGTGTTTTTTTGGCTACGGGCATTACCCTAACGCCCGGTACGGTGACAGTTGATGTAGACCCACAAACAGGCCAATTCATAGTGCACGCTTTAACCGAGGAAAGTGCCATCAGCCTGTTTTACTGGCGGTTAATCGATGAAATTAAACAATTAGAAACATATCGGCAAAGGAGGGCGGCATATGTGGTGGATTCTGGCAGGCCTTATGGCTCTGGTCCTTCTGGTATTACTGCGGGCGATTATAGGGCCGACAGTCATTGATCGCCTTATTTCGATCAACGCCATTACCAGTAAAGTCAGCGTAATGATCCTGTTGTTGGCTTTTATCAGAACAGAATACGGCTTTGTTGATATTGCCTTTGTCTTTATGCTCTGCGGTTTCGTAGGCAGCCTTTGGATCTTAAGGGTCCTCACGCCGGGCGATTGGCGCCTCCGCATTCCCGGCTTAGAAGGTTTTGAAGGTAACGAGAAGGATGTGACTTCTTATGATTAATTGGCTGGCCAATATTTGCTTTATAGGCTCTCTGGCGGCCTTCGCCTTAGGCACCTTGGGGTTATACAAATTTCCCGATCCGTACACCCGCCTGCATGCTATTGCCATCAGTGACACCTTAGGTGTCGGCTTGATTGGGCTCGGCCTGTTTCTCCTCAGCCCCACTTGGGCGCTTAGGATTAAATTGGTAATTGTCCTGATTTTGTTTTGGTTAATAAATCCTACAATGACCCATTTGGTGGCTAAAGCGGGGCTTCTCCACGGCACACAACCGGTGGAAGGCACCAGATTAAGGAAAGGGTGACTTGAATGCAGTTCGTTGCAGTTGATTACTGGATTATGGTTCTGTCGCTCATCCTGATGGCGGCATCGTTGGCAATGTACTTTATTAAAGATTTGATCCACGCCGTTATAGTCTACGGAGCCTATACGTTAACTATGGCTTTAATCTGGCTTTTAATGAATTCGCCTGACTTGGCGATTACGGAAGCGGCCGCGGGAATCTGCACTACGGTCTTAATGATGATTGCAATTTACCGCACCAGCCGGAAGGAGGAATAGCTGATGAGAGTAAGGAGCGTTTTCATTGTGCTTGTGGCCCTCATGGCTGTCTACGGCATTTTGATTGCCGTGGCGGAACTTCCCCCTTATGGGCAGGCGGACAACCCCGTCCACAACGAGGTCGCCGATCGTTACATCAACCAGGCGGTGGCGGATACGGGGGTACCGAATACAGTGACATCCATCGTTCTCGATTACAGGGCCTATGACACCATGTTTGAGACGATTGTCCTGTTCACGGCAGCTTTAGCCGTAGTTATAACTTTAAAGAAATGGGAGAAGGGGAGTGGCGGTAAATGAGAGATTTTGTTTTAAAACGCATGGCTGCCATCATTTTAGCTTTCATTTTTATGTACGGACTCTATGTTATTTTTCACGGCCACATCTCCCCCGGCGGTTCGTTTGCCGGCGGTATTATAACAGGGCTCAGCTTTATAGCCTACTCCACAATTTACGGCCCGGAAACGGGCAGTGCCATGGTACCGGAGAAACTTTTGATTTGGGTGGAAAGTTACGGCACGCTCTGGTACGGGATTATGGGCATGGTGGGTATTGTCAGGGGCGTACCTTTTTTAGCCAATAAATTAGCAGGTGTCGATTTAGGCATACCGGGGACTCTTTCTTCCGGCGGCTTAATCTCTTTAATCGGCCTTGGCGTCGGCATTCGGGTGGCCAGCACTATGGTAACGTTATTTTTCACGTTAATGGAGGAAGCGCAGTGAATACATTTTTCGGCAGGCTCATTGTCAATTATCCCTATATTGTTTCTGCTATTTTGTTTGTGATCGGTGCCGTGGTTGTACTGACCAGGTCAAATCTCTTTAAAAAATTGATCGGCATCAACATTATGGAAAGCGGTATTTTCTTGATGTTTATCGCCTCCGGCAACATCCGGGGCGGGGCCACGCCCATTCTTGGGGACACGCCCCCTAACGGGCCTATCATCAACCCCCTGCCTTCGGCGTTAATGCTGACGGGAATCGTGGTCAGTGTCAGTGTAACCGCTTTTGCTTTAGCGCTGATAGTCCGCCTCTACCAGTCTTACGGTACGGTAGAGTCGGAGCGAATAATTGAATTGCGAAATGTGGTGACAAAAAAATGACAGCAATGCTTACTGCTAACTTGCCGGTCCTTGTCGTGATCGTGCCTCTTTTTGTGGCCTTTGTCTTACCCACACTGGCCCGCTGGGCGCCTTTTGTGGAAAACTTAGTTATTGGCGTCGAAGCTCTGGGCTTTTTAGGCGCAATCTATTTAGCATTTGTTTTACTGGTGCAAAAGGCCATTCCCATTATTTATAACTTGGGCGGCTGGCCCGCTCCGTGGGGCATTGAACTGGTGGCGGGTAATTTAGGCGCCTTTTTCTTATTAGTTATCGCCGGAGTGAGCCTGCCCGTTGCACTTTTTGCCAAGGGGAATCTGGCCGAAGAAGTGGGCGGCAGGGAGCGGACGGCCCGGTTTTATGTGCTCTTTCTGCTTTTGAGCGGGTCTTTGGCGGGCATGGCCATGACTAACGATCTGTTTAACGTCTTTGTCTTAGTTGAAGTCGCGACGTTGAGCTGCTGCGGGCTCGTTGCGGCCCGGAATATCCCAAGGGCGGCAGATGCTGCTTTTACCTATTTAATCTTGGCAACTTTGGGTTCCGGTTTCATTTTGGGCGGAATCGGCTTTTTGTATATCACAACGGGCCATTTGAACATGGCTTTCGCCTCTCAGGCCCTGAGCGCCGTTTGGGCCACCAGGCCTCATGTAGTGTGGCTGGCGGCAAGTTTCATGCTGGTTGGGATGGGAGTTAAATCGGCTCTGTTTCCTTTTCATGTTTGGCTGCCTGATGCCCATTCCATTGCACCGACACCGGCCAGCGCCGTCTTATCGGGGCTTGCCGTGAAAGGCTATCTAATCTGCCTTTTCAAAGTTTTATACAATGTTTTCGGCAGCACCATTTTAGCAGAATTCGATGTCCAGAAAATACTCACTGTCGGCGGCCTTCTGGCCATTGTCGCCGGCTCGCTTTTGGCACTGCGCCAAGATGAGTTGAAAAGGCGGCTTGCTTATTCTACCGTTGCCCAAGTGGGTTACCTCGTTTTAGGCTTTGGCCTTGTCAATACACAGGGTTTGGCCGGTGCCTTATTTTATCTGGCCAGCCACGCCGTTATTAAAGCGGGGCTGTTCTTGGCTGCCGGGACTATGATTCAAGAGACGGGCAGAGAAAAGCTCAGCGAAATGGCCGGTATCGGGCGCAAAATGCCCCTTACCATGGCTGTTTTCACCATTGGCAGTTTAGGTTTGGTGGGCATCCCGCTCTTTTCCGGTTTTGTCGGTAAGTGGCACCTTCTTTTAGCAAGTCTTGAAGCAGGCAGTCCCTTCGCCGTAGCCGTCATTATTTTGGGCAGCATACTTTGTGCCGCCTACCTTTTCCCCGTAATCCGCATCGCCTATTTCGAACCGGCCGCGGAGGAAAACTGGCGGGACCCGGGGTTAGTGCAGAAGACGGCCCTAATGATGTTGGCGGCGGCAGTTATAATCTTGGGTGTTTTACCGGGGCCCCTTTTGGAAGTGGCCCAAAAAGCGGCTTTGGAACTATTACCACTGCAGTAAACTGGCGAAGGAGGGTATCTTAAATGCTAAATCTTATTCTGGCTTTAATAAGTGGGGCACTTGGCGGCCTCATCACAGCAGGTGTTTCGGAAGCCAATCGCCGCCTTCGCAAAATTTATGTCCTGGCTTTTACCTTAGGCGGCATGTTTTTCAGCTGGCGGACTGCCTTAGCGGTTTTTGCCGGCAGCAGGCCGGCTATAAGCGGTTCTTTGGGCGGTTTGGACTTTCGGCTGGCTCCTGATCCCTTAGGGGCGGTCTTTGCAATTATTGTTTCGACTCTGTGGCTTTTCGCCGCTTTATATTCCTTCGGTTATATGGAGGAGAAGGAAAACCAGCGCACGTATTACAGTTTTTTTATGGTTTCCCTCAGTGCAACCCTGGGAGTTGCCCTCTCGGGCAACCTGATAGCTTTATACCTTTTTTATGAACTGCTCACTTTGACGACGTATCCTTTAGTTATCCACGCCCGGACCAAAGAAGCAATGCAGGCGGGCAAGAAATATATTTTATACAGCTTATCGGGGGCGGGAGCTATTCTTATCGCCATTGTCATGACTTACGCCCGGGCGGGCCACTTAAGTTTTGCCGGCGGCCCTATTTTACAAAATTCCGCCGGAAGCGGCCTCAATTGGCTTTTATTCCTGTTTATCGCCGGCTTCGGCGTCAAAGCGGCAGTAATGCCCCTGCATAGGTGGCTGCCTGCCGCAATGGTGGCTCCCACGCCGATCAGTGCGCTTTTACATGCCGTCGCCGTTGTTTATTCCGGCGTTTACGGAATTTTACGGATTGTCTATTCTGTTTTCGGCCATGAACTTATGGCGGCGATCCCTTTTGCCCGGATTCTGCCTTGGGTGGCGGCTTTCACCATTTTAGTGGGCGTAATTTTGGCTACCAGGCAGGATGTTTTAAAGCGCCGTTTGGCTTACCATACGATCAGCCAGCTTTCTTATATTCTGCTCGGTGCTTTTACCCTGCAGCCCTGGGGCCTAACCGGAGCCATATTGCATATGATCAGCTATTCTACTTTGAAGATCACGCTCTTTTTCTGTGCCGGCATTATTGCAGAACAGACAGGTGAAGTCAATGTCAGTAAAATGGCCGGCGCCGGCTGGTCTCTGCCCAAGACCATGGCTTCCTTCGGCATTGCCAGCTTAGGTATGGTAGGGATGCTGCCTTTGAATACTTTCTGGAGCAAGTTTTTCCTGATGAGAGGCGGCGTGGCCGCAGGCAGCTGGCCTTTAGCTTTAGTTTTAATCGGCAGCGGCGTCATTAACGCCATCTGCTTTATCCCTACCGTAGTTTTATCCTTCCGGGCCGACAAAGAAAAACACCCTTATTTGGAGCGGGGCGGCCAAGTTGGCTTGATGCTGGCTCCTACGGTTCTTTTAGCGGGTATTGCAGTTTTAATCGGCTTATGGCCGGGCCTTGTCTTCTCCGGTGTCCAAGTTGTCGTAGATTGGTTCTTTTAAAAGAAGGGGGGCAGTTTAATGCTGTTGTTACTGTTAGTGCTCATTCCGCTTGTGGGGGCACTTATCGCTTTACTCATTAAAGATCGGCCAATTAACGTGCCGCTGATTACAAGCGCGATAATGCTTGCAGGGGCGATTTGGGGGCTGAAAGGAGTCTTCCAAGGTGCCTCCCTGGCCTATAAATTGGTTTTACCGGGCCCTTTTTCGCCGAGGTTTCAAGCGGATCCTTTAACTGCAATTTTTGTCATCTTAGCTTCCTTCCTGTGGCTCGTCATCTCGATCTATGCACCTGACTACATGCAGCACGAAGGAAAAGCAAAAATGTTTTCAGTCATCACCCTGCTGACTCTAAGCACGGTCATGGGCGTTTTCACAGCGGGAGATCTTGTTACCATGCTCCTTTTCTTTGAACTGATGACTATTGCATCGTTTTTCTGGGTGGTCCACCGCTGGAATTCCGAGGCGGTTAAAGCGGGCTATTTCTATCTGTTTTTCAGCATCATCGGCGGCTTATTCATTGCTTTAGGCATTGTGCTTGCCGGTGCGGCCACCGGCTCGCTGCCCGTTATCGGCGGTGAAGCGTTGGTTCCCGTTGATCTTACTATGTTTGCTTGGAGTATTGCACTTTTTGTGGCCGGTTTTGGCATTAAAGCGGGCATGGCGCCGCTGCATTTGTGGCTGCCGCACGCCCACTCCGTGGCCCCGACACCCGGCAGTGCACTTTTATCGGGCCTCTTGATTAAGGTAGGTGCCTACGGGCTTTTGCGCGTCGGCGGCTTTGCGGGCTGGGGTGCATTTTTAAGCGGGGCAATAACTTGGCTGGGGCCTTTTATTCTAACTTTAGGGCTTGCCACCATGCTCACCGGTGTCATTGCGGCACTTTTGCAGGGCGATGCGAAAAGGCTTTTAGCCTACCACAGTGTCAGCCAAATGGGTTATATTATCCTGGGTATTGGCACGGCTCTTTATCTGGGCCCACACGGCCAGCTGGGCTTTTTAGGCTCAGTTTACCATATTGTCAATCACGCCTTGTTTAAAGCGGCCCTGTTTTTAGGTGTCGGTATCATCTATGTCCACACCAGCGAAACCGATCTGTATAAACTGGGCGGGCTGTGGCGGCGCTTTCCCGTCACCGCGTTTTTAATGTTTTTGGCCGTCTTGGGTATCACGGGCGCGCCCGGTTTAAACGGCTACGCCAGTAAAACGCTGCTCCATCACGCCATCGACCAAGCGGCGGCGGCGGGCTCCTTCTGGCTTGTATGGGCGGAACGCCTCTTTTCCTTAGTAGGTGTCGGTACCGCGGCTTCTTTCGCCAAACTTTTCTACCTGATATTTTTAGGAAAGCCGACGAAACTTAAAGTAGCGGAAGGGCGCCATCCGAGCCTCCGGGCGGCCTTGGCTTTATTGGCCGTCGTTATGTTGGGGTTAGGCATCATGCCGCACTTTTTCCCCAGCGTCCTTGCCGCCCCTGCGGCTCAAGTGCTGGGTTTTGAAGGCTCTTTAGATATTCTAGCCGCTTTGTCTTTTTGGAATTTCAGCGATCTTTTCGCCATCTTCGTTACGTTAGGCCTGGGCGCCTTAGTCTGCTGGGCCGGTTTAAAAAGCGGAGCCTTTCATTGGCAGCCTCCTCTTTGGCTCTCACTGGAGGGTTTGGGCAAAGCCGCCTACCAAGAAATCGCCCGCCTTTGGATCCGGAGCATCGATTTATATCAGGCGGGGCTGCAGAAAACGCGCGATCTCGGCTTGGCTGCGGCCAGTGATCTCCACAACGCCTATTTGAATTTGGGCAGGCCCAAAGAAGGGAAAATCGGCGGTGTTGTTTTCGCCGGCGTCAGTGCCAGTGCAGCCCTTTTAATAATGGCCTTGGTATTTCTCATCGTCTTTTACACCATCATTAACCCGGGGCTGCCCACGCCAAAGATCTTTCAGGCCTTGGCCCGCCGTTTGGGCAAGTGGTTTTAAGTTTAAAAATTTTCAAGGCGGCTCTTAGGCAGCCGCCTTTTTTGTTTTCTTTTTTAGCCCCCGTTTAACCTTGGGTGTTGAAGGCAAAGCTAAGCAAAAAGGGGAGCAGAAATGCCTAAACAATATTTGAAATACGGTGGGGCCCGCTTTGAAAACAACGCCACACCGGAGGAAATCAATGAGTTTGTGCGCAATTTGCCCAAGTCCCAAAGGGACTCGTTATTTACCGTAGTGAATTTATTGGCGGAAGAAGGATTGATATCCTTAATAGAGGGAGATATGTCAACTATTGATGCTGACATGGAAGAGTTTTTAATTCCCAATAACGGCGATGGATCTTAATCAGCCGCTTCCGGCAGCACTAAAGAGATCCGGCTGCCGAATTCTTCCCGGCTTAAGACTTCTAAGCTGCCGCCGTGCCTTTCTGCAATCCACTTGGCGATGGAAAGGCCCAGGCCTGTGCCACCGGTTGCCCGGGCCCTCGATTCATCCGCGCGGTAAAAGCGCTCGAAAATATGGGGCAGATCCTTAGGGGGTATGCCTATGCCCGTATCCTGGACGGTAAGTTTTACCTCGCCGTTGGCGGCTGCGACGGAAATTGTAATGGTACCGCCGGCCGGTGTGTATTTAACCGCGTTTTCAATCAGAACGCGGCCCGCCTGTTTAATCAGGCCCTGATCGCCCATTACATAAGCGGGCGAGTTGACCAGTTTGAAATGGTGCCTGCCGTTAACCATTTGAGTTTCTCGAAACAGTATCTCCGCCAAGGCGCCCAAATCAAACCTTTCCGTCTGCCAAGCCACGGTATGGCTGTCGCCGCGGGCTAAAAACAAAAGCTGCTCTACAAGTTCCTTCATGTTGTTCGTTTCTTCAATAATAGCATCGATGGATTCCTGCAGTGCCGCGGGATCATTTTTCCCCCAGCGGTCAAGTAAGTTGGCGTAGCCTTGAATGGCCGCAATGGGGCTTCTCAGCTCGTGGGAAGCATCTGAAACAAAGCGGGCCTGCAGGCGATAAGATTCATTAATCCGGTCTAAAAGCCCGTTGATTGCTACGGCTAAATTTTTTAATTCGTCCTGCGTATCAGCTAAGTCGATGCGCGTATCCAAGCGGGCCGCGTTGATTTCATCCAAAGTCCCCGCCAAAACTTCCATTTCGGCCGGAGCTAAAAGCCCCCGCCCCAGCGAAAGGCTTTGGGCCTGTGCCGCCAATTCAGAAATAGGTTTGAGCGCCTTTTTGATTAAATCGGCCCTGGTAATTACACTTTTTAGAGTTAAAAAAAGCTGTGCGGCCAAAAGCACCAAAAAGATAATTTTTAAAAGCCAGATATAAGTTGAAAGATCGATTATAATTCTGTAGGGTTTCCCATCCGCCGTCAAATCGAGGCGGTACTTTAAATTATCCAAGAGCTTGTAAAAAGAAACGTCAGCAGGCGCTTCTAAAAGGAAAGAGCGTTTCGCGGCGGCGGTTTCTTTCGGAAAGGCATGTTGAAAACCGCCGGGGATGGGAAAACCCAAAGCCCTGCCCTCTCTTAACTCTACCTCTGCAGCGGTGGTTTCAGCAGCCCCCAAATTCAGCACCGCTTCCACCGCCTGCCTTTCACCGATAATGATTAGAGTTGTCAGGGATGCAGTAAGAAAAAGTGCATTCAAGGTTAAAAACATGCCCATCAAACGCAGCCAGAGCTGGATGTTGAGCTTGGAAGCCAAAGAAAACCCTATATTACGTACTTTCCCCTCTTTAACTTTCATCGCGGATCACATATCCTACGCCGCGCACGGTAGAGATTAATTTCAGATCAAAAACTTCATCGATCTTACCCCGCAAAAAACGGATGTAAACGTCAACGGAGTTGGTTTCACCCTCAAAATCATAGCCCCAGACCTTTTCTAAAAGGGTGTCCCGGGATAAGACCAAGCCCTTGTTTTCTAAAAGGCAGTGCAGAAGATCGAATTCCCGTTTTGTTAATTCCACTAACGTATCCTTGACCGTAACTTGGCGGCGGCCCACATCCAATACTAAATCACCTACGCTTAAAACATCTTCCCCGGCCACTGCGGGAATTTTACGCAAAACCGTGCGGATCCGGGCCAGCAGTTCCTCGATGGCAAACGGCTTTGTAATATAGTCATCCGCTCCCCCGTCCAAGCCTGATACTTTATCCACAACACTGTCACGGGCTGTCAGCATAATCACGGGTAAAGAGGTTGTGCGGCGCAGCCTCCTTAATACCTCCATGCCGTTCAGCCCGGGCAGCATTATGTCCAGGAGCACCAAATCATATTCGCCCGTTTCCGCCATTTCCAGCCCGATTCGGCCGTCAAAAGCTTTCGCCACTTGATAACCTTCGTAGGTAAGCTCCATTTCCACAAAGCGGGCAAATTTTTCTTCATCTTCAATGATTAAAATTTTGGTGCCCATGAGACATTCTCCTTTAACTTATTCGTCCGGACCGACAAAGCGGTAGTGGAAGCCGAAAAACAAGCCGATAATCATTAAGGGCAGGACAACCCAGGGGGCAAAAAGCAACAGCAGAACTAAAACCGTGACGGGAAAACTAACCTTATTTTCTTTATCCTTTAAAACTTCAAAATTGGTGCTGTTGCCCTTTTTAATCATTTGGGAAAGAAACTTCCAAAGCCTGTCCACAGTCTCTTTAAAACTGTTCTCCCGCTCTTCCTCTTCCTGCCGGCTTTCTTCCCGCTTTGTTTGCTCCGCTTTGCTGCTGTAAAAACCGCCGCCTTCCGGCGCTTTCACTTTCCCCTGCTCCTCCAAGTAGATTAGGGCATCCAAAAGATCGCCGTCAGCCTGCTCATAGGCTTCTTTCGCCTCTTGATAGCTGACCTCGGCCCTTTCCCTTAGTTTTTCAATCTGTTCCAGTTTATTCATTTTTACTGCCCCTTCCCAATTTAATCTACTTGGATTGTACCGGGGGCGGCTTTAGATCCAATTGAAGCGGGATTAAAATAAGATTAAAAAGAGCGCTTAGAATTTAAATTCGTAGTCTAAGCCCAATTCGTCAACTAAGCTTAGGATATCGCCCTGCAGGCTTTCTCCGATGGGGATACCCAATTTATCACGTTCCAGCGAGGTTAAGTATTCTTTTTCCCCCGCGGTGTAAATCCACTCTTGGCCGGGGGCTTTCTTGGCAGCCCTTAAGGATCTTAGAATCTCACCGGTGGTTTTTTTGAATTCAGCCAAGGAAGTAAATGCTTCTATATCTATGGCGGTAAAGAAGTGGCCCAAGGCGTGGGGTACTTTTTCCCCGTTTCTTAAACCGGAAAGGGCGTGTAAGAAGGCACCGCCCTGCAGGCTGGCGGAAAGTATTTCCACCAAAGTGGCATAGCCGTAGCCCTTGTGCCCGCCCGTTTCTTCGCTTAAGCCGCCCAGGGGCGTCAAGGCCGCTTCCCCTTTTGCCAGATCTTTTAAAATTTGGTGCGTATCGGTGCGGGCCCTGCCATCGGCGCCGATGACCCAACCGGCGGGGATTTCTTCCTGCCGACGGTCGTAAACTTCGATCTTGCCCCGCTGGCTCATGGAAGTGGCGCAGTCTAAAAAGAAAGGGAATTCTTCGTCGGTGGGCAGGCTAAAAGTTAAAGGATTGGTGCCCAGCATGGGCTCAACCCCGAAGGTCGGTGCAATCGAGGGCCGGGCATTCGTGCCGGTCATGCCGATCATGCCGGCCTCCGCCGCCATCAGCGTGTAGTACCCGGCGATGCCGTAGTGACTGGAATTGCGGACAGCAACCATACCCAAACCGTACTCTTTTGCTTTGGCTATAGCCATGGCCATTGCCTTTTTGGCAATGACGTGGCCCATGCCGTGGTGGCCGTCTATTACCGCTGTAGTAGGCCCTTCTCTCAGCACCTCTATTTCAGTAACAGGCTTTAGAATGCCTTCCTTGATCCGGCTGTAATAGATCGGCTTGAGCCGGCTGATGCCGTGCGAGTCGATACCGAAGCGGTCGGCGGTAATCAAAACGTCAGCGACGATTTCCGCCTCTTCGGCGGGGACGCCAACTTTCACTAAAACATCAAACATAAATTTTTGCAAAGTTTTTACATCAATGCGTGGAATTTGTTTCGTTTCAGCCATGAAAATTCTCCTTTCCCCTGCTTTTCTCTTGTTTTCAAATTCGCCCCTGCTCTTTCAGCCAAGCCACCGTATCCCTCAGCGTTTCTTGGAAAGAACGCGTTTTATAACCAAGCTCCGCTTTAGCCTTAGCATTGCTGAAGTTAGCATTGCTGGCTAAGGTATAGAGAGAATAAGAGGTGAATAAAGGAGTTTGGCGCCTCAGCTTGTAATAAAGTTCGCTTAAAGGCGCTGTTAATTTAGCAAACCACAGGGGCAGGTATGTATTAATTTTCTTAAAACCCGTGATCTCGTATAACTGCCCAAACATGTCGGCAACGGAGTACCACTTGTTGGACAACAGATAGCATTCACCGGCGGCTCCCCGCTCGCAGGCGGCGATTACACCCCAAGCTACATCCCGCACATCCACAAAGTCATAACCGCCGTCTACCCCGGCAAATAAGCGGCCTTTGCAGTAATCTAAGACCATCTGCGTTAAATGGCCCCGGCCGTAATCAAAAGGCCCCACAATTCCCGAAGGATGCACTACTGAGACATTTAACCCTTCCGCCGCCGCCTTCAGCGCCAAAGCCGTGGCCGCAGCCTTCGTCTTGGCATAAGGCCCCACAACTAAAGCGGGATCAAAGTGTTTTATCTCAGAGATTACCTGCCCGTGGGGCAGTTCGGGCAGGGCATGCACGGAACTGACGTAAACTAACTTTGCCGCTCCGTATTCGCGGCAGAGGGAGATTATGTTTTCGGTGCCGCCAACATTGGTCTCCTGCATTTTCCGCTCTGCCCGTGAAGCGATCGAGACAATGCCCGCGGCGTGAATTACTTTAAAAGATTTTCCCTTCAGCCCGGCAAAAAAAGGCCGCAGTGATTCTTTCTTGGTAACATCTCCTCGGTAAAATTCAATTCCCGGCGGGAATTTCCCTTCTATATCATCAGTGGGTAAAACCAAACCGCGGACTTTTTTACCCCGCGCCGCCAACTCGCGGGCCACGGCGTTGCCTAAATGCCCTGTAATACCGGTCAGTAGATAGACACTGTCCATTGAACCACCCCTTTTTTACCATCTTTGTTTATTATAACATAAGGGGGGCTTCTTTTTGAAAGATCTAGAAAGGCTGCCCGGGAATTTCCCGAACAGCCTTACTTTCAAATCCGCGGCTGAGCTCGCCTGGGCCGAATGCCCTAATTGTAATCTCTGCCTTATTTCCTTTTAGGGCACAGTCCCCGGCACCGGCCGCTAAAGATTGGGACAGCGGCTTAAACGATTTCCAAACCGCCGCCACCGCGCGGATCAGAACCGCCGGAAAGTTTTAATTCGGCACCGTGTTCCAGGCAGACTGCCATGACCCTGGACATATAGGTGCTGCGCTCAACTTTGTTTTCTCTCTTGGCCAGTCCCGCCTCCACCTCCGGGGCAAACGCAGGCTCAATGAAGATTAAGTTGTCTTCTTCGGAGTGGAACCGGGGCACGCTGACCGCTTCTTTGGCCGGCAGGCCGTGTTCTAAAATATTTAAAGCAACCTGGAAGACAGAACTCATGATCCTGCTGCCGCCCGGGGCACCTAAAGCTAAAACAGGTTTGCCGTCCTTGAGGATCATAACCGGTGCACCGCCCCCGCCCCGCTTGCCGGGCACTATGGAATCCCAGCATTGGCTTAAGGGGTTGAAGTGGCCTAAGAAGTTATTGTGGAGAAAGCCTAAGCCCGGCGTAATGGCTCCGGAGCCTGCAATTGAGCCTGTGGTGTGCGTCCAGCTGACAACGTTGCCGTCGTAATCGGCAATTGTAAGATGTGTTGTGCCGCCCCCAAGGCCTGAGGCGCTCCCGCCCCTTAATTCTTTGCCCTGCCTGATCAGCTCGGCACAGTGCTCGGCGTATTCACGAGAGCTGAATCTTTCCACTAACTCTTCGCCGATGGAATAAGGAGGATCGTTTTTCAAAAGTACGTTATCCATAAAACCAATCCGCATAATTTTACTGAGCAGATCAATGTACTCATCGCTGTTTGGATCCATGGCCGCCAGATCGAAGTGTTCCGCAATCTGCAGCATCTGGACCATTTGAGGCCCGCTGCCCGGCGGTAAAACAGAGACTACCTCATAATCGCGGTAAGTGCCTCTTGTGGGAGTTGACTCCCAAACGCTATAATCCCTTAGATCTTCGTAGGTGATAAAGGCGCCGTTTTTCTCGAAATCAGCGGCCATCTGTTTGGCCAGATCGCCTTTGTAAAATACATCGGGGCCTTCATCGGCGACCCGCTGTAAGGTTTGGCCCATTTCTTTTTGGACCAGGATCTCCCCTACGTCATACGCTTCGTAGCCGTTTTTACCATAAATCCGCCGCGCATCTGCGGAGATTGCCAACTTGGCTTTTAAGCCGGGATAGCCGGGGCGGTCTTCCGCACCGTCAACGTTGCGCCAGAAGTTTGCGATATAAGGGTAGACGGCAAAGCCTTCACTGGCGTATTCAATGGCGGGGGCCAAAACTTCCGCCCAGGAAACCTTACCGCTGCCGTAACGCTCAAACATGTGGAAGGCACCTTTAATAAAGCCGGGCAGCATGATGGATTGATAGCCCACTTGGTTGGCTTCCCCGGCCAGGATGAAGCGGCCTACCGTTTCGCTGCGGCCTCTGTACAGATCATCCCAGTTTTTTGGGATCCGCTTGGAACCGACAGTGGCTGAGGCATCGATAACCGCCACTTCTTTCGTTGCGGCCTCACTCACCAAAGCCAAACTGGAGCCGCCAATACCGCAGAGCAGCGGGTTGACCACACCTTGGGCAAAAGCTGTGGCAACTGCCGCATCAAATGCGTTGCCGCCCTTTTCTAAAATACGCTTACCGGCTTTCGCTGCCAGCGGTTCCGGAGCAACGACTATACCGCCCTTCACTTTGTTTTTCATCAATGAACAGCCTCCTTAATGTATCTTTTGAATTTCTGCAAAAATGCTAATCTCTCGGATCTATTAAATCCCTCAGCCCATCGCCTAAAAGATTAAAGCCCATCACCGTCAACACAATGGCGATCCCCGGTATAATAGCCATCCAAGGGGCCAACAGCATATATTCCTTGCCCCTGGAGAGCATTACACCCCAATCAGCTGTAGGCGGCTGTACGCCAAGGCCCAGAAAACTTAGGCCCGCAACCGTTAGAATGCTGTCGCCCAAGGTTAAAGATGCATAGACCATAACCGGCCCAATACAGTTGGGCAAAATGTGTTTAAATAAAATTCGGGGTGTAGAGGCACCAACGGCATCCGTTGCCTCCACGTATTCTTTTGCCTTAACGCTTAAAACTGAGCCCCGCACCAGCCTGGCATACCTGGGCGTCCGGGTCACGGCAATGATAATGATAATGTTAAAAGTGTTGGCCCCAAAGACCGCCACTAAAGCAATAGCCAGTAAAAATGCGGGAAACGCCAGCATAATATCTGCTGCGCGGGAAATTACCGCATCCAAAACCCCGCCGAAATAACCGGCCAACAGACCTAAAGTAATGCCAAATATGGCTGCAAGCATGGTAGCGCTGAAGGAAACACCCACCACTATCCTTGAACCGTAAATAATTCTGCTTAAAACATCCCTGCCGAACTCGTCGGTACCTAAAAGATTTGTCCGGTTCGGGCTGTTGTAGCGGTTAGTTAAATCCAGGTCCGTGGGATCGAAGGGTGCCAATAAGGGGG
>JBHGWS010000037.1:0-6656 GCA_041936745.1 Candidatus Darwinibacter acetoxidans
TCATCGCCGAGATTAGGAATATGAGGCAGGGAAAAAACCTTGGAACCCAGTTGAAAGACCGGCCTCGCAATTTTATAAAGAAGGGGCATGTTTAAAACTCTCTGAGAGTACTCGGCATTGGTATCCCAAATCTTCAGGGAGGATTTACCGTATCTGAACCGGCCAAACAGATAGCGCTCCTTTTGTTTAATGACCGCTGTCGGCTGCGGCTGTTTGGGAAACATATCCAGCATTCCGAATTGGTTTACTAAAAGGGTTTGATCTTCTTTTGCAGCAGTTTTTGTAAAGAAGACTTTATTTACCTCCCGTTGTTTTTTGGAGAAGGCGGCATGGACAGGCATTGTCAAGAATTCCTTCGTTTCCGCCAGCTGCGCTCCATATCTGGTCAGGATGCCCAGGGACCGTTCGTTATCCTCTTTAACGTAGCCAAAGATAAATTCCAGGCCCCGCCGCTCAATTTCTTTTTGCGCCGCCTGCCAAAGACGCAGCATATGCCGCTGCAGGCCTTTTTGAGCGGAAGGGTTGGAGCGCCAATCAAAGATAAACCCGCCCTTGGTTATCTTCCCTCCCAAGTTTACGGCAACCGGGCCCACTCCCATTATGCCGAGAATTTCCTCTTCATCTTCCGCTACTAAGAGAATTGGGTCCTCAAATTTTTTAGCGCGAAAAAAATAATCTTTACGTTCACTGGCCAATTGAATCTGGCCGCCTTGCGGCGTAAGCTTCTCGATCGCTATTAAGCGGGAATTATCCTCAGCAGTGGCTTCTCGAATGCGCAACTTGCCCGCCCTCCTTTTGTATTTCCCAAAAACGCTGTTATTCCCCTTTTTAATGTGTTATTATTTAAGTGTTATGCTGGCTTTATTATAGACTGTTAGTCCATTGGAGGCAAGCGAAATGAAAGCATTAATAACAACACCCGCTACACCAACCGGCCTTTTTGTTGTACGCCGCCTCAAACAGCTCGGTTATAAAGTGACTGTAATAGACTCGCACCGCCGCAGCTTCGTTTCTTATTCCAACGCAGTCCACAAACGGATTGTCGCACCTTCTCTTTTTCACGATCCTCAAGGCTTTGCCGCGGCAGTAATTGATGAACTGCGGCAGGAAAAATACGATTTTTACTTCCCTATTTTAGAATGCGGCTTTTTGATGTCTCACTATAAAGACGTTATCGAACAGTTCACAAAAATAATCTCTATGCCCTACCGCGATATTACCTATGCTCATAATAAAAATGCTATGCGCAGCTACGCCCAAGAGGCGGGGGTAAGAATGCCTTTTACCGCGGCGTTCGACTCCCTGCAGGACGCCTTCAAACTGCTTGAAACAATCGATTTTCCCGTAGTGATCAAACCACAGGTGGGCTGCAACGCCAATGGGCAAAAAATTGTCCTTAACCCAAAAGAGGTTCCTTGGGAGTACGCCCAGATTGTAAAAAAGTATCGATTGGAAAATCAGCCGCCAATCGTCCAACAGTACATTGAGGGGGACTTGGTCTGCACGGTCAACCTCGCCGTTGCCGGCGAGGTTAAAGGCAATGTAGTCTTTCGCGCCCTGCGTACCGTACCCACCGATGGTGGAACGAGTTCCTACCGCCAGACAGTACACCTACCTGAAGCAGAACTCTTTGACGCCCAAATAGTCAAATACTTTAACTGGACCGGCTTTATCAGCCTCGACTATATGGCAGATAAAGCCACCGGTGAACTCTATTTGATTGACTGCAACCCCAGGATTGCCCCCGGCGTTATTTTAGCCTACCATGCGGGAGTTGATCTGATGGGAGCCTTTGTCGATTTAATAAACGGCAAAGAGATTAAAACCCTGCCCAAACAGGAAAACGGCATCCGCTGCAAACTGCAGTTTTTGGATTTGGGCTGGCTGTTATACAACCTATTGGATAATAATCTTTCGGCCGGTGAAAAGATAGAATGTTTTAAGGTGTGGGCAAAACGGGAAAAGTCTTATAACGATATAGAAGATATTCATGATATGCTGCCTTGGTTTGCCCTTTACGCTTTTCTGCTGCGCAATGTTGGCAAGCTTTTAAGCCCGGCGGGGGGCGAGATTTTCCTGGAACACAGCCTTTTCGATGAGGCCAGGTTTAATAAAGAACTGGCTGAATCTAAAGCCGCCGCGCCTTAGGGCGTCAAATATTTACCAACTTGAGATTTACGAGCCGCCGCCGGGCGGCCTTTTTAATATACAACGGTTCTTGAAAAAACGGCGGGCTCCCTAAAGCCCTACTTAAGGCTTTCTAGGCCTTTTTTTATCTTTATTGCTGTTAAAGTTATAGTACCTGCGAAAGCCGTAATTAACACCGCGTTTGCATTGACATTACATACCCAATATATTATCATTAGACACACAATAGTTTATCTCCTAAATAGTGGGTACACTGCGGTAGATTGCAACTTGTCGCACAACCCCTTAGTTATGCCACTATTTATGATCTTCACTAGGTTTGCAAGTAACGGCCTCAACTTAACTAATCCGCCCTTTGCTTATTTTCCCGTTTAAAGCAGGTAATTGGGCCTGTTCACTTAAAAATTCGGCAGGTTGTTTGGCAAATTTGAATCGAAGGCGGTGATAATCAAGGTCAAAACTTTTTAGCGGATCTGAAAAAGAAAGGAAGGGATTTATTAATGGCACGCAGATTAACCGTTTTGTTAGTCGTGTTGGCAGTTATGATCACCTCCGGCACAATCGTTGGCGCCCAACCGGTGACCTTAACTTTGGGTTCTTGGCGCGTCGATGATGTTGAGCAGGTACACAGATTGCTTGATGCCTTCCACGAATTACACCCGGACATTCGGATCAAATTCAACCCAACCAATCCACCGGATTACAATGCCGTATTGAGGACGCAGCTGACGGGGGGCACAGGGCCGGACATCATGTATGTGCGCTCTTACAAAGTTGGCCAAGATTTGTTTGCCGAAGGCTATTTGGAACCTGTCAGTGATTTACCGAACCTTAAAGAAAACTATTCGCAGGGTTCCCTGGAAGCCTGGAGCCTGGATGGGGTTGCCTTCGCAGTTCCTTTCATGGCAGTTTCCCACGGCATTTACTACAACAAAGATTTATTCAAAGAACACGGCTTAGAAATACCTGAGACTTGGGAAGAACTTTTGGAAGTTGCGGACAAACTGCAGAGCCTGGGTATTATCCCCTTTTCCAACGGTTCGAAAGACGAGTGGGACATGAACGAAATTGTCTTCATGAACTTACTGCCCAATTTCATCGGCGGCAGGGAAGCGCGCTTGGAATATGAAACGGGGCAGGTCCCATTTAACGATGAGAAAATGGTGGCGGCGTTTGCTGCCCTGCAGGATATTGCACCTTACCTTCCCGCGGGACAAGAGGGGGTCTCCTACTACGACGCCCAGCAGCTGTTCCTTTTAGGCCAGGCAGCCATGTTCTTTGGCGGTTCTTGGGACGTTGCCTTCTTTGTCAGCGTAGAACCGGATTTTGAGTGGGGAGTTTTTGCCACCCCGGCGCCGGCAGGGCGGCCTACCGTAGTCACGTTCCACCCGGACGCGGGTGTGGGCATGAACAGCGTTACTGAACACAAGAAAGAGGGAAGAATCTTCTTGGAATGGCTGACGACCGTAGAAGCGGCTCAAATCCTGGCAGATGAAATCCCCGGTTTTTACCCCTTGAACGAACAGCCCATTGAAATCGTCGATAAGCACGCTAACGAATTTTATGCACTCAGCGCCGGCAAAGAAGTGGATGCCCGCTTTGTGTGGCCCGTACTGCAGGCAGGCGAGCCTGACGGCTACTTGTTGATGCAGACGGCGGCCTTAGCTGTCGTGAAAGGTACGATGACACCCGAAGAAGCCGCGGACTACCTGCAGGAAGGCTTGGAAAATTGGTTTGAACCGACCCAAAGGTTTAAAAACTAGCGACTAAAACCAAAGCCCGGTGTAATTTCCGCACCGGGCTTCTAAGGAGCAGGGTAGCATGGCGCAAAAAGCATCTTTAACGGAGCGGGCTAAAAATTGGCTGAGACAACCACATTGGGTTCTTTTCGTCCTGCCGGCCTTAATTGTCTACGTATGGTTTATGGCCTTCCCCCTTTTTAACTCCATGCGGTTAAGCCTTTATACGGGGACGGGGTTGGTGCCCACGGAATTTGTCGGCCTGCAGAACTACGTTGAACTGTTCACCAATCCTTTGTTTAAAGACCGCCTCTTTGGCGCCTTAAAGAACACGTTCATCCTCTTTGCCATCTGCATGGGCATTCAAAACACCTTGGGCCTCACCTTTGCCAATATCTTAGCCGGCCGCCTGAAGGGCGCGGCCGTTTTTAGGACTATTATTTTTCTACCGACGACAATGTCCGTCTTAGTGACAGGTTTTCTCTGGAAGTTGATCCTTAACCCCCACTGGGGCGCCGTAAACTTCTTTTTAACTAAGCTCGGTTTTAAGAAATTTGCCGGCTATCCTTGGCTTGGCAGGCCGGAAACAGCGATGATCGTAGTCGGCTTGGTCACGGCTTGGCAGTGGGTGGGTATCCCCACCATGATCTTCTTAGCCGGTTTTCAAGGTATTTCAGCTGATGTCTTACAGGCCGCCAGCATTGATGGCGCTTCTCCCGCCCAAATTTTTTGGCGCGTAAAACTGCCTTTATTGACCCCGGTCATCGGGATTGTCTCGATTTTGACCTTTGTAGGCAACTTCAATGCCTTTGATATTGTTTTCGCCATAGCCAACGCCAGGGGTGCACCGGAATATTCCACGGATATCATGGGCACGTTGTTTTACCGTGTCGGTATCGCCGGCCAACACCCCATCGCCCAACCAAACATGGGCATTGGCGCAAGTATTGCAACTGTAATCTTTTTCATACTGTTTCTTGGCGTATCGCTCTGGCTTTTTTCCAGAGAGCGGGCAGCCGAGTAAAAAAATAACAGGAGTAGATTGGCTTGAAACAAAAAATTAAGCCCGGTTTCAGAAGAAAAATACTGCGCTTTAATCCGATTCATTATCTAATCTTGACGATCTGGTCCGTGATCGTCCTTTTTCCCGTTTGGACAATGCTCGTCAACTCCGTGAAAAAACAGCTGGACATCTTCAGAAACCCTTTTGCTTTTCCAAAAAACCTTAACTTTGACGGCTACAACTATGTTCTCAAAAACAGTGACTTCCTTCTTTACTTGTGGAACACGCTGCTGGTCGTCACCATTACTATCGTCCTTACCCTTTTTGTCGGCTCGCTTGCCGCCTACGCCTTAGCGAACTGGAAAGGGAAAATAGCTAAGGCCGTGTATTTATTGTTTTTAGCGGGGATTATGATTCCAATCAGGCTCGGTACCATTAATATCTTTCAGATCATCAGAAGTTTAGGCTTAATGGGTTCAATCTACGGCTTAATTCCCGTCTATGTCGCTTGGGGCCTGCCCATTGCAGTTTTCGTCCTCACCACCTTCATCCAGGAGCTGCCCGGCGACTTGATGGAAGCGGCCGCTTTAGACGGTGCTTCCCGCATTCAAATCTATTACACTGTTATCCTGCCGCTAACCAGGCCCGCCCTTGGCACCGTCGCTATTTTAAATCTAATCGACATTTGGAATGATATCTGGTTTCCCCTCATTTTCAACCTGAGGGAAAACCAACGCACGCTTCTTTTAGGCGTCACCTATTTTTTCGGGACATACCAGACGGACTGGACCAAGGTCCTGGTAGTGTTAACTTTAGCTACTTTCCCCATCCTCGCCTTATACATCCTCATGTCCCGCCAGTTTATTAAAGGTTTGACCGCAGGGGCCATTAAAGGCTGAGTTCGGGGCCAAAAAAAGAAGGCTGCTTTTCGGCAGCCTTCTTTCTTTTTAATTCTAAGCCAACTTTATTTGATAATCATAATCCTATTGCCCTTTGGCGATAAGATTTCTTCGCTTTCTGCAAAATAGTCGACCATAACGTCACGCAGCATGATACCCGTATCAGCAATCATGGTACCGTTTTTCAAGACATCGTAGCCGTCGCCGCCGGCGGCGAGGAAGTCATTTGTCGCCACATGATAAAAGCCTGCGGGGGAAATCGGCGCGCCGTTTACTTTGACGTTGATCACTCTGGCGCCAACTATCGCTTCCGGGATTACCTCAAAGGTCAGGCCGGAAACCTGCAGGAATCCGCCGTTTTGCTCAGGTAACAAGCGGACACTGTGCTCCAGGGCATCGATGATATCCATACCCTGCAGTTTAACAACGGCAAGGGTGTTGTCAAAGGGAAGGACACTGTAAATGTCTTCGACAGAAACATCGCCGGGGTTAATGCTCGCCCTGATACCGCCGCCGTTAGTGAGGGCAATATCGGCACCGACCGTAGCACGCATCATGTCGGCTACCAGGTTGCCTAGGTTGGTTTCCTGGACGCGGACAGATTCCCGCTCGCCGTCCCAGCTGACCGGGCTGTAGCCCACAACTTGGCCGAGGCGCTCCTGCATCACTTCACTCCAGCCATCGATGATGTTTTGTATTTTGGCATCTTTGGCTACTGCATGAGTTACCGGGATAAGTTTGCATTCGTGTTCTACAACTTCCCTATCTTCCACTACAACACGTAAAAAGCCCAGATTATTTGCATATTCATGGCTTTGGACGATAAGCACGCCGCCCGCATTGGTAACACTTTCCAACTCGGTATGG
>JBHGWS010000038.1:0-9347 GCA_041936745.1 Candidatus Darwinibacter acetoxidans
AAAAGGGCAAAATCAGGGCCGCTGCGCGTAAAGAGGCCGGGCCGGGCAATGAACAAAATTACGACAACTAAGGCCATGCCCAATAAAAAGACGAGAAAAAACTCCATAAAGCCTCAAGCCCCCCTTAAGCGCGCAGATCGATCCGCCGCCGGGGCCGGCGGCGATTTTTTTCTTCCCGTTCTTTCTTCTCTTCGCCTTGGTATCTTTCCTTCTCTTTGCGCCGGCGGACTTTTTCCTGGGCGCGGGCTTCATCGATGCGGCTGCGCCTGATCTCGAATTCTGCGGCTACCTGCGCGGCCATTTTTCCCGCGGCACCGCTTTGGTCGCCTTCGCGGGCGGGACGGGGCACCTGCTCGGAACGGGAGACGAGGATTTGAAAGTCGGGAAATTTAATGGACATTTACTCCCTCCGCTCTAGTTTTGCAGCCTGCTGCGCAGCGTTATAATCGCCTTTGTGTGTATTTGGGAAACCCTTGATTCGGACACTTCTAAAACATGCCCGATCTCTTTTAAGGTCAATTCATCGTGATAGTATAAAGAAAGCACCAACTGCTCTCTTTCCGTCAACTCTTCAATGGCGGCGCTTAATTCTGCCACCGTTTCATTTTGGATCAGCCGCTGATGAACCGGCTCGCCGTCATCCGCCACCAAATCCACGATACTAAGCCCCGCCTCGCCCTCGGCAACCGATTCATCCAAGGAAAGCAGCGTGGCGCTTTTTATTTCATCCAGCATTTGAAAATAACGGGGTTTGGTTAGATCCAAGGCAGCGGCCACCTCTTCATCGCTGGGGCTGCGGCCCAGTGAATTAGTTAATTCTTGGATTTTCCTTTCCAAAAGCCTTGCTTTGGAGCGTGTACTGCGGGGCACCCAATCAGTGGCCCGCAAGCCGTCAATAACGGCACCGCGAATTCTGGTCGAAGCATAGGTTTGAAATTTAATGCCCCGGGAAGGATCAAACTTTTCCAAGGCATCTAAAAGGCCGAAAAAGCCAAAGCTTTCCAAATCATCTTGATCAACGCTGCCGGGCAGGTTAATCGCCAGGCGCCCGGCTATGTACTTCACTAAAGGAATGTATTCATCGATTAAAGCATCCCGGGCTTGAAGATCCTGCCTTTCTTTATAAGCCCGCCACAGCTTTGCTAAATCAAGTTCGTCTTTGTGCTGCGTCAAATCAATTCACTCCCCGGCCTTGGTTCCCGTTTTCTCCGGGCGAGTGCGGCCAGTTCCAACTGCCTTTTAAAAACATATTGAATGATTGCCTGCCTGGTCTTTTCCCTTAGATCGACAAAGCCAAAGCCGTAATCCTGCTCCGACTTGCTGATCACAAGCCGCGCTACCTTGGCTAGAGCGACAACGGATTCGGCCTCCATTTTGAAAGCGATTTCCGTAAAATCCTCTAAGGCAAAGGTATAAGATGTGCGTAAAAGAAAGCCCCCGCCGCTCAAATTGAGGATAATGCCGGCCTGTTCCGGCTGTTTTTCAGCCTCAATTATGGGAGTTAAAATTGCATCGATAAAGACGGGAACGCGCACAAAGCGCCGGTCCTGCTGCTTTTCCCAGTCACCTAAAAGCCTTAATTGAAGCAGGGGGATCTTACTTTTGAAACGTTTTTCCACAATGGCTTCGTTTGTAAAGCGCCCTTCGTGCAGTGAATCAGCCAGGCGAAATTCAATTTTTATCACCGTGCCGACGCGCACCGGGACCAGAGTCCCTTTTTCCAAAGGCGCGCCGACCAAAATTAAATTGTCGTAAGCATCCTCTACCCGGGTACGGTAGACTTTTGGTCCGTTTTTTTCTTCCAGCTGTAGTTCTATCAATTGATTTGGGCCAACCAGCATAAACTTCTTCCTCCCTAGATGTGTAAAAAGTCATATACTCTGGAGAAGAATCCTTTAATCCCCATGTGCAGCGGATCCGGGCGCTCGCCTGCCAGGATCCTGGCCATTCTTTTTAGCGAGCGGCTGGTCATGGAGGAAGGAAAAGCAAGCAGTATGGGCAGCTGTTCTGCCACCGCCTTATTCACCTGCTGTTCGTAGAGGATATAGCCTAGGTATTCTACTTCGCGCTTGACGAATTCCCGTAAAACAGAATTCAATTTGTTAACTACCAATTCCGCCTCGTTGGGGCTGCGCGCCATATTTACAATTAAACGGATTTGTGCTTTGGGGTTTTCTTGGTAAATTACCTTAATCAAACCATAAGCATCCGTAATAGATGTCGGTTCGGGAGTTGTCACCACTAAAACCTCACTGGTAGCCAAAACAAAACTCATTACGTTGCGGTGAATACCGGCACTGGTATCCAAGAAGACGAAATCGAATTCTCGGTTGAGCTGCTCTAGAGAATTGACAAACACCTCAAGGCGCCAGCCATTGAGATTCGCCAGATCGCTGACGCCGGAACCACCGGCCAAAAGTTTTAGGCCTAAAGGGCCTTCGACAACGATGTCCTGTAGGGTTTTTTCTCCCCGAAAGACGTGCCCCAGGTTGTAAGTTGGGGAAAGGCCTAAGACGATGTCCGCGTTAGCCAAGCCTAAATCCACATCAATTAACCCGACGCGATACCCCATTTCAACTAACGCCAGGGACAAATTGACTGCTACATTTGTTTTGCCGACTCCCCCCTTGCCGCTGGCAACAGCTACAATCCGTAAGGCAGAATCGGAATTATCAACCATTTTTCGTAAACCTTCTGCTTGATCTCTCATAATTAATCCCCCAAGATAAGCTGCGCGATCCTTTCTTTATCCGCAACTTCTATATCCTCCGGAACCCCCTGTCCAGTCGTGACGAAAGCGATAGGTGCTTGAGCTTTTTTATTTGTGTGCAGAATAATACCGTGAGAGCTGGTCTCATCTAATTTAGTGATAATCAGGCGGTCGATGGCAAACTGGCCGAAGACCTCAATAATCTGGTCTACGTCATTTTGTTTCGTGGTAGCGCTGATGACCAGATGCGTTTCCACAGTCAAACCTTCTAAGTAGTTTTTCAACTCCCCAATCTGCAGATGGTTATTTTGACTGCGGCCCGCCGTATCTATTAAAACCAAATCCCGGTCACTCATTTTAGCCAATGCGGCTTTCAGCTCCTGCGGGCTGTAGGCGACAGCAATAGGCACGCCGATTATGTCCGCGTAAGTTTTCAACTGCTCTACGGCAGCGATCCGGTAGGTATCTACCGTGATCAAGCCTACTTTCTTACAGCTCACCAAGGCGAAATTGGCCGCTAATTTGGCGATCGTGGTTGTTTTGCCAACGCCTGTCGGCCCAACCAATACAACAATTTTTTGTCCATCAGTGAATTCCCAAGGTTCAACCGTAGTGATTTTTTCGGCTACAACCCGGTCTAACTCACTCCAAATTTTATTTAAATCGCTCCATTCTTCCCGCGGCAGCTTGCTTAACACATCCTTTAAAAGGCCCTGTGCCAGCTCCCTTGGAATGTCCTGCCGCAGAAGGCGCTGAAACAACTGCTGTACACAAGTGGAAGATTGGGCTTCGGTGAAGGCACTGCTGCTTTTTGTAGGGCTTTGGCCGGCGGCAGCTGTTTTGACGTTTTCCTGCCTTTTAAAATTGGGATCAACCGCCCCTACCAATTCGTACTGTTTTCTGCCAAAACGGCCAAAGAACCAGCGCCTTTTTTTCTTAGTGTGCAAAATGACGGCATCGCTGCCGAACTCTTTTCTTAAACTTTCCACGGCTTCCTGCATGGTGGCGCCGGTGAATTTTTTAATCCGCATTATTCCACTTCACCGTCCCTGCGGTCCGGACTTCCACATCCGGGCTGATCTCATTATAGGATAAGACAATTAAGCGGGGCACTGCCCTTTCAGTCAAGCGCTTAAGAGCCATCCTGATCTGCGGTGCTACTAAAACAATCGGGTGCGGCAGGATGTTTTCCTCCAAAACGGTGCCAAGTTCTTGGAAAAGGCTCTGTAAAAGCCTTGGGTCCATTGTAACGGCCAGGCCCCGTTCGGTCTGTTCAATGCCTGCGCTGATGGCGTCTTCCCAGCCGGCACTTAACGTTAGGCAGGTTAAGATACCGTTTTCCGAATAAAGCTGGGTAATCTGCCGCTGCAGCGCTTCCCGCACATACTCGGTTAAATAATCCGTATCCCGCGTGATGGGAGCCATATCTGCCAAAGTCTCCAAGATGGTGAGCAGATTGCGGATGGGTACTCCTTCCCGCAGGAGGTTCTGTAAAACTTTTTGGATATCACCCAGCGTTAAAAGCTCCGGCATCAGTTCGTCGATTACCGCTTGATAGTCTTCCCTGACGCCGTCTAAGAGAGTTTTCACTTCCTGCCTCCCCAAAAGTTCGTGGGCGTGCTCTCTGATAATTTCTGTCAGGTGGGTTGCCAATACCGCCGGCGGATCGACTACCGTGTAGCCGGCATATTCAGCCCGTTCCCGCATTTCTTCGTCTATCCACAAAGCATCTAAGCCAAAGGCGGGCTCTTTTGTGGGGATGCCCGCTACGGGAGTTTCCACGCCGCCTGCGTCCATTGCTAAATAATGGTTAACCATTAATTCTCCACGGGCAACCGGGATTCCTTTAATCTTCAAAACATACTCATCCGGGTTTAGCTGTAGGTTGTCTCTAATCCTGATGACCGGGACCAAAAGGCCCAATTCTAAGGCGCACTGCCTTCTGATCATGCTGATCCGATCGAGCATATCCCCGCCCTGGGCTTCATCGACTAAGGGTATTAGGCTGTAGCCGATTTCAAGCTCGATTTGATCCACCTGCAGCAGCGAAATCAGGCTTTCCGGCTTGCGGGCCGCCGCCAACTCCGCTTGTTCTAAAGCAAGATCCTCTGAGAGCTCCGCTGTTTTTTCCGCCCGGTAGACGCCATAAGAAAGCATGCCGGATAAAGCCGCCAAAAACAAAAACGGTAAAGTGGGCAGGCCCGGCACGAAGCCAAAAACCGCGATCACAAAAGCGGCCGTGGCTAAAACATTGCCGTGGGAAAAAAGCTGGCGGGTTAAGTCGGTACCCAGGTTGTTTTCGGAAACTGCCCGCGTAATAATGATGCCTGTGGCGGTGGAAATAAGTAAAGCGGGGATCTGCGAGACTAAACCGTCCCCCACGCTTAAAAGGGTGTAGCGGTTTAAAGCCTCCGCAAAAGGAAGTCCTTTTTGGCCGATACCGATGGCAAAACCGCCTAAAAGATTAATAATGGTAATTATAATTCCGGCGATGGCATCGCCCTTGACAAACTTGGCGGCACCGTCCATAGAGCCGTAAAAATCAGCTTCTTGCTCAATCTTTTTCCGGCGGTCCCGCGCTTCTCCTTCGCTGATTAAACCGGAATTGAGATCCGCATCGATGCTCATCTGCTTACCGGGCATGGCATCTAAGGTGAACCTGGCCGCAACCTCCGCAACCCTTTCCGCACCTTTGGTAATGACAACAAATTGAACCACAACAAGAATTAAAAAGATGACAAAGCCGACTACATAGTTGCCGCCGACCACGAAATTACCGAAAGCTTTAATAATCTTCCCCGGATCGCCTGTCAGCAAGATCAGCCGCGTGGAAGATACGTTTAAAGATAAGCGGAAAAGGGTGGTGACTAAAAGCAGCGACGGGAAAATTGCCAGCTCTAACGGTTCTTTAATGTTCATTGTAATTAAAAGAATTAAAAGGGACAAGCTGATATTTGTAGCCAGTAAGATATCCAGTAAAAAGGTGGGCAGGGGCAGAACCATCATTACTACAATCAAAACGACTGCTAAGACGATGTAAACATCGCTGAAGCGTAAAAGCCTCTGCATAGTTGATATTGTTGTTTTGGCCACGGCTGCACCTCCCTCTCTTATTTAAACGCTTCTTTTTTTTAAGCGGTAGACAAAAGCCAAGACTTCGGCAACCGCCGGGTAAAGGTCTGCGGGGATCTCCTGGCCGATTTCGGTTGTTTCGAATAATGCTTTGGCAAGAGCCGGGTTTTCCACCAGCGTAATATCGTGTTTTTCCCCTTCTTCTTTGATTCTTTGGGCGATAGCCCCCATCCCCTTAGCCACAACCTGGGGTGCCGCCATTTTTTCCGGGGCATACCGAATGGCGATGGCGTAATGCGTGGGGTTGGTGACAATTACATCCGCGGTGGGGATTTCCTGCATCATGCGGCGGGAAGCAATCTGCCGCTGGCGCTGCCTGATTTTCGAGCGCACCAGGGGATCGCCTTCCATTTCCTTGAATTCCTCTTTCACTTCCTGCTTGGTCATGCGGATGCTTTCTTCAAATTCCCGCCGCTGGTACCAATAGTCTAACGCCGCGATAATCAAAAGAAATAACCCTACGCGCAAACTCAAATTATAAACCGCCTCACCTATTAAAACACTGCTTTGCGTAATTTCCAAAAGCCCTAAGTCAGGCAGCCAATTTAAATTACTTCGGATCTGGGTATAAACCATGTAGCCGACCAAACCTATCTTAAAGACAGATTTAAAAAACTCCATCAAGGCCCTTTTCGAGAAAATACGCTTAAAGCCTTCCACGGGGTTGATGCGTGAAAATTGGGGCAGGAGCGATTCCCCGGAACTCATGAAGCCCACTTGGATTACCTGCGCTAAAAACCCGATGGCCAACAAGCTTAACAGGATGGGCCCAACTGTAATGCCCAGTTTCAGAAAGGCCTGTAAAAACAGGGATTTAAGCCCTAACAGATCCCCCTGCCATTCGGGCATGGCCTGTAAAAAGTACTGTACGGTCTCCTTCAGCTGGCCTGCCATAAACGATGCTAAAAGATGAAGGATTAAAAACCCAAACAACACCAAGGCCGCAGTAGCCACTTCGCCGCTTTTGGCCACTTGGCCTTTTTTTCTCGCCTCTTCCCGGCGCCTGGGAGTTGCCGGTTCAGTTTTTTCCCCGGCAAAAAGCTGCAGGTCAAGCTTAAAGTGAACCATTTAGCCCCCTCCCAAAGCGAGAATTTCGTGGAAGTAGCGAAAGAGTAAGCCATCAAGGCTGAAAAGCTCGCTGACAATCAGAACAAAGGTAGGCAGGGCAAAAACGATTACCAAAAGCCCCACCGCTATTTTAATCGGAAAGCCGATGACAAAAACATTAATCTGGGGAACCGCCCGAATGACAATCCCCAGGCCTAAATCAGTTAAAAGAATAGTGGCAACTATGGGTAAAGCCAATTTAATGCCCAAAACAAAGACCTGCTGTATCAAATCCATAAACACGGGAAAACTCGGTTCTAAATTTAAAGACTGCCCTAAAGGTAAGATAGCAAAAGACTTTGTCAGTGCTTTAAACAGCCAGAGGTGGGCATCCACCCCGAAAAAGATTAAGGTGGCAAAAACAAAATAGAACTGGGAAAACACGGGGATCTGGCCGCCTAAAGACGGATCAAAAACCGAAGCCATGCCAAAGCCCATCGGTGTATCCACGTAGTGGCCCGCAAAGGTTATTATGGCGAAAACCAAGATGACAACCAATGCCAAAAGCAGGCCGGCTGCCACTTCCTGCAGGGCGAGAAACATTAAAACTCCCGGCGACTCCAGATTTAAATTCCCCGCCAGGGGAGGCATGACGACTAGAGCGGCCAGCGCTGCTAAGCCGATTTTTGCTTGAATGGGTATGTTTCTCATGTTAAAGACCGGGATAACTGCCAGGAAGGTGGCCAGCCGCACCAGCGCTAAGGCGAAGCGGACAAAATCAGTGAGAATAACCTCCATAGGCAACCTCCCCTACATGACATAATCGGGCAAATTACTCAACAGGCGCTGGGCAAAATCCACTAACACCTTAATCATCCAAGGGCCGAAGATAACAACGGAAACTAATACAGCCACAATCTTGGGGATAAAAGTCAGGGTTTGTTCCTGGATTTGGGTTGTGGCTTGAAAAATACTGACAAGCAAACCGACAAGCATGCCGATACCTAAAGCGGGGCCTGCTACCAAGAGGACGGTTAATACCGCTTCCCTGGCTAGGTTTATCACTGTTTGATCTGTCATGCTTTCACATCCTTAATGGAAGCTGGCTAACAGGGAGCGGACAATCAAATGCCAGCCGTCGACTAAGACGAATAGTAAGATCTTAAAAGGCAGCGAGATCATCACGGGCGGCAGCATCATCATGCCCATGCCCATTAAGGTACTGGCCACCACCATATCAATCACCAAAAAAGGTATAAATATGACAAATCCCAACTGGAAGGCGGTTTTCAATTCCGAAATCACAAAAGATGGGATTAATGTCAACGTATCAACATCAGATGGTTCATTCGGCCGCTCTCCGCCGCGCATGGCAATAAACATTTCCAGGTCTTTTTCCCTGGTGTGCTGAAACATAAAGTCGCGGATTGGTTTTTGGCCCACTTCCCACATCTCCTCCAGGCTTAATTCCCCATCGAGATAAGGCAGTAGAGCATCACTGTAAACTGTGCCGAAGGACGGGCCCATAACAAAGGCGGTTAAAAATAAAGCGAGCCCGATCAAGACTTGGTTTGGCGGTACTTGGTTTGTGCCCAAGGCGTTGCGGATCAACGAGAGGACAATTACGGTCCTGGTAAAGGAAGTCATTAAAATTAAGATTGCCGGCGCCAAACTTAAGACCGTCAAAAGAAACAGGATCTGTAAAGTTACAGCCACGTCAGCGGGGCTTTCCGCTAAGCCAAGCCCAATATCAATGCTGGGTAGGGGTATTGCCGCCTGCAAAAAGATGCTCAAGTAGCTGCCTCCTCTGTCTCGATTTTTGGCGTGATCTGTTTCTGCTCTAAAACTGTGATCGATTGGGCGGTTACACCCAAAAGCATTTTTTCGCCTTCCCACTCCACAACATACAAGGCCTTATTGGCGCCTAAGGGAATAATTTCTTTGACCGCAGCACTTTGGCCCACAATCTGCCTTTTCGCGTACCAACGTGTGACATAAATTAGCACCGGGATTAAAATACCTAAGGCAATTACGACTTTGAATAGCCCCCATAAAATATCGCCGTCCAATCATTTCACCTTCAGTCGTTGGGAATTCTTTCCGCTGCCGGGACGATTTCCAGAACCCGTACTCCAAAATGTTCGTCCAAGACCACAACTTCTCCTTTGGCAACCGGATTTTTATTGACAAAAACATCTACAGCTTCACCGGCATGCCTCTCCAGGGGAATTACAGTTTTGGGTTTCAGCTCTAAAAGTTCATTTAAGGTTAACTCAACTTGGCCTAATTCTACCTCGACCAGGAGATCTATGTCTTCAACCAGAGTGATGGGATGTGCTTCCGCGGCGTGGCTTGGCAGATCCAAGGGTAAAAAGGCCGCTTCTGTCACCGGTGAAGTGCATTTTTTGATGACACTGCCTCTTTTTGGCCTGCCGGCCCCCAGAGGTGCAGCTGGCGT
>JBHGWS010000039.1:0-5737 GCA_041936745.1 Candidatus Darwinibacter acetoxidans
CTCTGCCACCAGTTCATCAAACATCTCCTCAACATAGTGAGCATATTTGGTACTCAGGCGCTTTAAAAATCTGGAGAAGGCCCATTGAGTCGGGACAGCATCGATCCCCAAAAACAAATCAAATCCGCATACTTCCCGCAGTTGAGCGTTCCTCTTTAACTCCCTGAGTAAACTCGCAACTGTGGAATGCTGATAAACCATTCCTGCGAGCATTGCATTCCACACAGCACGAACAGGGTAATCGTTTCTGCCTCTAAACCGATCTTTTTCCATTGTCGAAACCAATTTTTCATCGGGCATTGATTCTAAAACTAATACTAATCTTTCCAAGTCGCCTAATTCTTCAACATCTCTCCACCCAAACAGACTTTTTTGTGGTATAATAGCTATGGTGATGTCCTTTCTGTCGCTGTTTAGCGTGATACTAAACACTTCGACATGAAGGATCATCACCCCTTTATGTTTGGGGTCAATTTTAGGCAAACAAGCGTTTTTTGCCCTAAAACGGCCCTTTTTCATTGTTTTTTGGGGTAAAGATTATTCCACGTCTTTATAAAACCTTTCCCGGTCGTTCTTTCCTGACATCGCGTTTAGCTCGCAGGGGCCCCCTTTTCATGCTCAGGCTGATCCGCTCCTTTGTTGCATCAACGGCTAAAACGCGTACTGTCACAATGTCGCCTACCTGGACAACATCGGTGGGGTGGCGTACGTAGCTGTCACTGAGCTGGGAGATATGGACCAGGCCCGCTTTTTGCACACCGATATCTACAAAGGCTCCAAAATCCACCACATTTTGAATTGTGCCCTGCAGCGTCATCCCCGGCCGCAGATCTTTTAGGCTGAGGATATCTTCCCTGAAAATGGGCGCGGGCAGTTCGTCCCTGGGATCCCGGCCCGGTTGGCCCAAAGCGGCAATAATATCCCTTACGGTCGGTGCACCCGCAGCCAGTTCCTCCGCTATTTTATTGGCATCCAGCGTTTTCAAACGGTTCTGCACTTCTTTTAAGGCCGCTTTGTCTTTGAGGGCTGTTTCCCCATAGCCGATGTTTTCCAAAATTTTACGGGCCAAGGGATAAGATTCCGGGTGTACCGCCGTATTATCCAAAGGCCTTTCTGCCTCGGCGATCCGCAAAAAACCCGCAGCCTGCTGGAAGGTTTTCGGCCCCAGCCCTTTTACCTTCAGGAGTTCGCCTCGGTTTAAAAAAGGCCCGTTTTCTTGGCGGTAAGCGACAACCTGCTGTGCCACGTTGGCGGAAAGGCCGGAGACGTGGCGCAAAAGGGGTGCGGAAGCAGTATTCAGTTCCACGCCCACGTAGTTGACGCAGCTTTCCACAACTGCACCCAATGTTTCGGTAAGCTTTCTTTGGTTTACATCGTGCTGGTATTGGCCAACGCCGATTGATTTAGGATCGATTTTTACTAATTCCGCCAACGGATCCTGCACCCTGCGGGCGATGGAAATGGCCCCTCTCACGGCAACATCTAAATCGGGGAATTCTTCCCGGGCTAAATCGGAAGCGGAATAAACTGAGGCGCCGGCCTCATTCACCACCAGATACTGCAGAGCGGGGGCCCGCTTGGCTATTAATTCCGCCACCAGCTGTTCTGTTTCTCGGCTGGCAGTGCCGTTGCCGATAGTTATTAAAGAAATAGCGTGCTTTTCCACCAAAGCCGCCAAGGTATCCAAGGCTTCCGCCCAGCGGTTTTGCGGCTGGTGGGGGAAGATTGTGCTTTCGGCCAACAGATCACCAAATTCGTTTACCGCCACAACTTTGCAGCCCGTGCGGTAAGCCGGGTCGATACCCAGGATGTTGCGGCCCCTAACGGGGCTTTGCAGGAGTAAATCCCGCAGGTTTTTCGCAAAGATTTGAATGGCGTGTTCTTCCGCTGTTTCTGTCAGCCGGCTGCGGATTTCCCGCATCAGGCTTGGGGCTAAAAGCCGCTGATACCCATCATTCAGGGCGTTTAAAATAAGGGGGGCGGCAGGGGAATTGCTGTTTGCAATCACTTCGCGCCGCAAAAGCCCAATAAGCCTTTCTTCGTCAACGGCTATCTGTACCCTGAGCACCTTCAGCCGCTCACCCCGATTGATGGCTAAGATTTGGTGAGGAGGGATTTTGCTGATATCTTCTACGTAATCAAAGTACATGGAAAACTCCTGTGCTTCTTTGGTGTCCGTTTCCGCTTTTTGGCTGATCAGCAAGCCCGTCTGCCAGAAAAACTTGCGGGCTAAATTACGCAGCAGGGGATCATCGGAAAATCTCTCCGCCAGAATATCCTGGGCGCCCTCAAGTGCTTCCTCAACGGATGCCACGTCGTTTTGGACAAACTTGGCGGCAAGTTCGGCCGGTTTTTGAGGCCCTTGGGTAAAAAGTTGTTCAGCCAAGGGCTCCAAGCCTTTTTCTTTGGCCGTTGAGGCCCGTGTACGGCGCCTGGGCCTGAAGGGCCGGTAAATGTCTTCGATTTCTTGTAAGGTGACGGCCCGGGAAATCGCTTTATTGATCTCTTCCGTCAGTTTTTCTTGCTCTTTAATTAAGCGCCTTACTTCTTCTTTGCGCTCTTTTAAATTTCTCAAGTAAGTTAGGCGCTCGCTCAAAGCGCGCAGGACGATTTCGTCCAATTCTCCCGTTGCTTCTTTGCGGTAACGGGCAATAAAGGGAATAGTATTTCCCTCGTCAAGTAAGCTTATAGTACGTTCTACTTGTGAGGCGCCGATTTTCAATTCCTGCGCCAACTGCCTAATTATGTCCATGCCAATCCTCCTCCAAATAAGAATATCAGAAGCGGAAGGAAGAAGCAAAGCAAATGTGGAATTGTGAGGCGAGGTGGTTTGAGTGTTGGTAGAATACCGGACCGCGGCCAAAAAGGCGGAAGTAACTTTATTTGAAAGAAAATCGAAATTTATCGGCAGGATCAAACCGGTGCAAAACACAGCGGAGGCGGAGGCCTTCATAGAAAAAATCAGCAAAAAACATTGGGATGCCACCCATAACGTACCTGCTTACATTATTGGTGTAAACGGGGAAATTCAAAAATACAGCGATGCCAACGAACCGAGCGGCACAGCTGGCCTGCCCGTTTTGGAAAGTTTAAAGCAGAACTCTTTAGTTAATGTGGCCGTAGTTGTGACCAGGTATTTCGGCGGCACCCTTTTAGGCCGGGGTGGTTTGATTCGAGCCTACGGCAGAGCGGCCAGGGAAGCGATCAATAAAGCGGGGATTGTACGCATGGTACCCGCCAAAAAGATCGCCGTCACAGTCGATTACAGCCACGCGGGAAAAATTGAAAACGAACTGATCAATAGGAGGATCAGACTGGCCGATACAGAATATTTAGCGGACGTAACTTTTCACCCCATCTTACAGGCGGAAGAAGTAGGGATCCTGCGGCAGCTGGTCCAGGAATATACCGCCAATGAATTTGTCTGGGTTGAAGGCGATCAGGTTTACCTGCCAGTACCTTTAAAAGAATAGGAGGGCGGAGGGTGGCAAAAATTACCCGAAAACCGCAAACCGGCCTGTATCCCCTGCCGGTAGTTCTGGTGAGCTGTCAAAGTGGAGGAAAGCCGAATATTATAACCTTGGCCTGGGCCGGCATCTTCTGTTCCGAGCCTGTTTTGGTGGGAGTTGGTATCAGGCCCGAACGCCATTCTTATGGTATAATCAAAGAGTCCGGCGATTTTGTCATCAACATGCCCCGGCACGGCCAGATAGATTTGGTGGACCACTGCGGGCTGGTTTCCGGCCGGGAGCACGATAAGTTTAAGGAATGCGAATTTACGCCGCTGCCCGCAGAGAAAATCGGCGCACCTTTAATTAAAGAATGCCCCGTGAATTTAGAATGCCGGGTTGAGAGGATTATCCCTTTGGGCACTCATGATTTATTTTTAAGCGAGGTCGTTTTGGCCCACTACAGCGAAGATTGTTTAGTTGATGGAAAATTTGATCTGCCTGCGGCTGAACCGTTAGCTTACGGTTTCGGCCAATATTTCAGCTTGGGGGAAATATTGGGCCGGCACGGCAGATCGGCTTTAAAAAAGAGGTGAAGCCATGTCAAAGCACAGAAAAAGGGTACTTTTAAGCATTATTTTACTGATCCTGCTGCCCGCAGCCGTGGGGGCGGCTTCTATTAAATATCCGTCGCCTGTTGGCTTTGTCAGTGATTTTGCGAACGTGATCGATCAGCGCAGCGCTGCGGAAATACAGCTGATTGCGGAAAAACTTAAAAAGGAACAGGGGATTGAAATCGCTGTGGTTACGGTGGAGAGCACCGAACCAAGTGATCCCAAATCATATATCACGGGGCTTTTCAATGCCTGGGGCGTTGGGGGCCCACAAGACAGCGGCCTTGTAATTTTGCTTTCCGTAGGCGAAGGGGCCATTGAAGTGGAAACGGGCTACGGCCTGGAAGGAGCCCTTCCCGACGGCAAGGTTGGGGCAGTTATCGACCAAGAAGGCCTGCCCCACTTTCAAGAAAAGCGTTACGGCCGGGGCTTAGTGGGCTTAACATCGGCTTATGCCGCAATTTTAGCCGGGGAAGAATTTGAAATTGCAGCAGAAAAGAAAGACTCAGGCTGGCTTTCCGCTTTTATTATCTTTGTTTTAATTGTACTGCTTTTAAGAAGAAGCAGGCGGTATCCGCCGGGTGGTTCAGCGGGCGGTGGCGGCGGCACACATCGGCCCGTTATAATACCGCGCGCCGGAATGCCCAGAGGAGGCAGCATCGGCAGAAGCGGGGGCTTTGGCGGCGGCCGCAGCGGCGGCGGCGGTGCCGGCAGGCGTTTTTAATCAAAACGAGGAGCGTGGAAAAATGAAAAGATCGACCCAAATCTTATTGGCAGTTGTCATTGTTTTAATAATCTTAGTAGGTTCAGTTGTGGGGAAGTACAACCAATTAGTCGAACTGGAGACATCAGTTGACGGCCGTTGGGCCCAGGTGGAAAACCAGCTGCAGAGGCGGGCTGATTTAGTCCCCAATCTGGTTAACACGGTCAAAGGCTACGCCAGCCACGAAGAAGGTGTTTTCACGGAAATAGCTCAGGCGCGGGCCCGCCTTTTGGCGGCGAGAACGCCTGCAGACCAAATGGAGGCCAACACCGGTTTAGATTCCGCTTTGGGCAGGCTTTTGGCCATCAGCGAGGCTTACCCTGATTTGAAAGCGGACACGAGTTTTGTTCGGCTCCAGGACGAGCTGGCGGGGACAGAAAACCGAATTGCCACGGAGCGCATGCGCTTTAACGAATCCGTGCAGAATTGGAATGCTACAATCCGCAAATTTCCCACTAACATTTTAGCTAATGTTTTGGGCAAACAGGCCAAACTGTTCTTCGAGGTTGCGGAAGGGGCCAGGGAAGTGCCGCAGGTGCAATTCTAAGCAAAACAAACAAACGGTATAGCGCCGCTGCGCTATACCGTTTAGTTAAATATTAGGGGCGGGGCTTCCGTTTCCCATAAAAGCTCTTCTGCTAGAGGCGGGATATTTTCCACAAAATAATGCAGTACCGCCAAAGCTGCCTCAGGATGTTTACTTTCACGCCAGGCGACAAAATAGGCCTGCTGGGCGGGGTGCTCAATACCATAGATCTCGGTGCCGTTTTCCTCTACTCCTAAGGCCATTAGAGTATCCTGTTCCAAAAAGAAGGAAAGGCGTTCTTTTCGCAGAGTGAAGACATCGGGCGCTTCTCCCGCGGCGATTAAAACCATCAGTTTTGTATCCATGGCACCTACCGGCAGCAGCT